>DATJHN010000049.1:0-5296 GCA_035493915.1 Bordetella sp.
GCCGATTTCCAGTACGTCGCGGAAACCGCGCGTGGTAATCAGGCCGACCCGCGCACCCTTGCGCTCGATGATCAGATTGGTTGCCACCGTGGTGCCGTGGCCGACGTGCGATACCTGGGACGGTTCGACGCCATGCGCTTCTAGCAGGCCGGCGATGCCGCTGGCGATGGCGCGCGACGGATCGTCGGGCGTGGACGGCACCTTATGGAAGTGCACCACGCCGGCGGCTTCGTCGATCATGGTGAAGTCGGTAAACGTCCCGCCGACGTCTATGCCGATACGGTACATATCGTTGTCTTCCTGAAAAAAGTGAATCTGGCGCGGCACGGGGCCCGGCCGCGCACCGCTCGTATATGCCTACTCGAGCTTGATGCCCGCCTGCTTGACGACCTTGCACCATTTGGCGTTGTCGTCCTTGATCATGGCGGCGAAGGCGTCGCCGGTTACCGAGGACACCTGCGAACCGGTGCTTTCAAGGTACTGCTTCATCTCCGGACCGTTCTGCACCGCGACGATGGCCTGGCTCAGGCGCGTGGTGATATCGGCGGGCAGGTGGGCCGGCGCGAACATGCCGAACCAGACGATGGCCTCGAAACCCGGATAGCCGGATTCGGCGACGGTGGGCACGTCGGGCAGCATCGGACTGCGTTGCGCGGACGTGACCGCCAGCGCGCGCAGCTTGCCTTCCTTGATGTACGGATACGAGGTCATGATCACGTCCATCATCATGTCGACCTGGCCGCCCAGCAGATCGATCAGCGCCGGTCCCGATCCGCGATACGGCACGTGCGTCATCGAAATTCCCGCGGCGCTGGTAAAGAAGGCCGACGCCAGGTGATTCGACGTACCCGGCCCGTTGGATGCATAGGTGTAGCGGCCCGGATCCTTCTTGGCCAGGGCCACGAAGGCTTGCAGATCCTGCGCCGGCACCTTCGCATTGTTGATGACGATGACGTTGGGTATCGTCGCCACCACCGCCAGCGGGGTGAAGTCCTTGGCGGCGTTATAGGGCAGGCTGGGATAGATGCACGGCGCGCTGCCATGCGTGCTGACCGAGCCCATCAGGATGGTGTAGCCGTCGGCCGGCTGGCGCGCGACGTAATCCGTGCCGACGGTGCCGCCGGCACCCGGGCGGTTTTCGACGATGACGTTGGCGCCCAGGTTCTTGCTCAGGCCTTCCGCCAGCTTGCGGGCGATCAGGTCGGTCGAACCGCCCGCCGCGAAAGGCACCACCATGCGGACGATCTTGTCGCCGGGCCAGGCGGCCATGGCCGCCCCTCCGGATAGCGCCATGGCCATACCGGCCAGCATTCCACAGCATCCGCGCAGCATGCGTGCTTTCATTTATGTATTCCCCTTGTCCGTTTATGCCCAGGCGCGAATCGTGGTCCGCTGGAATCCGGGCGGTGTGTGTTGCACGGGGAAATCCTAGGCCCGGGGCGGCGCGCGCGGCAGGCGTTTCCATTTATAGTCATATCAACGTCATTTATGACTCCATAGCCAGGCATGGCGTGGCAGCGGCACGCGCCCGCGCGCGGCGGCGCCCACCAGGAAGGACAGCGGCATGAAATCCCCGGACCTGAACCTGCTCATCCATTTCGACGCGCTGATGACCTGCCGCGCGATTTCGCGCGCCGCGGAGCAGGTCGGCGTCAGCCAACCGGCCATGAGCGCGGCGCTGAGCAGGCTGCGCAGGCTGTTCAACGACCCGCTGCTGGTGCGTGAAGGCACCCATTGGCAGCCGACGCCGCACGCGCTGGCGCTGCACCTGGAATTCCAGCCGCTGCTGGCCCGCTGGCAGCGCGCCACCGGCCCGCGCGAAGCGTTCGACCCGCGCGTGACGGCGCGCACGTTTTCGCTGTACGCGACGGACTACATGCAGTTCACCCTGATGCCGCGCGTATTGCCTGGCTTGGCGCGCGACGCGCCGCATCTGCACCTGCGCGTCATGCCCGCCCGGCTGCAGCATGGGCTGAGCATGCTGGACACCAATCATGTGGAGCTGCTGGCCGGCTATTTCCCGGATCCCGCGCAGAGCCTGCGCGCCCGCTTCCTGTACGACGAGCCGGCGGTGTGCATCGTGCGCGACCAGCATCCCTGCCTGCGCCGCTGGAACCTGGACGCCTATTTGCGCTATCCCCACGTCGACCTGGCCGCGCACACCGGCTATTTCAGCATCGCCATCGATCGCATGCTGCAGGCGATGGGCCGTCAGCGCACCGTGGCCGCCACCCTGTCCAGCTATATGGTGGGCCCCTACGTGGTGGCCGATTCGGACCTGATCGCCACCGTACCGATGAGCGTGGCCAAGGCCGCCGCGCGCTCGACCGGCCTGGCCCTGCTGGACGTCCCGCTGAAGCTGCCTACGCTGTCGGTATCCCTATACTGGCATGAGCGCCACCAGGAGGACCCGGGGCACGGCTGGTTACGCCAATACATCGCCGAACATGCCACGCGCCCGTGACCCCGGCTTTGAGAATAGACTTGCCCCCTGTATTCTTGATGGACAACCATGTCCATCACCCTACGGCAACGTCATACCCGACGCGACAGAGCGGACGCCGCGCCAGCGAGGCCCACGAGAGCGCCATGACTCACCCGACTCCCAAGAATTCTTCCCTGCAATCCCTTGCCGCCGATCGCCGCTTCGCATTGATGCTGCGCGCGATCAAGGACTACGCGATCTATCTGTTGGATACAGATGGCTACATCGTCAGCTGGAACACCGGCGCCGAACGGTTCAAGGGCTATACCGCCGACGAAATCATCGGCCAGCATTTTTCGCGTTTCTACACGGATGAGGACCGCCGCGACGGCCTGCCGGAGCGCGCCCTGCGCATCGCCGTCGAACACGGCTCCTACGAGGCGGAAGGCTGGCGCGTGCGCAAGGATGGCACGCGGTTCTGGACCAATGTGGTCATCGATCCGGTGTACGACGACGACGGTGAGCTGGTGGGCTACGCCAAGGTCACCCGTGACATCAGCGATAAAAAACGCGCGCAGGAAGCATTGTTCGCCGCGGAACAGCGCTTCCGGCTGCTGGTGCAGGGAGTGCGCGACTACGCCATTTACATGCTGGACGCGGAAGGACGCATCACCAACTGGAACGCCGGCGCGCAGGCAATCAAGGGGTATACATCCCACGAAATCATCGGCCAGCACTTCTCGCGCTTCTACACGCCGGAGGACCGCGAGCGAGGCGAACCGGCGCGCTCCTTGGCGACGGCCCTGCGCGAGGGCCGCTTCCTGGGCGAAGGCTGGCGCATGCGCAAGGACGGCACCCGCTTCTGGGCCAGCGTGGTGCTGGACCCCATCCGCGACGAGAAGGGCGAGTTCATCGGTTTCGCGAAAATCACCCGCGACGTGACCGAGCGGCGCGAAGCCCAGCTCGCCCTGGATCGCAGCCGCGACGCGCTGAACCAGGCGCAGAAGATGGAAGCGATCGGCCGCATCACCGGCGGCGTGGCGCATGATTTCAACAATTTGCTGACCATCATCCGATCGTCCGCGGAGCTCCTGCGGCGGCCGGGATTGACCGATGAAAAGCGCCTGCGCTACATCAACGCCATCGCCGACACCTCGACCAAGGCGGCGCAGCTGACCCGCCAGCTGCTGGCCTTCGCGCGCAAGCAGCCCCTGATGCCGGAAGTCTTCGATGTATCCGCACGGTTGCGCGGCATGGAACACATCATCCGTACCACGACCGGCTCGCCGGTCAGGCTGCACTTCGACCTGGCGGAAGGCATACGCCCCATCGAAGCGGACCCGAACCAGTTCGAAACAGCGGTCCTGAATATGGTGATCAATGCGCGCGATGCCATGGCGCGCGGCGGGCAGTTGACCATCGGCGCACGCCAGGTGGCCCATATCCCGCCGGTACGCGGCCATGCCGGCGCCAGCGGCGACTTCGTCGCGGTGTCGGTCACCGACACCGGCACGGGCATCGAACCCGCCACCTTGCGGCGGATTTTCGAACCGTTCTTCACCACCAAGGCCGTCAACAAAGGCACCGGCCTGGGCCTGAGCCAGGCCTACGGCTTCGCCAAGCAATCCGGCGGCGAGATCGGTGTCGAGACCCGCATGGGTACGGGCACGACCTTTACGCTCTATCTGCCCTGCGCCAATGCCGAAGCGGCGGTCGACAGCGAGGACAGCGCTCCGGTTTCCATCGTTTCCAGCGGCAAGCCGCTATCGGTGCTGCTGGTCGAGGACAACGAAACCGTGGGACGCTTCGCGCTGGGGCTGCTGCACGAACTGGGATTGACGGCGCATTGGGCCACCGACGGAGAATCCGCGCTGGCCCTGCTCAGTGCCCACAACGGCCGCTTCGACCTGCTGTTTTCCGACGTCGTCATGCCGGGCATGAGCGGCATCGAACTGGCAACCGCGGCGCGCCGGCGCTGGCCCGGACTGCGTGTGGTCCTGACCAGCGGCTATAGCCACGTGCTGGCGGAACAGGGCATGCACGGCTTCGAGTTCCTGGAAAAGCCGTATTCGGCGGAAGGCCTGGTAAAGATATTGGCCTTGGGCGGTTACGTTCAGCCCGCACCGGACCAGCCGCCTGCCTGACCAGGGTTGACAGGCCCTATGCCAGCAGGCCGCTGGCGCGGCGCACCTGCCGCGCGATGCCCTGTTCCAGGATCTGGTCGCCGCCGGGGCTCAACAAGGTCAGGAACGCACGGGCGCGCGTAATGCCCGTATAGAGCAGTTCACGCGTCAGGATGGGACTGAGCCGTTCCGGCAGGACCACGGCGGCGTGGTCGAACTCCGACCCCTGCGACTTGTGCACCGTCAATGCGAACACCGTTTCGACCGCCTGCAGGCGGCTGGGCAGCACCCACTTGATGCGGCCGCTGCCGTCCGTCATGGGAAACGCGACGCGCAGGACGGCAGGCCGGCCATCGTCCTCGCCAGGCAGTGCCAGGGTGATGCCGATGTCGCCGTTCATCAGGCCCAGCGCATAGTCGTTGCGCGTCACCAGGACCGGACGGCCGGCGTACCAGGCGTCCGTGGCCTCGATCAGTTCATGTTCGCGCAATAGCTGCGCCACGCGGCGGTTCAGGCCCTCCACGCCCCACACCCCATGGCGCAGGGTCGTCAGCAGCTGGAATGCACCATGCGCGCGCAGGACGCCGCGCGCCCAGTCGTCCAGATCCGGCTGGCTGGCGCCGGGCGCGGGCCGGTGCGCGTGCATCAGGCGCAGATAGCGGGCGTAGCCGTGCGGGCCGTGATCAGAATCGTCGGCGGGTGCATCCACCGTGACGGCGCCGGCCATGGCCTGCTCCAGTTCCGTCCG
>DATJHN010000050.1:0-5630 GCA_035493915.1 Bordetella sp.
GGTCTGCAGCAGCCTCCGAATTATCGTCGCTAACAATGAACTCTCCTGTCGCAGCGCGACTTGCTACTCGAGCGGAAGCGGCGCGGCCCTCTAGCGGCCGCGTTGCGCCCCCGCATCGCCGCGCACGACTACTGCTTGACCGTCACGTCCTGGGCTTCCGTCATTTGATCGGAGCGCCCCGGATAACGGATGTCCTTCTTCATCGCCCAGACGGACAACTCGAAATGAATGGGCAGGAGGCCGTAGTCGGCCATTACGATGTCCGCGGCCTTGGACAGCAGCTCCGCCCGCTTGGCGTCGTCCATGGTCGTGGACGCTTCCGTGTACAGCTTGTCCATTTCCGGATTGGAATAGCGCCCGCGGTTGGTCGTGCCCAGGCCCTTGGCCGGGTCGGAAGTCACCGCCAGCGACCCCAGGGCGTTGGACATCTCGCCGCTGGTCACCGACCAGCCCGCCAGATAGGCGCTGTACTTGTACGAATCGCGGTTCTTGAAGAATACCGGCGGCGCCGAGGCTTCCACGTTGGTCTTCACGCCGATGCGGCTCCACATGGACGCGATCGCCTGCGCCACCTTGGAGTCGTTGATGTAGCGGCCGGAAGGCGCGCCCAGCGTGATTTCGAAACCCTTGGGATAACCGGCATCGGCCAGCAGCTTCTTGGCCTTGTTGACGTCAGCCTTGGGCGCTTCGGCGTAGGTCTTGGACGCGCCGAACATCGGGTAGGGCAACAGGTTGCCCGCGGGCGCCGAAACGCCACCCATGACGCGGTCCTCGATGGCCTTGCGATCGATGGCCAGCGACAGCGCTTCACGCACGCGCTTGTCCTTCAGCGGATTCTTGGCCAGTGGCTTGCCTTCCGCATCCGTGATGCCGGGGCTGACGTCGCTGAATTGATCCATGGCCACATACATCACACGCACCGAAGGCGTCTGCTGGATGTACAGGTTCTTATCGGATTTCAGTTTGGGCAGATCGTCGGTTGGGGGATCCTCGATCATGTCCACATCCCCGGCCAGCAGGGCCGCGACGCGGCTGGCCGCGTTGGTCATGGGCTTGTAGATGACCTTGTCCCAGACCGGCTTTTTGCCCCAGTAATTATCGTTGCGGGCCAGCACCAGTTCGGCGCCACGCTTCCACGATACGAACTTATAGGGGCCGGTGCCGACCAGGCCGTCACCGGAATTCAACTCGGTGGTCGTCTTGCCTTCCGGCGCGGGGCCCGAGGCAGCCTTCTTCGACAGGATGGCAATCTGGCCCAGGTTGGGCAACAGCAGCGGCGACGGACCCTTGGTGGTGATGCGCACCGTAAGGGGATCGACCGCTTCGGTCTTCGCTATGTCCTTCAGATAGAGCGTGAAGGGCGAGGGGCTGTTCGGCACCTTGGGCACGCGGTCGAACGTGAAGACCACGTCATCGGCGGTAAAGGGCGTGCCATCGGAGAACTTTACGTTGGGCCGCAGCTTGAACGTCCAGACATTGCCGTCCACGGTCCAGGACTCGGCCAGCGCGGGACGAGGATTGAGCTTGTCGTCCGCCGACACCAGCGGATCGAAAATGGTCAACGCTATCTGCGTGTTCGGCGTCAGCGAATGATATTGGGGATCGAGTGAGCTGGGCTCGGTTTTCAAACCGATCACCAGGTCCCTCGCCACGGCGCTGCCTTGCGCGCCGAACGCGATGGCCATTGCGGTGATACCACCCGCAATGGCCCGGGTTATCCAGCTAGACATAATAAATAGCTCCTGATCAAGTTGTCCTTGAACTCCACGGCGCAACATACCCAGCAAAGATGGCTCGCGCAACGGTTATATTCCCTTATTGCCTAGTCGATCTGGTTATATGTCCCTGATAGTGTCAGTGCCCATCGCGGCGATCGCGACAGCGCCCGGCCGCGGCGGCGTGGGCATCGTGCGCGTCTCCGGTGCATCCCTTTCCATTCTGGTGCGTCGCCTTTTTCAGCGCGACCTGACTCCTCGGCACGCTCATCTTTTGCCGTTCACAACCGCCGATGGCGAAATGCTGGACGAAGGCATCGCGATATTTTTCCCGGCGCCGCATTCCTATACCGGCGAAGACGTGCTGGAGCTGCAGGGACACGGCGGCCCGGCCGTGTTGCGGCGCGTGCTCAAGCTGTGCCTGGATGCCGGACGCGACATGGGATTGCGCATCGCGGAGCCCGGTGAATTCACGCAGCGGGCCTTCCTGAACGGCCGTATCGATCTGGCGCAGGCGGAAGCCGTGGCGGATCTGGTCGAAGCCACCTCCGACGCGGCGGCGCGTGGGGCGATGGCTTCCCTGTCGGGAGTGTTCTCGCAGAAGGTCAATGCCCTGGCGGACCGCATCGTGCATCTGCGCATGCTGGTCGAGGCCACGCTGGATTTTCCGGAAGAAGAGATCGATTTTTTGGAGAAATACCAAGCCAGGCCGATGCTGGAAGCGCTGTCCGCCGATCTGCGCGGCATCATCGCGCAAACGCGCCAGGGAGTGATCCTGCGCGAAGGCCTGCACGTCGTATTGGCAGGCCGGCCGAACGTGGGGAAATCCAGTCTGTTGAATGCACTGGCGGGCGACGAAGTCGCCATCGTCACCCCCATCGCCGGCACGACACGCGACAAAGTGGTGCAGGAAATCCACCTGGACGGCATCCCGCTCCATATTGTCGACACGGCGGGATTGCGCGAAACCGACGACCCGGTGGAACAGATCGGCATCGCTCGCACCTGGAAGGAAATCGAGCGGGCTGACGTTATTTTGCATCTGCAGGATGCGACCTCGGTCGGAGAAGAGGCTCTGGACGCGGGAATCGCCGCCAGGTTGCCGGCGGGGACGCCGGTTCTTGAAGTGATCAACAAGATTGATCTGGTCACATCGCCGGATACCCATCACGCCGCGATGGATGGCATTGCCGCCGGTCTTCATGGGCCCGACCCGTCCACGCATCCTGCCCCCGGTGATGACATTGCCGCGGTCAAACGCCGTTCCAAGGATTACGAATTCAGCACCGAGGCAATGGTCGATGCGCCGCCCGCGTCCGGCAACGCCGTCTTGCGCATCTCCGCCCGCACGGGTACGGGCCTGGATACCCTGCGCAAGGCGCTCTTGGATATCGCCGGCTGGAACCCTGGCGCGGAATCCCCGTGGCTCGCGCGCGAACGCCATCTGCGCGCCCTGCAGCAAGCCGAAGAACACCTGGCCGTCGCCACGGCGCACGCGGCGCAGGATGATCGCGTATTGGACCTGTTCGCGGAAGAACTGCGCCTGGCACACGAAAGCCTGTCGTCGATCACCGGCGCATTCACCAGCGACGACCTGCTAGGCGAGATTTTTTCCCGCTTCTGTATTGGGAAGTGATTTCACATGACGGCGTCATTGGAGCGCTCAGGGGCCCACCGCCTGATTGCGGCAATGGCCCGCTATCAATCATGAATCGTCACAAAATCTTCAAGCCCGATTCGCGGCGGCCGGAAAGTGTTCGCCACGCAATCCGGATCCTCATAGCCCATCGATAGACCGCATACCAGCGTCTGGTCCTCTCCAATACCCAGCAAGGGCTTGACGATATCCGGATAGTTAGCGAGCGCCGCTTGCGGGCAGGTATGCAGTCCGCGTCCGCGCGCCGCCACCATGATGTTCTGCAGGAACATGCCGAAGTCCAGCCAACTGCCTTTTTCCAGGTCGTTATCAATGCAGAAGATGAACGCAACCGGGGCGCCGAACAAGGCATAGTTGCGCCCATGCTGCCGCGCCGATCCTTCACGGTCGCCCTTGGCGATGCCGACCGTGGAATAAAGACCCCATCCGGTTTGCCGGCGACGTTCGATATACGGACTGCGCCACTTGGTCGGGTAGTATTGGTACTCGCGCGTCTCCGGCTTTTTGTTCTCATGCGCGCCGAGCAGCGCGGCCGACATCGCATCGCGTGTGCGGCCCGTGATCACATGCACCTTCCATGGCTGGATGTTGCTGCCGCTGGGTGCATACGATGCCACCGTCAGGATTTCCCTGATCGTCTCCGCGGGCACCGGCGTCGATAAAAACCCCCGCACGCTGCGGCGTGAGCGTATGGCTTCATCGACGATCTGATGCGGTGCATTCATGGGCCGTCCTCCCCGTAAGGTGCGCGGGCCATGCACGTCATGCGCTCGGCCCGTCCATGGATGCGGACATTATGCGCCGGGGACCACGTGGCGCAACTCAACGCCCACCGCTGGCCTTCGGGCCTACGTACGCGCGGTATCGCGGAACCAGGTCCGCGCGGCGACCGACCAGACTATCACCGAGCCATACGTGACCATCGCCACCGCGCCCATGGCGTAGAACGCGCTCAAACTGTGCGACAGCGCCAGCACCGCACCGCCCCCGCCAACATACAGGATCAGGCGCAGGCCACCCGCCGTCAAGGGCCACTTCAACTTGCCGGCGCCTTGCGACGCGAAGTACAGCGAAAATCCCATGGCGAAAAATCCATAGAACGGCCCGACCATCCGCAGATAGGCCGCGCCCGCCTGCAGCAAATGCTCATCGGCGCCGAACAGCCGCAGCCACGCTTCCGGCCAGGTGGCGGCAATCAGGCCTATCGCTTCGGCCATCGTAAATGCCATGAAGCCGCCCGCCAACGCGATCCGCCGTGCTCTTTCATTTTGTCCGGCGCCGATATTGGAACCCACCATTGCAACCATCGGCGCCCCCAGGCCAAAGGCGATCGGCAACAATAGATATTCGAGTCGGGCCGCGGTCGCGTAGCCGGCCAGCGCCGCCGTGCCGCCATAGGCACCGACCAGCGCGCCGCTTGCCGCGATGATGGTATTGGTCAGTACGGAGTTCACGCAGGCGACACCGCCCACTACCAAGATTCCCCGCATCTTCGACCACTGCAGGCCGCCGCGCACCAGCCGGGCGGGATTGCGCCCGCTCAAGCAATAGGCGCCAAGAATCAGCATGCCGGCCACGTAATACAGGATGAGCGCCCAGGCACCGCCCACCACCCCCATGGCAGGCAGCGGGCCGAAACCGAATATCAGGCAGGGCGAAAGCGGTATCAGCAACAGCGCGCCGCCGCAGATCACGGCGCCTGGCACCAGCATATTTCCCGTTCCCCGGATCACGCTGGCCAATGCGTTCATCGCCCACATCAACGGCAAGCCGGCGAACACCACATGCCCATAAAGCGTCGCGGCATCCAGCGCCGGACCGTCCGCGCCCAGCAAATGAAACAGCGGCCTGCCGAACGCCAACAAAAGCGCGGTAAAGACCAGGCCGATTCCTCCGTTCAGCACGACAGCGTGACGCGCCAGGTGATTGGCATCATCGCGACGTCCGGCCCCCAGCGCACGGGCAATCGCCGAGGAAATTCCTCCACCCATGGCGCCCTGCGACATGTTCTGCATCAGCATGAGCACGGGAATGATGACCGCCACGCCGGCCAGTACATCGGTACCCAGCTTGGCCAGGAACCAGGTCTCGATCAGCCCGGTCGATGCCTGCGCCAGCATCATCAGAATATTTGGCCAGCTCAGACGTATCAGTGTCGCCGCGACCGGCGCGTGCAACATGGCGTGCAAGCGGGGATTCGCGGCAGGTACCGCCGCGCTGTGAGAAGCCGATGTCATGATGTGGGCAAGGACCGCGGT
>DATJHN010000051.1:0-2079 GCA_035493915.1 Bordetella sp.
GCTGGCCACCCTGGTTGTGAACAACATCCGTGGCATCCTGAAGACCACCGCCGTCAAGGCGCCTGGCTTCGGCGACCGCCGCAAGGCCATGCTGGAAGACATCGCCATCCTGACGGGCGGCGTGGTCATCTCCGAAGAAACCGGCATGTCGTTGGAAAAGGCCTCGCTGCAAGACCTGGGCCAAGCCAAGCGCATCGAAGTGGGCAAGGAAAACACCACGATCATCGACGGCCACGGCGACAGCAAGTCGATCGAAGCGCGCGTCAAGCAAATCCGTGTCCAGATCGAGGAAGCCACCTCGGACTACGACCGTGAAAAGCTGCAAGAGCGCGTGGCCAAGCTGGCCGGCGGCGTGGCGGTGATCCGTGTCGGTGCCGCGACCGAAATCGAAATGAAGGAAAAGAAGGCTCGCGTCGAAGACGCCCTGCACGCCACGCGTGCCGCGGTGGAAGAAGGCGTGGTGGCTGGTGGCGGCGTGGCCCTGCTGCGTGCCAAGCAAGCCATTGCCCAGCTGAAGGGCGATACGCCTGACCAGAACGCCGGCATCAAGCTGATCCTGCGTGCCGTCGAAGAGCCGCTGCGCACGATCGTAACCAACGCCGGTGAAGAAGCCAGCGTGGTCGTCAACTCCGTGCTGGCTGGCAAGGGCAGCTACGGCTACAACGCCGCGACCGGCGAGTACGCCGACCTGGTCGAGCAAGGCGTGCTGGATCCCACCAAGGTGACCCGCACCGCCCTGCAAAACGCCGCGTCCGTCGCCAGCCTGCTGCTGACGGCCGAAGCCGCCGTGGTCGAGCTGGTCGAAGACAAGCCCGCTGCTCCGGCTGGTATGCCCGGTGGCATGGGTGGCATGGGCGGCATGGACTTCTAATCGAAGTCTTGTCGCAGGCTCCGGCCAGTCCGGAGCCTTTGTTCCCGCAAAAACGCCAGGTCCTCGGACCTGGCGTTTTTGTTTGTGCGGCGAACGAAGCGCCCGTGCCGGCGGGCATGTGGCTACGCCAAGCTCCGCAATCAAGGCCGGTTCGACGTGTCGACACGCCGGACAGCGGCACATGGGTGCCGTCCGGACCGTGGTTGTCGCGCGGACCGATCACCAAACGTGCGTCCTGCACGCTGGGATAATCCCGGATATTTTTGGCGCCAATTTGGGATAAACTTTTCCGGTTCCAGTAACCCGCAAGCGCAGGCGCCGGCATGGCGCCCCCGGCCGCGGGTCGTTCCCATGCCTACCGCGGATACCCCATGCCCACTACGCCCGAACAATTCCCCTTTATTTCCGTCGCCGGAAAACCCTTTGAGCGCGGCGTGCAGTACGGGCGCGCCGCGGTGGACCGGGTCCGCAAAAGCGCCGCGATGTATGGCCAGACGCTGGTCACGCTGGGCTATGAGGGCGCCGCGCGCACGCGGCTGATCGAATCCTTCGCGAAGGAAATCGAGGCCTACGGTTCGCACTACATCGAGGAAATGCGCGGGATCGCCGAGGGCGCCGGCGTGCCGCTGGAAGACATCGTGATGATCAACGCGCGCACGGAAGTCGTCGCCAAGGCGCGCGCCGAGAAAAAGAAGGCCGCCGAACTGGAGCCCGGCGATGGCTGCACCGGCGCCCTGGTGCTGCCGGAACGGTCGGCCACCGGCAATCTGCTGCACGGCCAGAACTGGGACTGGCGCGCGGAATGCGCCGAGACGTCCATCGTGCTGCGCATCCGGCAGGACGACGGCCCGGACATGCTGACCTTCGTGGAAGCCGGCGGCCTGGCCCGCAGCGGGCTGAACAGCAAGGGGATTTCGATCACCGCGAACTATCTGGAATCGGATCGCGATTTCACGCAGCTGGGCGTACCGCTGTCGCTGATCCGCCGCAAGGTGCTGGAACAGCAGCATTTCGCGCTGGCGGTGAAGGCAGTAGCGACTACCCCCAAGTCCTGCTCCAACAACATAATGCTGGGCATGGCGGAAGGCTTCGGCATCGATTTCGAATGCACGACGGATGAAGCCTTCCCGATCTACCCGGGCACGGACGACCTGATCGTGCATGCCAACCACTGGGTCAGCGAAGTCGCGCTGTGCAAGCTGCGCGAT
>DATJHN010000052.1:0-11307 GCA_035493915.1 Bordetella sp.
AATAGAGCCTCATGTTCAGCATGAACGGCCCCGAGTCGGGCGTCGGCAGCCAGTTGGACTGCCGTTCCTCGCGTGGCGGGCGGCGCTGGATATAAATGTCCAGCGAACCGTCGGCGTTATAGCGCAGGTTGTCGGTGCTGCTCAGCGCGTAGCGATGGGTCTGGTTCCGCACGAAGGTCTGGTCGGGCCCGTACAGGTTCAACGACCAGAACGCGTTGACCGGCGGCAATTGCCCCTTGTCGAAGTGGAGCACGTAGTCCTCGTTACCCATCAGACGATCGCCATCGGAATCGATCAAGGTCACGGGGTAGAGAATGTCTTCCGGCAAGCCGGCACCCAGACCCGCATAGGCCACCGCGGCGCGGCGCAGATAGTTGGTGCCATAGGTACCGATGCCGCCGGACACCGTATTCCAACCGTTCATGCCGCTGCCCAGCCGCGTGACGTAATCGGCAATGCGGCGGCCGGCTTCCGGTCCGGCCTGGGTCAGCGCCTGCTGCACAGCCGGATCCAGTTGCGAGAACGCCAGCGGTGCCGAGGTGCCCAGGCCGATGCGGCGCAGCCGGTCCAGCATCGGATTGTCATTGGCGTGCGGCGGATTGTTGCGCACCGCGTCGGCGAACAGGCCGAAGAACGTTGCGGCGTCCATGCCCGCCACCTGCTCCACCGGCGGCGCCGAGCTGGGCGCCACCTGGGTGGTCGGCGCATAGACCGGCGGCGTGGCCACCGGCGGCATCGGGCGCGCACCGGGCGGCTGGGGATACATGGGGGTCAACGACCTGGGAGGCGTCGGTCGTCCCGGCATGGCCGGCGGCGCGGCGTACGGCGTTGCCCCCATATTGGCCTGCCACTGGTTCACGGCCGGATAATCCTGCGGGCTCATTGCCTGCACATGCCCCACCACCCAGCCCATGGACGTCGGGCTGCGCACCACGTCAAGGCCGGGCGGCAAAGTGCCGTTCCAATAGGGTCCGACGATGGCGAAAGCTTGCGGGCCGGGGCCATTGGTGCGCGTGCCGCGCGACGCGAAGACATCCGTCCACATGTCCAGCAGGCTCAATACGTAGAAGCGGTTGCCCGCATCGGGCACCCGCACGATCAACGGCCCGTTGCTGACGTCGTACCACATGCTGGAATACAGGGTGTCCCGGTTCGGCCAGCGCGTGTTCGGCGTATCCGCGTCGGGGAAGGTCGTCTTGTGCCCGAACTGGTTCATGGGCGCTTTGCCGTCCAGGGCCGACGACACGTTGGTGGTATTGCGGCGGGTCAGCTCCATCAACACCAGCGGATAGGCATAGATGTAGGCGTCGACGGCGGTGTCGTGCAATTCCTGCGCGCTCATGGGCGCGACCGGAGCGGGCGCGGCCACCGGGGTGGGCGATGTCATGCGCAGGGTGGGTTGCGGCGATTGCGCGGACGCCATGCCACTGACGCCGAGAATGCAGGCCAGGGCGGCCAACCGCAATTTATCGGAATGGGGGGCAGTACGCATGGGAGGGGCTCCTTTGTTGTTGCCGGGCGGGCCCCATCAGCAACCGGCGCGCCTGCTCATCCAGCGCCCGGCGAAAAGGAGCCGCCCTGCTTCATGGAGTCCCAAGAGTAGGCCGGTGTCTTGATACATCCCCTGCAAGAACGTATCAAGACGAAACAGTTCTTCTTAGCGATGGTGGAAGTTCGGCTTGCGCTTCTCGACGAATGCCGCCATGCCCTCTTGCTGGTCCGGCGTGCCGAACAGGGAATGGAAGGCGCGCCGTTCGAACAGCATGCCGTCATTCAGCGGCGATTCGTAGGCGCGATTCACGCACTCCTTGGCCATCATGGCGGCGGGCAAAGGCATGGCGGCGATCACCGTGCCGATCTCGATGGCTTCGTCCAGCAGCTTGTCCGCGGGCACTACCCGGGACACCAGCCCGGCTCGCTCGGCCTCCTCCGCGCCCATCATGCGGCCGGTCAGCACCATGTCCATCGCCTTGGCCTTGCCCACCGCGCGCGGTAACCGCTGCGTGCCGCCGGCGCCCGGAATAACGCCCAGCTTGATTTCCGGCTGGCCGAATTTCGCGGTTTCGGCGGCAACCAGAATGTCGCACATCATGGCCAGTTCGCAGCCTCCGCCCAGCGCGTAGCCGCCCACCGCCGCGATCACGGGCTTGCGGACCCGCTTCAGGGTTTCCCAATTGCGCGTGATGTAGTCGCTGCCATACACGTCCATGTATGACCAGTCCTTCATCGCGCCGATATCCGCGCCCGCCGCGAAAGCTTTTTCACTGCCCGTGATGACGATGGCGCCGATGGTGGCATCCTGCTCGAAGGCCAGGAGCGCCTGGCCAAGTTCATCCATCAACGCATCGTTCAAGGCATTCAAGGCCTGGGGCCGGTTCAGTGTCAGCACACCGACGCGGCCTCGCGTCTCGATCAGAACCAGCGATTCACTCATGGATGTCTCCTGTGGTCAAAAAGCGTAGGACCATTAGAATGCGCCAAGTTGATGACGCGCTATCGGAATAATGGACCCGCACCCTGTAATTTACCGCCTGCAGCCCTATGACCCGGCGGGTCATCGTTTCCGTATCATGCTTACGATCGAGGCGCCCACCCCCGACGGCCAGTCGCTGACCTTGCCCGCCTGGATTCCGGGCAGTTACCTGATCCGCGATTTCTCACGCCAGATCGAGACGCTGAAGGCAAGCGCCGCCGGGCGCGCCGTGGCGGTCACCAAGACGGGCAACCATACCTGGAAGGCGGCACCGGCCGCCGGACCGCTGACGGTGGAATATACGGTCTACGCATGGGATCTTTCGGTCCGAGGCGCTCACCTGGACGAAACACACGCATTCTTTAACGGTACCAGCGTATTCCTGTGTGTCGATGGGCAGTCCCATCTGCCTTGCCTGGTGGATCTGCAGCCCCCGCCCGGCATCGACGGCTGGAAGGTCTACACCAGTTTGCCGGAGGCGAGCGGAATCAGGGGCACGGCGCGGCGGCACGGCTTCGGCCTATATCGCGCCCCCGACTACGACGCCCTGATCGATCATCCGGTGGAGATGGGCACGCCCCAGGTCGCGCGCTTTTCCGCGCACGGCGCCGAACACGAACTGGTATTCACCGGCGCCATCCCGCGCCTGGACCTGGCCCGCATCACGCGCGACGTCCAGCGCATATGCGAAACCCAGATCGCTTTCTTCGAACCGCAATCGCGGCGCGCGCCTTTCCTGGACAGCAGCGACCGCTATGTGTTCATGACCATGGTGACGGGCGACGGCTACGGCGGCCTGGAGCATCGTGCGTCCACGGCGCTGATGGCCGCGCGCAAGGATCTGCCGGTCAAGGGCCAGACGGGACAGGGAGAAGGCTATCGGACATTCCTGGGGCTGGTCAGCCATGAATATTTCCATACCTGGAACGTCAAGCGCATCAAGCCGGCGGCCTTCGCGCCCTACGACCTGGCACAGCCGGCGCTGACCCGGCTGCTGTGGGTCTTTGAAGGTTTCACGTCCTATTACGACGATCTGTTCCTGCTGCGCGCCGGCACGATCACGCGGCCGGATTACCTGCGCCTGCTCGCGAAAACCATCACCTCGGTGGTCCGTGCGCCGGGACGCGCCAAGCAATCGGTGGCCGAGAGCTCTTTCGATGCCTGGACCCGCTATTACAAACAGGACGAGAACTCCCCCAACGCCATCGTCAGCTACTACACCAAGGGCGCGCTGGTCGCCTTGGGGCTGGACCTGACAATACGCCGCAAGAGCGGCGGCCGCCATTCACTGGACGACGTCATGCGCCTGATGTGGCGGCGCTACGGCCGGGATTTCTATCGCGGCGCGCCGCACGGCATCCCGGAAGACGCACTGCCGGCGCTGGTGCGCGAGGCCACGGGAGTGGATGCCCGCGCCTATATCGCGCGCTACGCCGACGGCCGCGCCGATCCGCCGCTGGCCGATCTGCTGGCCGACCACCGCATCAGCCTGCAATGGAAACCCGCGTCCAACCTGCCTTCGCTGGATGTGCGCACACGTAAACAGGGCGACAGCGTGGCGCTGGCCACCGTGCTGGAAGGCGGCGCCGCACACAAGGGAGGCCTGTCGGCCGGCGACGTGGTGGTGGCCATGGACGGATTGCGGGTGGATGCCCCCGCCGGCCTGGAACTGCTGCTATCGCAATACCGCCCCGGGGATACCGTAACGGTCCACGTATTCCGGCGGGACGAACTGCGGGCATTCCGCGTGCGCCTGGCCGCGCAGCCGGCGCTGGACTGCGTGCTCAGCGCCGCTTGACCGGGGCCGCCCCGCTTTTATTCATCATGTCCACCATCATGTCCGACACCGACGTCCGCCCGGACGCCCGTTCCTTCCGCGAACTTTTCCTGTCTGGCGCGCCGCTGCTGGACGTGCGCGCCCCGGTGGAATTCAGGCGCGGCGCCTTTCCCACCGCGGTGAACCTGCCGCTGATGAATGACCGCGAACGCGAACAGGTGGGCCTGCGCTACAAAGAGCAAGGCCAGCAGGCGGCCATCGTCCTTGGCACGCAGCTGGTATCCGGCGAGATCAAGCAGAATCGCATCCAGGCCTGGGCGGATTTCGCCCGTGCGCATCCGCAAGGCTATCTGTACTGTTTCCGCGGCGGCCTGCGTTCCCGCATTAGCCAGCAATGGCTGAAGGACGAGGCAGGCATCGACTATCCGCGCGTGGCTGGCGGCTACAAGGCCATGCGCACCTATCTGGCCGATGTCATCCGTACCAGCGCATCGACGCCCGGCCATCTGGTACTGGGCGGCCTGACAGGAAGCGGCAAGACCGATGTCCTGTACCACGTCGACAATGCCGTGGACCTGGAACGCCACGCCAACCATCGCGGATCCGGCTTCGGCAAGCGGGTCACGCCGCAGCCGTCGCAAATCGATTTCGAGCATCGCGTGGCCGTCGACGTGCTGCACAAGCAAGCGCGCGGTTGGCGCACGCTGGTCCTGGAAGACGAAAGCCGCCTGATCGGCGCCAACGCCCTGCCCCTGGAATTGCTGCACGCCATCCAGACGGCCCCGCTGGTCTGGCTGGACGCCGGCCGGGAAGAACGCGTCGAACGCATCCTGCGCGAATATGTGGTGGACCTGCGTGCCGAATTCGCCGCGCACCACGGAAATGCGGGCGACGCGCTGTTTTCGCAGCGCCTGCAGGATAGCCTGGGGGCGATTTCCCGCAGATTGGGCGGGGAACGCTACGCGCGGCTGATGGCGCTGATGCAGGCCGCGCTGGCGCGGCAACTGGAAACCGGCGATTGCGATGCGCATCGGGCCTGGATACAGGTACTGCTGGACGAATACTACGACCCGCT
Source organism: Bordetella sp. (assembly GCA_035493915.1). Taxonomy (GTDB): domain Bacteria; phylum Pseudomonadota; class Gammaproteobacteria; order Burkholderiales; family Burkholderiaceae_B; genus Bordetella_C. The sequence continues at coordinate 5,326 of DATJHN010000052.1, forward strand.
ATATGCGCGGCATATGAAGGAAAAAGCGGCCCGTATCGTGTTTCGCGGCGACGCCAAGGCCGTCACCGACTATTTACGCGACCAGGCCAGCGCAGCCCGCGGAAGCGCCTGACACTCGCAGGCGCTGACAGCCGGTCCAGCCTTTGCCGCCCGGGATTTGCACGTCGCACGTCCGGCCGCGGATCGCACCGCCATCCGCTCAGCGTAGCGTGGCCGTTCCCCGCTCCACTTCCGCCTGTATGGCCTTGGCCACCACCACGCCATCGGCCATGGAAGTCACCACGCACGGATGCATGCGGTTGGCGACTTCGCCGATGGCGTACACACCCGCCGCGCTGGTGCGCGCCGTAGCCGCGTCGGTCACGATGTAGCCGCGCGCGTCGCGCTCCAATTGCAGGCTGTCGGCGAAGCCTGCCTGCGGCTCCCAGCCGTAGAACACCAGGATCAGGTCGTAGCGGCGGCCATTGACGCTGCGCGCTCGCGGGTCGACGACGTAATCGCCGACATGCAGGTCCGGCGTGGCGGCGGTCGCCACCAGTTGCGGCCGCGCCCGCACCGTGCGGGAATAGAGATGCACCTCGCGAGCGCCGCGGCCGCGCACATAGGCGTAGTTCTCGAAACCGTTGTCGCCGCCGCCCAGTACCGCCACGGACAGCCCGCGGTAATCCTGTTCCTGGATCGCAACGCCGGGGCCGACCCGGACGCCGGGCCATTGCTGGCCCGGTTCCGCGCCAGGCAGGCCGCGCGCCCGTACACCGGAAGCGATCACCAGGAAGCGCCCATGCACCCGCGACGGCGCGCCATCGGCCGTTTCCAGGGTTACGTCGAAACCGTTGCCGGCACGCGCCACCTGACTCGCGCGTACGCCGGTCAGGGCCGGCACGCGCGCGGCCGCGACACTTTGCGCGATGTTGGCGGCCACCTGCTGGCCGGTCATACCCGGAAGCACGGCGATCCAGTCGTCGTGGAACGGATTGTCGTTTTCCAGGCCGCCCAGGCGCGACGCGGCCTCGACCAGCAGGGGCGCCAGGCCCAGGCGCGCCAGCCAGATCGCGCACGAGGCGCCGGCCGGGCCGCCGCCTACAATGATGGCATCGGATGTATCCCGCATTCCGTTTCCGGTCTGATTTTGGGTTTTGCGGTGATTGTAGCGATAGCGCAGGCATCCGCGCGCCGCCGGGCACGCGGCATACAATGCCACATCCCGAATTCGACACCGGACGGCCCGCCCCGCGGACGCCGCTCCTTTTGAACCATGCCTACTCGCCGCATTATTTTTTCCCGGCTTGCCCTGGACGCCCGCATCGGCATCCTGGAGCACGAGCGCCGCGCCACGCAGCCGCTGCATGTCGACGCCGAGATCGATGTCGATATCACCCGTGCCGTGGACGACCACGATATCCATAGCGTGCTGGATTACCGCGCCCTGCGCGAAGCCATCGTCGCGGAATGCACCCATGCCCACGTCAACCTGATCGAGACACTGACCGAGCGCGTGGCCGAGCGCCTGATGGGGGAGTTCGAGGATATCCGCGCCGTGCGCATCCGCATCAGCAAGCCCATGGCGTTTTCCGACTGCGCCGCCGTCGGCGTGGAGATCTACATCTCGCGCTGACCCGACCGGGCCGCGGTGCATTTTTACTGCCTCCGAATCATGAACGCTCCCGATACTTCCGCCTTCCGCGCCGCATCCGCGGCGGAAGGGAATACTTCCTCTTCCGGCAATCGGGCCGCCCAGGAAAAAGCCCGCGTGCAGGCCAACAAACTGGCCAAGCGGCTGGCCCGCGAAACGACGCGCGCGATCTCCGACTACAACATGATCGAAGCGGGCGACCGCGTCATGGTCTGTATGTCGGGCGGCAAGGATTCGTACGGCCTGCTCGATATCCTGATGCGCCTGCGTGAACGCGCGCCTTTTCCCTTTGAGCTGATCGCGGTCAACCTGGACCAGAAACAACCCGGTTTCCCCGATCACATCCTGCCCGATTACCTGACGGGCCTGGGCGTGCCTTTCCATATCGAAACGCAGGACACCTATTCGGTCGTCACGCGCGTTATCCCGGAAGGCAAGACCATGTGTTCGCTATGTTCACGGCTGCGGCGCGGGATCCTGTATCGGGTGGCGGGAGAACTGGGCGCGACCAAGATAGCGCTGGGCCATCACCGCGACGACATCCTGGGCACGTTCTTTCTGAATCTGTTCTACGGCGGCAAGATCAAGGCCATGCCGCCCAAGCTGGTCTCGGATGACGGCAAGCACACTGTCATCCGCCCGCTGGCCTACCTGCCCGAAGCGGATATGGCCGCTTATGCTGAACAGCGGGGTTTTCCCATCATTCCGTGCAACCTGTGCGGTTCGCAGGAAAACCTGAAGCGCAAGGAAGTCGGCCGCATGATCCAGGAATGGGACCGCAAGCATCCCGGCCGGGCGTGGAATGTATTCAACGCGCTGGCGCACGTGGTGCCTTCGCACCTGATGGATCGCCAGTTGTTCGACTTTGCCGGATTGCGCCCCAGCGGATTGGCGGATGCCAATGGCGATACGGCTTTCGACCAGGAAGATCCGGACGCATCCGGCGCGGCCTGCGGCGACACCGGCGCGGACCATGCCGCGGATGGCGGTGGCGAACACACCTTGAGCTTCGTGCGCTTCGAATAGCCGCGCTTCGAATTGCCGCGCCCGGAATAGCTGCGCTTCGATCTAGCGCGCTTCGACCAGGCGCGCGCCGTCAGGCAGACCCTTCCCAGGTCGGACCGGGGACGTGGATATCGAACATTTCCAGGACGCGCGAAATCGTCTGGTCGACCATTTCCTGAATCGAGGCGGGCCGGAAATAGAATGCCGGCAGCGGCGGAAACACGATGCCGCCCATTTCAGTGACCGCGGTCATATTGCGCAGGTGCGCCAGGTTGTAGGGCGTTTCGCGCACCATCATCACCAGGCGGCGGCGCTCTTTCAGAGTGACATCCGCCGCACGCGTGATCAGATTGTCGGAAAGCCCATGCGCCACGGCGGCCAGCGTGCGCATCGAACATGGCACGATTACCATGCCCGCCGTCGAAAACGCCCCGCTGGCCAGTGTGGCACCGATGTCGCGTACGCCATAGACATGGTCCGCCAGCGCATGCACCTGCGCCCGGCTCATATCGAGTTCGTGCTTGATATTCAATACGCCCGCAGCCGACACGACCAGATGCGTTTCCACATCCGGCACGTCGCGCAGGACCTGCAGCAGCCGTATGGCATACAGCGATCCGGTGGCGCCCGTCACGCCGACGACCAGCCGGCGTACGGCCATCGTCATGCAGTGGCTCCAACGCCATCCAGCAGCGTTTTCAGTTCGCCGCTTTCATGCATCTGGCCCAGGATGTCCGAGCCGCCGATGAACTCCCCGCCCACGTAGAGCTGCGGGATGGTCGGCCAATTGGAAAATTCCTTGATGCCCTGACGGACCTCGTCATCGTCCAGGACGTTGACGGTGACCAGCTTTTTCACGCCACAGCTCTTCAGCAGCTGGATGGCCTTGCCCGAGAAACCGCACTGCGGAAACTGCGCCGTGCCTTTCATGAAAAGCACGACAGGATGCTGCGTCACGGTATCGCGGAGGAATTCTTGAACGTCGCTCATGATGCACTCACAAAGAGGTAATTCTTCAATTATAGGTATCTGCCAGCATTTCAGAGATACCCGCCGGAAATCCTTTCTATTCCCGCCAGGTCGCGCCGGCTGTCCACGCCGCGCAGACCGGCATCGGCCAGCAGGCCGCGTACAGCTTCCGCCTGGTCCCAGCCGTGCTCCACCCACAGTACACCACCGGGTTTCAGATGGGCCGGGGCACCCGCGATGATGGTACGCAGGGCATCCAGGCCATCGGCATCGTCCGTCAAGGCCATGCGCGGTTCGAAACGCAGATCGCCCTGTTCCAGATGGGGATCCCGCGCGGAGATATAAGGGGGGTTGGACACAATTACGTCGAATTTTTGGGCGGCGGTCAGCGCGCCGTACCAGTTGCCCCCCGCGAAGTGCAGTTGGGCCTGCAGGCGGACGGCGTTTTCCGCCGCCACTTTCAGCGCTTTCATACTGCGGTCCGTCGCCAGCACCGCGGCGTCCGGCCGCGCCAGGGCGATCGAAATCGCGATCGCCCCACTGCCCGTACCCAGGTCCAGTACGGACAAGGACTCGAAACCGGCCAACCATTCCAGGGCGGCCTCTACCAGCAGCTCGGTTTCCGGACGCGGGATCAGCACGTCGGCGCCAACCTTGAACATGCGTCCCATGAACTCGCGTTCGCCGACCAGGTAGGCCATGGGCTCGCCGGCCGCGCGGCGCGCCGCCAGGACGGTAAATGCGCGCACGGCCTGGGCCGGCAGCGGGTCGGTATCGTGCGCCAGGATCCAGGCGCGCGGCTTTTCCAGCACATGCTCCAGCAGCATGCGCGCCTCAAGCCGGGGCAGTCCCGACGCGAACAGGATGTCCTTGGCGCAGGCCACTCAGACCTCGTCGCCCAATGCCGCCAGCAGCTCGGCCTGGTGTTCGGCGATCAGCGTGCCGGTCAGCTCGTCCAGGTCGCCTTCCATGATCTGCTGCAGCTTATATAGGGTCAGGTTGATTCGATGGTCGGTCAGCCGGCCTTGCGGGAAGTTGTAGGTCCGAATGCGCTCCGAACGGTCACCGGTGCCGATCAGGCTCTTGCGCTCGGCGGCTTCCTTGCTCTGCCTTTCACGCTGCTGCTTGTCCTTCAGCCGCGCCGCCAGTACCTGCATGGCTTTGTCCTTGTTGCGGTGCTGGGATCGGTCGTCCTGGCATTCCACGACCAGGCCGGTGGGGATGTGCGTGATGCGCACCGCCGAATCGGTTTTGTTGATGTGCTGCCCGCCGGCACCGCTGGCGCGGAAGGTATCGATACGCAGGTCGGACGGATTGATGACGATTTCGCTGACCGCGTCGGCTTCCGGCATCACGGCCACCGTGCAGGCCGAGGTGTGGATGCGACCCTGCGCTTCCGTCGCGGGAACCCGCTGCACCCGGTGCGCGCCGGATTCGAACTTCAAGCGGCCATATACGCCATCGCCCTCGATACGGACGATCACTTCTTTGTAGCCACCCAGTTCGGACGGGCTTTCGGACATCAATTCCACCCGCCAGCCCTGGCGTTCCGCATAGCGTGTATACATGCGCAGCAGGTCGCCGGAAAACAGCGCGCTTTCGTCGCCGCCCGTACCGGCGCGGATTTCCAGGAATACGCTGCGGCCGTCGTCGGGATCGCGCGGCAGCAACAGGCGCTGCAACGCGCCGTCCAGGTCTTCCAGCTTGACCTTGGAAGACTTGATTTCCTCTTCCGCCAGGCTCTTCATATCCGGATCCGACAGCATCTCCTGGGCGGTCGCCAGATCGTCCTCGGCACCGCAATAGGAAGCGAAGGCGGTCACGACGGGCTCGACCTCGGCACGCTCGCGCGACAGCTTGCGGAAGCGATCCATGTCCGCCGCGGTGTCCGGTTCGGCCAGCAGCGCATCCACTTCGACCAGGCGTCGGGACAACTGCTCCAGCCGGTCACGCATGGAAGATTTCATAAGCAATCAAACTATAGAAAAAGGGGTGAGCGAACGCGATGGACGCCAGGGCCGGCGCGTTGCGCGCGGCATGGCATGATGGGAAAGCGTCGCTAACGCCGCGTATCGCGGCCAGGGAACAGGCGCGGAACCAGGGCCAGCAGTTGCTCGCGATCGGCGCCTTCGCTGCGGTTGAGCGCGGCCAGCGGGCCGTGCATATACTTTTGCGTCAAGCCGTGCGCCAGTTGCTCCAGCACGGCTTCCGGCGATTCGCCGCGGGCCAGCAGACGGCGGGCGCGTTCCAGTTCCGCCATGCGGATGTCGTCGGCGCCCTGCTGCAGATCCTGCAGGACCGGCACGATGGCACGCGAGGCCATCCATTGCATGAAATTGCGTACGCGCGTTTCGATGATGGCCTCGGCCTGCACC
>DATJHN010000053.1:0-16358 GCA_035493915.1 Bordetella sp.
CAGTTTGGTCCATCCATCCAGCATCACAAACAAAAAGAGCTTCAGCGGAATGGCGATGGTGACGGGCGATACCATCATCATGCCCATGGCCAGCAGCACGTTGGAAACGATCAAGTCGATGATGATGAAGGGCAAGTAAAGCAGGAACCCGATCTGGAACGCGGCGTTCAACTGCGAGATCACGAAAGCCGGAATCAAGACCAGCAGGTTGTCTTCCTGCAAGCCGCTGGCCTGCTCCACGCCCCACAAGGAAGTGGCGGTATCGACGAAAAAGCGCCTTTGCGCCGGGCCGCTATGTTTGAGCATGAACGCCCGCAGTGGCACCGAACCGCGCTCGACTGCCGCCATCAAGGTATCGAAACGTTCAGCCGGCGCGCTTTGGGTAAGGGCCTCCCGGTAGGTATGCCTGGCCTCGTCCACGATATTTCCCAGCACCGGCGCCATGACATAGGCCGACAGGATCAAGGCCAAGCCGTTCAAGGCGGTATTCGGCGGCACCTGCTGCACTCCGATCGCATTGCGCAGCAGGGCCAGCACGACGGAGATTTTCAGGAAAGACGTCATCAGCATGACCGCGAGCGGCAACAGCGCCACGCAGATGATGACAACCATCAGCGCGACCGGATCGAAATCGCTCAGCCCCATCAACCGCGGCCTGGAAACAAGGTCAGCACGCGGGCACCGATCCTTCCGTCGATGTCGACGAGTTCCGCGGTACCGATCAAGGTGCCGTTCGCCCGGATATGAACCGGCCCGGCATCGATGCGCCTTTGCAGATCGAAGAACTCCCCCGGCCTCAGGCGGCGCAACTCGCCCAGCGGCATGCTTTGTTCGCCCAGGTCGAAGACGAGGCGCACCGGGATGCGATCCACATCCGGTCCCTCGTCGCCGGCCGGTGGTCCGGGTTCGCGAACGGCGACGGGCGGACCATCAGCGCCCGCCCACTCGGCGCCGGCCGCCGGCAGCGGGGCATCCTGCCGCGGTGGGTAATCATCTTGGCCGGACCGACAGGCATGTTCCGCCGCCGGGAAGCCGTCCTCTGCCATCGGGTAGCCATTTTCGTCTGTCGCGTAGTGATTCTGCTCCGATGCGTAGTGGTTTTCGTGCGGCGGATAATCATTCATGCGTAAGCTGCTCCATTCTTGAATGACGACATAACGGGATGCGGCAGGTTCACAGGCCCGCACGCGCACGCCCTGCCCATCGGACGTGGTCAACCAGACGTCGCCGTCCAGGCTCGCCAGGCACCGATCCAGCAGCACGACATCGCCAATTTCCATACGCCGCACATCCGCCGCATCCAGCGCGGTTTCTCCTGCTTGCGCCACGACGGAAACAGGTAGCGTATCCAGGATTCCGGACTCACCACCGCCGTCGCCCACCGGCATGCTGCTCAGCACATCGCCCAGGCGTTGCAGGCCCGTTTCGTCCACCGCAAGTACCGCGGTTATGGCCCGTGCGGTGTCGGGCGACCGTATCGACAATGTCCATGCATACGGATACTCGGCCCCAGCATCGGCAAGGACTCGCATGCCGGGACACAACCGGGTAACGCCCAGCGCCCTCATGGCCTCGTGGATCATCGCGTCCCATGCGGCATCGATGAACTGTGACGGCAACGGCGCGATTTCAAGATCCGGCATGCGCACGGCCAGCCAGTCGTCACAGACGCGCGATGACAGTCGCAGCGATAGCCGTGCCCCATCCCAGTCGAAGGCGACCAGGCGGCCTACGTCATCCTTTGTATTCTCGCCGTGGAAGGGGTGGCAATGCGTCCATGGTGCGTCCTTTGAAAGCAGTGGCCGCATACGGATATTCCACGGCTTCGCATCGGCGCCATCTCCGAATTCCGGCACGACGACGGTATCGGCATGCCTGGCGATGATCGTGAGTATCCGCGCCTGGGCGCTCGTCCACGGAACCAGGCGCAACGGACCGGGTGTCGTCATGCCGCTGCCCGCCGCTGCGTTACGGCGGATGCATCCGCATGGACTTCCAGGGCAAGACGATCGTCATCGTGCGACGCCACCTTGACTGAAACGTCGCGCGACAAGTCCCCCGCTATCCGATCCGCCAGCGAAGCCGCGCCGCGTCGCAGACGTTCTCGCGTAAGCGAGTTCATGCTGACAAAGTCGACAGCCAGGCGCCCTTCCCTCTCCAGGATGGAAAGCCGGGTGGCCGGCAGCAGATCCTCGTTCAGGGCCATGCCGACGGCGCGACGCTGATCACGCAGGCTGTCGAGATAGACCTTGGATACCACGCCGCTTAGCGCGGCCAGATTCAGGGCGCCAACGGGGATGACATCCGATGCATCGTTTTGCTGCCGATCCACGCCTGCATGCCTGCTCGTGATACGCGCGATGTCGTCGCGGCGGTCTGGACTGCTCGCGATGGATTCCAGGCCCGCATGCACCTCGCGCCGATCGGCAGCGATGGATGCATCCGACCCGCCGTCATCCGACAGCAGCATTCTGAACAACATCGTGTCGTCAGGATGCGGCAGAGCGCCCAACAGCAATCGTTGCACGCCTTCCGTCATGCGCAGCCGCCGCTTCCAGTCCCGGCATTCCTGCATGCCGGTCTGCGGGGCCGCCTGCGCATCCGCACCGGACACATGCCTGGTCGTCGACACATCCATCTCTTCAACTCCTGTTTGAACATAAGGATCCGGCGCCCGTCATAGGGCGGACCTGCCATGCATCATGACGACTGTCTCATCGAGCGCGTCATCGGCGCTTCTCTCGTCGGCAATCACGCACTGGCGCCGATGGATATGCAGCACTTCCGTCGATTTCCGCGTCGCCCGCGCGGCGGCCGCACGAACGGTTCGGCCTTGAGCCAGCGCTGCGTGCGCTTCATCACGTTTTTCCCGTGCAGATTCCACACTGCGTTCCAATGCGCGGGTGCGTTGTCGCAGCGTGTCGATTTTTCCGTAGGCGCGTTCCAATCCGCGCCGATTCACCGGTTCGGCCAGCAATGCCGCGTACAACGCCGCCTCTTCGTCGGCCGCCTGGATACGCCAGTCGTCCAGTTGGCGTCGCTGGCGCGCCAGATGCAGATCCGCTTCCTCGAATTGATGGCACAAGCGGCGCAAGGCCCGAACGGCCCGGTCTTCACGCAGACTCCGCAGCGCGACGAGATCCTGCCACAGGTTTCGGCCCGATACGCTCATCCCCGCACCAAATCAGTCATCCGCGCCACCGCGCCGTCGAAACTGTCCTTTTCATGCGTAGCTTGTCGCAGGAATTGGCGTATATCCACGATCTTGCGCACTGCTTCGTCCGCGACCGGGTCATTTCCCGGTTGATACTCGCCGATGTTCAGAAGCAATTCGATCTCGCCGTGCTTGGCCATCAACTCACGGACCCGCCCAGCGGCCGCCACATGTTCGCGCTGTACGACATTGCCCATCACGCGGCTGGCCGATGCCAGCACATCGACCGCGGGGAAATGATTTTCCGAGCCCAGTTTGCGCGACAGCACGATATGCCCGTCCAGGATGGACCGCACCTCATCGGCCACCGGCTCAGTCATATCGTCGCCTTCGACCAGTACCGTATAGAAAGCGGTCATAGAGCCGCGTTCGTTCATGCCGGCGCGCTCCAGCAGCCTGGGCAGCACCGCGAACACCGACGGCGGAAACCCGCGCCGTGTCGGCGGCTCGCCCGCGGCCAGGCCGATTTCCCGCTGCGCGCGCGCGAATCGCGTGACCGAATCCATCAGGAAGAGCACGCGCATGCCTTGATCGCGGAAATACTCGGCGATCGCCGTCGCCACGTAAGCCGACTTGACTCGCTCCATGGCCGAGCGGTCACTGGTGGCACAGATCACCACGCTGTTGCGCAGGTTGTCGCCCAGATCCCGCTGCAGAAACTCCCCTACTTCACGACCGCGTTCGCCGATCAACGCGACGACCCGCACGTCGACGTCAGCGCCATTAGCCAGCATTCCCATCAAAGTGGACTTTCCGCCGCCGGCCGCCGCGAAAATCCCCATGCGCTGGCCTTCGCCGCAGGTCAGCAATCCATCGATGACACGTATGCCGAGTTCAAGCGGCCGCTGTATGGGCTTGCGTGCCAATGGGTGCGGCGCGGCGCCCAGGACCGGATAGGCCTGCGTGGTAAGCAGCGGGCCGCATGATGCCTCGTCCAGCGGGCGGCCCAAGCCATCCAGCACCCGTCCGAGCAGTTCCATACCCACCGGTACGGTCAGTACGCCGTCGGTGGGGATTACCTCTGTCCGCGAGGATATGCCACGCGTCTCGCCGATTGGCGTCAACAAGGCCGCGTCCTCCGCGAAGCCGATGACCTCCGCCTTGATATCCTCGCCACCGTCAGGATCTCGCAGGATGCACAGCTGGCCGACACGGGCGCCGGCAACCGCGGCCCGGATGATGGTACCCGTTACCTGCGTGACGCGGCCGACCAGCTCCACGGTAAGGGCAGAGGCAAGCCGGGCACGCATGCCAGGCACGATGTGCTCAAACATCTTTATGCCCCTGTTCGTCGGTATGCGCTTTGCCAAATATCGCGGACGCCGTTGGTTCGAGCGCTCGCTGCAATATATCCAGCTGCTGGTCCAGGCTGCTCTCTATCGTCCCGATCGGTGTTTCGATCCGGCAGGCCCCACGCGCGAAACGATCGTCCGCGACCACATCCAGGTAATCGACGCCGGGAAACTGCGCCAACAATACCTGGACATATCGGCGCACGAGCTCGGCGTCATCCGTATGGACCCGCAGCAACACATTTTTTTGCCGGCGTAGCACGGCCAATCCACTGCGCACCACCGCCTGGATGCGGTCCGATGCGTCGAAATCGGCCACGATCCTGCGCAGCGAAGCGGTCACCAGTTCCACCACATCGCGCTCGACTTCCTTCAGATAGGTGGCCGTTTGCTCGCTGACCCGCATCATCGCGGCGGCACGTTCAGCCCGTGCGGCGTGGCTACCTTCGGCATAGCCGCGCTCGCGTTCGGTACGGTAGATCTCGCGTGCACGTTCGATCAAACGCTCGGCATCTTGCTGAGCGCGCTCCATCAAGCCCTTCGCATCCAGGAATGCGATGTGCTCGGCGCGACGGACGATCTTCCCGATCGGTATCGCACGCGACTCCTGCGCCGGACCATTACCGTCGCGTCGCCCTTCAACCCGGAAAGTCATCCCTGCTCCTGATAAATCGAACCGGTTTGCAATGCCATTGCCAAACCCATGGCAGTGTGGCTATCGATGGCCGCGGACACCTCGCGTTCTATCCCGTCCGCCACTGTTCCGCCGGTGTCGCCGGTGTCGCCCGTGTCGCCGGTGCCGTCGTCGGTGTCGTCGGTGTCGCGGTCGGTCGCACCAGCCACGCCTCCCTCGAATCCCGGTGAAGTAGGCAGTTTCAGGAAAAAACGACGCGCAAGCTCGGGGCGGGCCGATTGAAAAGCGATACGCAGCGCGGCGCGGCCGGCAAGATCGACTTGATGGACGGCGTCGTCGGCGTCGCGAAACATTTCCCCTGCCAGACCTGGATGCATGGCGCGGCCATCCTTGATCCAACGCAGCACATCCTGCCCCAAGGCAGCCTGCAGCGCCCGTACGGCTTCCGCCGAGATCGCGTAACGGAGACGAGGCGCGCAAACCGCCACACCCATCCGGCGTACCAGCCGCACCAAGTCATGGTGCTGTAGAACCGCGACCGTCAAGCCGGTTGCCGTCGTGTCGGTCACCGGCCTGTCCAGCAAACCTTCCCGTTCGAGTATCGCTCGCGACCAATGGCGGTGCCACACCGCCGCGGACTCCGGCGCCGCGGCCAGCGCCGCAATGTAGGGCTGCGACCCGTAATCCAGGATACGGGACGGATGCAGGGTTTTGCTGGGTAGAAAGTTGAACACAACCATCGACCGCTCGAACAGCGACAAGCCGGACATGAATCAGCCCTGTCCAAAACCGTCCAGACCCGGCCCTTTATCCAACAGACCGTCGTGCATCATGACGTTCCGTCGTCTGCTCCGTGCCCAGATGGCGGCCGCCCCGAGCGCGCACGCGACTGCGACGGCGCCGATCGCCCACCAGAGCCTCGTCCCACGCGAGGTGTCCGCACGATCACCGGCCGAAGCCTGCGCCGACAGCGGCAGCGCGGAGGCCGCGGACGTAGGCCTTTGTGCCACGATCAAAACCACCGAGACCCGGTCTTCTCCCAGTTCCGGGATCGCGTGGGTCACAAGTGTCCGTATCTGGGGCTTGAGCACATCCAGGTTGTAGCCCGCCTGATGTTTGATGAATACCGCCGCGCTAGCCGGAGTCTTGGCGATCCTTGCCGCATCCTGATCCGGCAGCACCACGTGTACCCTGGCGACGAGCACGCCATCCATCTTGGACAGCGTGCTTTCCAGTTCCTGCGACAGTGCATAGATATAGCGGGCCCGCTCTTCCAGCGGCGACGAAATCATGCCCTCTTTTTGAAAGATCTTTCCCATGCCTTCGAACCGCGCCCGCGGCAAGCCCTGCTGACGCAGAACGCCCAGCGCCTTGGCCACGTCCGGTTCCGCGACCGATATGGTCACGCCGCTCTTCTTGATCTGCTTTTCCGCCGGAATGGCGGATTGCAGCAGCGCGGCCAGGATTTCATTCGCCTCGGCATCGGTAGTGGACGAGAACAACTCAACGCGGTTGGAACAGCCCGCGAGCAGCAACACCCCCACCACGATGATCAGGTGGATGAAACGCCGAAAAGCTGTTTGACGAACTGTGTGCAAGGCGTGCGATACGCGGCACGGTGCCATCCAGAAGTGAGTCCATCCCGCCAGTGTCCCGGACGGCTGTTGCGGCTGTAATGACAAGTTCAGCCTCGGGACAAAACATCGGCGGTGTGGGACACCTTCCCGCCAACCTTGCTGGCGACATCGATGCTGACGGAAAGGCGGCTCGTGGTATTTGCCAGTTTGAGCGCATCTCGAACGACCTGTCCGTCCAGGATGGGCCGTTGCTCAAGGTCGGATGCAAGCGCATGGGCTTGTTCCCACTTGCTCGAAATACCCGCCAGGTGGCCGCGCACCCCTGCACCGATATGCTGCAGGAGAGATCCCATGCCGAGCGAACCGTCGCCGGTAGAGGAATCATCACCCGCACCGTCATCGCCCCAGGCCGACGGAGAAGCGTTCAGGGCAGCACGGAACAATTCGGCCTGCGAGGGATCGACGGCGGCAAGCGGCAATTCATCGTTCCCTACATCAGGGACATAATCAGGCAATCCGACTTTCAATTCGAGCTCCTGTATAAAGGCGGCAATCCATTGCTCAGTCGAGCATCGCACTGGACAGAGCCTGTGTGAATTCGGGGGCAATGCCCCCCTGTTCAATCGCTTGCGAGAACTTTTTATCGGCAGCTGCCCTGTGCCCGGCATCACGCAGCATGAATCCGGTGCATAGCGCGACCAGGCCTTGGTGGGCATCAAGACCGGACGCCCGTTCGATAATCGCCAAGCCATCCTCCACGCGACCTGCAAGCGTGCAGATCATGGCCAGGCCCAAATCGACTATGGGGTTTTCGGGACGCAGAACGCGCAGGCTACGGAAAATGGTTTCCGCAGCCTGCGTCTGCCCCAGAAAAGCGCCGATGAAAGCAACCTCGGCGAGTTTCTGGGCGACCTTGCCATTCTGGGTCAAGTCTGACGACACAACGCCGGCTGTCCTCGAAGCCGAAGGCTTCATTGCAGTGGGAGACGAAGCGATAAGGGAATCCCGCGGCGCAACTGGCAATACCATGGCTGTGATCGCTGACTAGGAGAATGGAAGGCCGATGACGCGCTAGGCTGACATCTGCTCGATTTGGATGGCTGCCTGATTGCCGATCTCGCTGGAATAATTCCTTATCATGTCGGCATTCGCCTTCAGGTTTTGGGCAACTTTTTCCAGAGAGAGTTTCGTGCCATCGTCCATGTCGTGCATTTGGTCACGGGTGATACCCAGCAACTGCTCGGTCTGACGCCGATCGGCCGAAGCGACATCGATGCCATATTGAGCCCTGCCAAGCTCGTAATCCCGCCAGCCGTTGCCACCGCCGATCATTCCATTGGTGCCGTTTGACGCGGACTGCGCGATTTTCGCCCCGACGTCGAGCTTGGGCTGCAACTTCACCGCGGCATTCCTGGTCGTGGTCATGGTACCTTTGAGCGCGCCTGACGCGGTGTCTTTCAAGGCCTGCATCGCATCCTTGAACACAGCGGAAAGCTCGTTGAGCCGCGACATCGATTCGCGGAGGAACTGCATAAGCTCCGCGACGATAGACTGGACCGAGTCGACGAACTTCTTCAAGCCCTCGGCGACCGTGGACGTCACGTTCGATGCGACGGATCCCGCGAAGGAACTGGCGTTCGAGGCAAGTTTCGTAATGGCGTTTACCGCCGTTCCACCCCAGGTCAGGGCGAGATGGCCGACGACAACGACGGCCATACCGATAATTTGCCCCCAGAATTCGACTCGATCGACCGTTGCCTTGCTGGCGCCGCACGCCTTCGCAATGCTGCCGCAAAGCTTTGCCATGGGATTAGGGTCCGCAAGCAGCAGCCCCATGACGGCAGCAACCGTATCCGCCAAGGCATTCGCGCCCTTTTCGGAAACAACCTTTCCGGTACTCTTGATGGCTGCCGACACGCCCGCCACAGCGTCGATGTCGAATTTCTTCAGCACGCTATTGGCCAATCCCACCCCGGCCAGTGCCAGCATAGGCCAGGCCGCGCCGCCGGTGGCGACCGTGGCCACGGCGGCTATCGCGAAGCCGATGTACGGCATGTAAGGGCCCAGGGTTTCTGCTGCCCAGTTGGCCACGCGGTTGTACCATTTGCCGGCTTTCTCGACGAACTCCGCTGCTTTCTTTTCGAATTCCTTGATGCTGCCCAGCTGCGCTTCCATGAACTTGTCGACCCGGTTTTTGGTCTGGTTATAGAAGCTGTTGGTGTTGTCGTTGACCAGCGCGCCATTGGCCTCGGAGCGAAGGCCCTGCACTTGGGAAAGCAGAAACCCCAGATTGAGGGGGGTCGGCGCTGTCACCCGCGGCTCCGACGGCTGGTCCGGCGCAGCCAATCGCGGCGCGCCGTTCGCATCGTGCGTATCGATGTTCTTCGCGCCGAATCGCTTGACTCGCGCATCGTCGGGCTCCCCGACGAAATTCGCGATGATCTGGTCTAGAGCGCCCAGGAATGAATCCATTGGACTATGTGGTTCCCGGGTGGTCGAGTTGCCCCCTGCACCTGCAAATGCATCACCGGGCCACGAGAGCGCGGAGATATTCTGAATACTTGTATCCATAGCAACCTTCCACAAAAATCCGCGATATCTTTCTTACGCCAGGGTCCGCATAGCCGAGCGCAGGAAGTCCAGCTGCATTTCGTTCACCTTTTCCACGCGTTTGGTCGCGTCCGCGGCATCGCCGTTGCGCCGACGCAAGATGTCCATGGAAATGCTTGCATCGCTGTCCTGCATCTGGCCGTCCAGATCCTGGAATTTTTTCTCGACGTCCTTGTCCGCGCCGGTTTTCTGTCCAATCGACGTGATGATGCCGCCGACTCCCTGGAGACCTTGTGCGGAATGGCCCACCTTGTTCCAGGAATCGAGCTTGAAACCTCGCTCCGTGAAGCTGGACAGACCCGTGAGACTGCCCTCGGTAACGGCCTTGCTCATCTGCTGGCCGCCACCCACGACGCTGGTCAGCGAAACAGCCCCCCCGACAATTGCGACGAAACCGGCGGCGATACCGGCTGCCGCTCTGTCCCACGCCGCATCCTTCTCGTTTTCCGCGCTCTTATATACCGCCAGACGTTTCTTTTGCAGCGACGCTTCACGCCGGTCCATTGACGCCTTCATATCGTTGGTGTTTTCCTTCAAGGCGAACTCGCCCATGATTTGCTGCGCCTCGTTCATCGCGCGCAGCACGGAAGACTCCGACGCCGGCTGCTGCCCGGCATCGCCGTAGCCGGAAACCGGGTTTTGCATTGCCGCATCAGTCACCGATGGTGCGTAGATAGTAGACATTACGAACACTCCTTCATATTGGAAATTTCGGACAACCGACAGACGGAGCCCGAAGAACTGAACTGGTCAGGCTGCGTGCTTCGATCCGGCAAGAGCCTGATCGCAACGCTGCCTTATCTGCTCATGCTCGGGCCTGCTGCACAGGGAACGCGCCAGATCGAATGACTCGAACGCGCGGGCATGCTTGCCCATCGCCTTGAAGCATTCACCGGCGTGCATGATCACGGCGGGATCGCTGGCATCCATGAGTGCCGCGACCGAATACATATGCGTGGCCTGCTCATGCTCGCCGAGCATCTGGGTGGCTGCGGCCAGCCCTTTCATATAGCGCGGCTCTTGATTGTCATACAGCACCAACTGAGCGAACAGATGTTGGGCCAGATCGTATCGGCCCTTGCCGTACAGGTCGTAAGCCACCGCATACAAGGTCTGGCGGTCACCGTCGCGGATTCCCAAAAAATCGCCCATGGGACGATCGTTCCGCAGAATTCCAT
This sequence comes from Bordetella sp., assembly GCA_035493915.1. Classification (GTDB taxonomy): domain Bacteria; phylum Pseudomonadota; class Gammaproteobacteria; order Burkholderiales; family Burkholderiaceae_B; genus Bordetella_C. Next base: position 10,506 of record DATJHN010000053.1, read on the forward strand.
GGACGATACCGAACACGTCGATGCCGCCGGCCTGCCCAGGATAGGGCGCAGCCATCAAACGGAACCCGTGATCCGCGCGAAACCCATACTTATGCTTTGGCTGGCCTTGATCAGCCCCTGCACACCCGTTTGAAGCTGATTGATGTTGCCGACGATAAGACCCTGCTTGGAAGAGATCATGGATTGCGTGCTGGAGACTTCGTCCCGCATGCCATCCAGCTTGGTCTTCAGGGTCTCGAAGTCGGACTTCTTGGACTGCCCGCTCATGGGTGTCATACCGAAGTCCTTGAGCATTTTGTTCAACTTGTCCAGTTTTGCCGTGTCATAGACAGGCTGGTCCTGGGAGTCGTCGCGATCTCTCAGGATTTTCTGAACGTCGTCGAGTTTCGGATTATTGTCCTCCTTGCCCATCGGAACGGGGAAGAGATCGATGAAATTTCCGACCTCGGCACGCAGCTCGTTGGCCTGACGTGTTTTCTTGATGAGACGCTCGGCCTCTTTGTTGCATTGGGACAGGGAATCGCCGTTCGCTTGCGAGACCTCGTTATTCGTCGCCATTGCGTCGGCGATTGCCTTACTCCAGCTTTCGCTGGGGACGTCCGCATAGCCGCCCCCCCGTCCGCCATCGCCGATTTCGCCATAGCCGTTGTAATTTCCAAACCCGGATCCAACGTTAAAAACACTCATGCTGCGCTCCTAGTTGCTGCTTCGAGCCCATGTGACAGACTCGCGGTTTTGGTGCCTGGCCGTAGTGTCCGGTTCCGCTCGCCTACGCCCCGCATTCAACGCTTGGTCCGATATTGCAGCAAAGACGGAACGCAATGCCGCCCGCCGTCACTACCATGCCTTACACACTGCCGATTCATACCGTGAATTGAGACAGTGTTATGCCGACCGGCGTCGCGCCCCAAGCCGTGGGGCGCACTTGCCATGCAGTGCTGCCACCGTCGCCGGCATGCAACCAGGATGCACCCAGAATGATTTCGCCTACGTCCCCACTCTCCGCGCCCTCCATGATCGGCGGCGTACAACCCGCTTCGAACAACAACGCCCCCACACGCCGCCACGGTCCAGGCCAACCCCAGGGATGGGGAACCACCCAGCCAGGACCACCGCTGGTAGCGCCCGTGCCGGTGGAATCGCCGCTGACCAGGTTCCTGCAACAGCCTTGCATGGCACTGGCCGTGAACTATGCCCTGGAACCGGCGATCGCCGTTTCCAATTTGCGGCATCCAGCGACCTTCGACGCGGTGCTGTATCGGTCGCGCAAGGTCCTGCGCGAAGCCTGTGCCCAAGGCGGCGCGGACGGCGCCGCATTCCAGGCGGCGCTCCAGATTCTGGACCGTAACGTCGTGCTCAGAAACCAGTCCCGCGTCTTCCAAACATTGCTGTACCGGGGATGAACCAGACCAGCTCGGCAACCCTTCCCGCCGAGACCATCGAATTGCTGCAGGTGCTGGGATTTCTGCAATTGCAAAGTGGCAAGGCGCGGGACGCCGTGGCGCTGCTGGAGGCCTGCGACCAGGCGCACGGCTGTCAAGGGCAGTCATTGGTTCTCCTGGCATTCGCGCAATTACGGGCGGGGGCCGCCACCAAGGCCCTTTCCACACTGGACCGCGCGGACCCGGCCGAGCTCGCTCACCCCTCGTATCGCGTCGTACGCGCGCAGGCGCTTGCGGCGGCGGGACGCCATGACGAAGCACGGCAAGCCATAAAGGCCTACGCCGCCATCCGTCCCGACGTTGCCGTTTAGCCATATCTTGCTTGTCAGCATCACCCTTCCTCATGCAAGCAATCCGACGCATTATCGCCATCGCGACCAGCCGCAACGACATTCTGTTGGCGGCCATCGTCATGGCCATTGTGTTCATGATGATCCTGCCGATGCCAACGGCAGTCATGGACGTCCTTATCGCGGCCAACATCACGCTGTCCTGCGTGCTGCTCATGGTGGCGATCTATCTACCGTCCGCACTGGCGTTTTCCTCCTTTCCGGCGGTTCTGCTGGTGTCGACCCTGTTCCGCCTGGGAATATCGATCTCGACCACACGGCTGATTCTGCTCGACGGCGACGCGGGCCACATCATCGACACCTTCGGAAACTTCGTCGTGGGCGGCAATCTAGTGGTGGGCCTGGTCGTCTTCCTGATCCTGACGATCGTGCAGTTCATCGTGATCACCAAGGGTTCCGAACGCGTCGCGGAAGTTGCCGCGCGGTTCTCGCTGGACGGCATGCCGGGCAAGCAGATGTCCATCGACGCAGACCTGCGCGCCGGCGCGATCCAGATGGACGAAGCCCGTCGCCGGCGCAGCGTCGTCGAAAAGGAAAGCCAGCTGTACGGCGCCATGGACGGCGCGATGAAATTCGTCAAGGGAGATGCCATCGCGGGATTGATCATCGTCGCCGTCAATCTGCTGGGCGGACTGTTGATCGGGTCGGTTCAACGCGGCATGAGCACCAGCGAAGCAGCGCTGACCTATTCCATCCTGAGTGTCGGCGATGGGTTGATTTCCCAGATTCCCGCCCTGCTGACGGCAATCTGCGCGGGCATTATCGTTACCCGCGTGCCGACCGGCGACAAGCCGTCCAATGTGGGCAGCGATATCGGCGCCCAAATCATGGCGCATCCGCGGGCTCTCATCATCGCCGCCGTCATCGCGCTCGGCATCGGACTTATCCCCGGCATGCCCACATTGGTCTTCCTGACCCTGGCGGCATTGATAGGCGTAACGGGCTTTGCCCTCTTGGGTGGTTCGCGCCCGTCAGGAGGACGCGGGGCCGCCGGCTCCGGCGGCGGTTCGTCGGATGGCGCTTTCGGCGGGCAAGGCGACACGCCCCCGGAAGCCGGTCAACCCACGAAATTCGCCCCGGCTGAACCGGCGACGCTTGAGATAGCCGAGACATTGGCGGCAGAAATCGACGAAGGGACCATAACGAGTGAGTTTCCTGCCGTGCGCTACGCCGTCTACCAGGACCTGGGCGTGCCGCTTCCGGAAATTCGCCTGCGCCGCAGCAAGCAACTGCGCGATCGCTCCTACCAGGTGCTCCTTTTCGATGTCCCTATCGGTCAAGGTACCCTGAAGAGCGGGTCGGTGCTGGTGCGGGAAGGATCACGCAACCTCGACGCCATGGGTATTCCGTACGAACGCGACACCGGCGGACTGACAAATGAGTCGGCGTTCTGGGTTGCGCGGGAACATGCGCCGGCCTTGGACGGCGCGGGTGTTCCTTATCTGCTGCCGCACCAGGTACCTAACTGGCACTTGTCCATCCTATTGCGCAGACACGCGTCGCAACTCGTCGGTATCCAGGAAACTCGCCAACTGCTTACGGCCATGGAAGAGAATTTCGGGGAGCTCGTCAAGGAAGCCCATCGCGTCATGCCGATACAAAAGATCGCCGAAATTCTTCAACGGCTGATCTCGGAAGATATTTCCATACGCGATATGCGCGCGGTACTTGAAGCCTTGGTCGAGTGGGCACAGAAGGAAAAGGACATCGTGCTGCTGACCGAATACGTCAGAATGGGGCTGAAGCGCTATATCAGCCACAAGTATTCGAATGGCCAGAATTTCCTGCCGGCCTATCTCTTGGCACCGGATGTGGAGGACGTCGTGCGCGACGCCATCCGCCAGACCGCGGGCGGCAGCTACCTGGCCCTGGATCCGGAAAAATCCCAGGCATTGCTTGACAGTATCCGACGCACCGTGGGGCCGCTGGAAACGACAGTAGCGAAACCGGTGATTTTGACGTCCATGGATATCCGCCGATATGTCCGCAAGTTGATCGAACAGGACCTGTATCAACTTCCGGTTCTGTCCTACCAGGAGCTGGTCCCGGAAATCAACGTACAACCGCTCGCGAGGGTGGACCTATGAGTCATGATGGATACCGGCTGGTAGATAGCGGAGCGTTGTCATGACACAAGACCTGGAACTGCGGGTCCTGACCGGAATCCACCACGGAGCGAGATGCCAGGCTCGGGACGGCGCGCTGATTGGCTCGGATGATCGGTGTGACGTTGTTCTGTGCGATGACGGTATCGCCGACGAAGCCGCGCGGCTATGGATCGGCATCGATACCTGGCGCATATTCACGCAAGGGGATGCGTCCGACACCATGCCGGAGGTTCCGTTCGGAACGCCGCTGGAGCTGGGACCGATCCTCGTGACCATCGCGCACGCCGCTGCCCCTTGGCCCGCTGCCGGCATGCTGCAATCCGCCGGCATGGCGACGAGGAAAGACACCACGCAACAGGCCGTGCCGAACCACGATTCCGCAGTGGCGGAACCGGCTTGGAGCGAGTCGGCCGCCGCCATGCAGGGCCATGAGGGTGGACTCGCTCCAAAAGGCGCGGTCGCGGCGCGTGCCCAGTCGTCGCGGCGGCGCAAGGGTTCGGGATTGCGCTGGGCGGTTGGCGGGCCGCTTATTCTGCTGGTCTTCGGCAGCGTCGCCTCTTTTCCACCCGCGAAGGTACCGTCCATGCCGCGGGCGCACGCGATCCCACCTCGCGACCCTGAGATCCTGTTGCGTGCACGGCACCTGCTGCTGGAACAAGGATATGCGCCCAGGGTTCGCGCCAGCTTGAGCGCGGAACAAGAAGTCGTGATAACTGGTTGGGTACGGGACGACACCGAGCACGACCGTCTCGCCACCGCCTTGAGCACCATCTGGCCGCTTCCCGCCATGCGGGTCGGCAAGGAAAGCCAGGTCGCCGTCCGGATGGACATGCACATCCGCGACATGGACCTGCATGCCGTCATCACACACCTCGCCACGGGATACCCGGAGATTCGCGGCGTTGCCGCATCCGATGCCGTACGGCAAGAGGCGTTGCGGCGGTGGCGCGAGGATGCGGATGCGATGATCTTGCCGGTCGCGATGACGATGTTGCTCGCGGCCGAGGTCGCCGATGCCTTCAACACAGCGGTGGCCGTGGCCGGCTTGCCGCCCGTGGCCTCTTCCTGGAAAGACAAGGCGCTTCGAATCGACGCGGGCGTGCTGGACAGGCCACAGTTGGAGCAGCTTCAAACCGTGCTCGACACGCTCAATCCGCTATATATGGACGCACTCCGTCTGGATGGAGAGAACACGCGTACAACGGACTCCGTGCCATTCCGGGTTCGCACGATTGTCGGCGGGCGGCAACCGTGGGTCATTCTCGAAGACGGAACTCGCATCGTCATCGGCGGCACACACGGCGCCTACCGGCTGACCTCGGTTGAAGACGGCAGCGTGATATTCGATGGGCCCACCACGGCGATCATCACCCGCTGAATGACCCGACGTTCTTCTTTAATGGAAACAGACTATGGCCCAATTGGCCGATCACGCCGACATCAACGAAATACTTGAACTCTTCGGCTGTCCTGCCGATGAAGAAGGCCGCCGCTCCATGCTCGATGAGATGCGTGGCATCGAACAGGCCGCGCGTGGCCTGATGCGAACCCACCTGCGGCCCGGCGAATTTTCCAAGATCGCGGCCTTGGCGGAAGCATCCACCGCGGCGCAAGCCATCCTGGCAACCCTGCAAACCGGCCGGTAGCATCGGCCCGGTCACACGCGCGCTGAGACGGCCGTCCCCAACCCCGACAACTTCCAACGCGGAGCAAACCTAGATGAACGTCAACCAGAACCTGCATACCACGACCAATTCGATCGATCAGGAAACCGCCAATCTCGACGAATCCTTTCGACAGAACATGAACGCCCCCAGCTTGGACATCGCCAGCGCGCAAAAATTTGCGCTGTTAAGCGGCAACCTGAGCTTCAAGTCCGCATGCGCGGCCGGCATGCTCAAACTCATGGTGAGCTCATGCAAAGACATCGTGCGCATCGTCGGGACTTGAAAG
>DATJHN010000054.1:0-27418 GCA_035493915.1 Bordetella sp.
TTCCGCGCCCAGCGCCGGTGCCAAAGGAGTAACGGTGATCGAAGACATGATGTTGACCTTGTGCGTGTTTGAGGTGATGCCCCGTCCATCGTTATGTGTATCCGATGCGTGACGAGACAGCGGGCGAGGTCAATATAGCAACCGAGGGTAATGCCGTAAATGATATATATGCGGCATATCGTTATACTGAATTCGTATCTCTGGCGGCACCGCGCCGCCTCCGCGCCGGTCTCCGGACGCGGGTGGCCCCGCGCTCACCTGTTTACCTCTCGAATCCATGCCCAAGAAAAAATCGCTGCAGCGCCGCCATATCGAGGCCCTGGTCGCCGTGGGCGATAACCGCTCGGTGCATCGCGCCGCGCAAGAGCTTGGCGTTCCGCAGCCGGTGCTGTCGCGGCTGCTGGGCGAGGCGGAAACCTTGATCGGCGCGCGGCTGTTCGATCGGTCCAGCCATGGCAGCGTACCGACGCCACAGGGTCGCCTGATCCTGCCGCGCGCGCGCTTCGCGCTGCGCACGATGGAGCGCCTGAACGATCTGACGGCGGGTGATACGCCGCCGATACGGCTGGGATGCATTCCACGCGCCATGCATACGCTGTTGCCGCATTTGCTGGAACGCGTCTATCCGGACGCGGGACATGCCCCATCGGGCGAGGCAGGCGCCGACGGCGCCGCGGGGGCGGCGGGCGACGATGGCAACGCTATGCGCTTCGAGGTGCGCGAAGGCAATTCCATCGCGCTGTTCAATGCGTTGGCCGCGGGCGAGCTGGACTTCGCCATCCTGCGCGGCAACGTCCGCGATACGAGCGCGGAATGGGTCATCGAACGTCTGTTCGACGAGCGCACGGTGGTCTATTGCGCCACGGATCATCCCGGCATTCCAGAAGGCCAGGTATCCCTGTCGCGTCTGGCGGCACTGGACTGGACCTTGCCCGAACGTGGCACGACGTCGCGCGGCGCGTTCGATGCATTCTGGAGCGAACATGGCCTGCCGCCGATCAAGCCGCTGATGGAAACCCGGTCCTTCGAAGCCAATCTGGCGCTGGTCGCCGCATCGCGGCTGGTTTCCATCGCGCCGGAATCCATCGTGCGGCGCCACGTCGGATTCGGCGTGCTGCGTATCGTCAAGGTGCGGCGCGCCCTGCCGGTCAATCCGGTGATGCTGGCGTTTCACCGGATGTCTGCGGAAGACCCCACGCTAAGCCGCTTTCGCCGGTACTTGCTGGAAGCGGCGCGGATACGCTGATATCCAGGCTTAGGCCAGCCGGCGGTGCCGCGCGATATCGAGCAATTTGACTGCCGCGCGTTCGGGCGCGTCGTTGTTGTCCAGCGTGATGCGCTCGCAATCCGCCGGCACGTCGAATGGCACGGCCGCGCGCGCCAGCCGTTCCGTGATGGCCTGCACGTTCTCGCGGGCGCGGCTCGTCAGGCGTCGCTTCAGCGTTTGCGCATCGACGGTAATTTCGACCGCGCACAGGCCCGGATAGCGTGCGCAGGCATCGGGAAGATAGGCCCGCGAACCGTTCACCAGCACTGTTACGCCGGCGGCCATCCAGGCATCGATTTCCACGCCTATGCCATAGGCCAGGCCATGGCTGCGCCAGGACAGGGCGAAGCAGCCCAGCCGTTCGCGCCTGACGAATTCGTCAGGGTCCAATGCCACCGAGGCTTCGTCGGGTCCGCTGGGACGCGTGATATACCGGTGCGCGATCAGGATGCGGTCTTCGGGTGTACTCATCGCGCGCAAGTGGCGCAGGAGCGTGTCCTTGCCGCTGCCGGAAGCGCCCATGACGTAGATCAGGGGAAGCGGGACGGCATTCATGATGCGTCGTCGTCCATATAGCGGGAACCGGCCTCGTCGCGTACCGTGCCGTCGAAGCCGTAATGCCGCGCGACGATGAATGGATCGTCCGGACTCGGCTGTACATACACGCTGACCGCTTCGACGGGCATGGTGCCGTCCAGGGTGCGGCCCGCGCGAGCGCGCAGGAGATCCTGCGCCTCTTGCAGCTCGGCCGGGCCGAGTTGCCCGGTAAGCGTGATATGAAAGGTGAAAGTGTCGAATACGTAGGGATAGCCCCAGTCGGCCAGCATGCGCTGCTGCGGCGCGCTCAACTGGTCCGGCCGCCGGCGCGCGATTTCTTCCGGCGTCGGCTCGGCACGATAGGCGTCCAGGTCGCGCACCATGCTATCGGCCACCGCGCGGACGCGCGCATGCGTATCGGCGTCCTCGGGCAGGCACCAGGCCAGGAAACCGCGCAGTGCCCGCAGCGTCAAGGCAATGCGAAAGGGCGTCTGCATAGGTGCCAGGCGGCGCAACGTTTCGTCCAGCATCCTGGCGGTGGTGCCGGAACGCAGGCGAAAAGGCGGCTTGAGCGTGGCGTGCAGTCCATAGTGGCGCGGCGCATCGGTCCAGGCATCCAGGCGCGGATCGGCCTCGCGCGCGCGGGGCAGGCGCCGGCCGGTATCTTCGTCGCGGCCCAGCCAGGCGCTGCCGAATTCGCGCCAGACCCCGACGGGCGCCAGATAAACGGCGTAGCGGTAAGCCTGTGGCATGGCGTCGAACCTCAGGCGGCGGCGCGTGCCAGGCGGTTGTCGAAATGGCGCGCGGCGTAGCAGAGGCGGCCGCCGACGATGGCGGCGCAGACGCGCGGGACGTCGGGCACGCTATCGTCCACGACGATGGCATCGGCCGTCATGCCCGCATCGAGCATGCCGCGGTCGCGCAGGCCGGCGGCACGCGCCGGGTTCAGCGATATCAGCGCCCAGGCGCGTTCCAGCGGCAGAATGCCGCGGCTGACGAGTTTCATCACTGCGTTCAACTGGGCGGGGTAGTAGTAGTCGGACGCCAGGATGTCGCACAGGCCCGCGCGGATCATTTCCGTGGCGTCGGGCGCATTGGTGTGGCTGCCGCCGCGCACAACGTTGGGGGCGCCGAAAACGATCGAATCGCCCAGCGAGCGGGCGACCTGGGCGGCTTCCATCGTCAGGGGGAATTCCGCCACCTTGCAGCCCAACTGGTGGTAATAGCGCCGGGTGGCGGGATCGCGATCGTCGTGCGATGCGACTTCCAGTCCGGCTTCGCGTGCGCAGTCGGTCAGTTCGCGCATGGCGCCGGCCACCGAATCGGCCGAGCCCATGGCCGCGCGGATGCGGTCCTGGAAGGTATCCAGATCACATTCGGCGCGTTCCGCGTACTGCAGCAGTTTGCGGTCGTCGCCCAGGCGCTTGGTCATGCTGGGCAGGTGGTCGTTCAGGGCCAGGAAGCGCACCTTGCCTGCGCGTATCCATGCCTGCGCGGTTTCCACGCCGGCCACGTGATGGGTTTCGAAGCGCAGGTGCACGTAGTGCCGCGCGCCCATCAGGCGCTGCATGCGCTCCAGCGCGTCGAACATACGCAGGGCATAGGGTTCGCCGCGCAGGCCGCCTTCCCAGGACAGTGTCAGGCCGTGAAATTCCGTGGTGATGCCATTGGCGAGCAACTGGCGGTCGACGTCGAGCAACGCGGCATCGTAGGGAAAGGTCACGCCCGGACGCGGCATGACGGCGCGCTCGAACGCGTCACCATGCAGATCCACGATACCGGGCAGTACCAGCAGGTCGCCCGCGTCGAATTCGGCCTCTTTGTGATCGGCACCGGCGTGGGCGTCGGCGATGCGGTCCTGCTCAAAGGACAGGCAGGCCGGGCCCAGTCCCTGGGCCGTCAATACACGACGGCCACTGATGCCGCGCAGGAAACGAGGAGGCGTATTGTCTGAATGCATATGGCTCACCTATTGAACCTCGCAGAGTAGGAGGTTTTGATGACGAACAGATGTCTAGATGTCTTAGTCTTCGTCGCTGACCATCAGCTGGACCCAATCGCCGGAAAAGCGCGTGATACTGTATTGCAGCGGCAGCTTGTCCTGGTCGATGTTCAACGCTTCCACTTTCAGGATGGGGCGGGTCTTGGGCTGCGCCAGCAGGCGAGCGACCTCGTCGCCGGGCAGCGTGGCGGTGATGCGCGACCATTTGCGCGTGTAGTCCGCGATGCCGAATTGGCGGTAGGTCTTGGAGATGGAACGCGTGGCGGTCAGTTTGTCCACGAAGCCGGGAAAGCGCTTTTCGTCGAAGTAGTGTTCGGCGACGCTGATGGTGCGGTTTTCAGTCTTGCCTATCAGGTGCACGCGCAGCAGTGCCGCGGAGCGCGGCAGGCCCAATTGATGCGCGATGTCGGCTGACTTGACTATTTCGCTATCGATGACCTGCGTATGGCCCAGCACGCCCTGGCTGCCCAGGTTCTGGGAAAAACGCGTGCGCTTGCCGATGGCGTAGTCGATCGCGTGTTCCTGCACGAAGGTGCCGCGGCCCTGTTCGATGCGTACAAGGCCGCCCTGTTCGAGCTCGCCCATGGCGCGCCGTATGGTGTGCCGGTTGACGGAAAACTTTGCGGCCAGCTCCGGCTCCGGCGGCAGCTGTTCTCCCGGCGCGTAGCGTTTGTTGCGTATGTCCGTCGCCAGGGCTTCGCCGATTTGGCGCCAGATGGCGATGCCTGATCCTCGTTCCACCATGATGTTCTTCCATTGCGCAAGGGCGGTCACAAAAAATTCACCGACATCGTGCTTCACTGCGGTTGAACTTTGCTCCGTCACGGATCATACTACATCTACTCGTATAGACGTTTAGAGGTAACCATGATTTCGGAAACCGGCGAACAGCCGAACGTGCCGCGCGCCGCCTGGATGCGCGTGATGGCGCTGGCGGAACCGGATGCCCTGGCGCGCGCCTATGCCGCCCTGGATGGCCTGCCCGCCTATCGCAAGCTGCGCGTGCCGGAAACCGGCATGGCAATGGTGCGCGGCCGCGCGGGTGGCACGGGTGCCCAATTCAATCTGGGCGAAGTTTCCGTTACGCGCTGCGCCGTTGCCTTTGATGACGGCATTGTCGGCACCGCCTATGTGCGCGGCCGCGCACCGCGCCACGCGGAACAAGCCGCGGTGCTCGACGGCCTGCTGCAGATGGATGCGTGGCACGACCGTGTGCGCGCGGCGGTGATCGAGCCCCTGGCCCGCGCGCATGCCGACAAGGCGGCCGGGCGCGCGGCGGTCGCGGCGCAGACCCGCGTCGAGTTCTTCACCATGGTGCGCGGAGAAAACTGATATGGCGATCAATCAAGCGGCGACGGCCGCCCCGGCGCGCGGCGCGCCGACCCTGTTGTCCGGCTTCGACGATCCGGTGGCCGGCGCCCAGGAAACGTTTCGCGCCGCGCTGCAGGCGCTGGCCAATCCGGGACGGATACAACGGCTGGATGCAGCCTGCGGCGTGCCTACCGGCCTGTCGCCGGCGATGACCGCCATGCTGCTCGCGCTGGCCGACATCGACGCGCCGGTGTGGTTGCCCGCCGACGTCGACGAAAGCGTGCGCGGCTTCCTGCGCTTCCATTGCGCATGCCCGCTGGTGGACGACCCGGGGCAAGCGCGTTTCGTCGTTGTGCCCGCCGGCCACACCGCACCGGCTCTGGAGCAGTGCGATGCCGGCGACGCCGCTTATCCGGATGGCTCCGCGACGCTCTTGATCGAGGTCGCCGCTTTCGACGCCGGCACGCGGCTGACGCTGTCCGGCCCCGGTATCGCCACCACTCACGCGGTATCGGTGGACGGCCTGCCGGCCGGCTTCCAGGACCAATGGGCTTTCAATCACAAGCTTTTTCCGCTGGGCGTGGACGTGTTCCTGACGCAAGGCAACCAGATCTGCGGACTGCCGCGAACGACACGGATGGAGAACTGATATGTACGTTGCTGTAAAGGGCGGCGAGCGCGCCATCCTGAATTCCTATCGCATGCTGGACAGCTACCGCCGCGGCGATCCGTCGGTGCCGGCCCTGACGCTGGCGCAGATCCGCGAACAGATGCCGCTGGCGGTGTCGCGCGTCATGGCCGAAGGCTCGCTCTATGATCCCCATCTGGCCGCGCTGGCGCTGAAGCAGGCCGCGGGCGATACCATCGAAGCGATCTTCCTGCTGCGCGCCTATCGCACCACGCTGCCGCGCTTTGGCTACACCCAGCCGCTGGATACCGCGCGCATGGGCCTGCAGCGCCGCATATCGGCCACCTTCAAGGACGTGCCGGGCGGGCAGATCCTGGGCCCCACCTACGACTACACGCAGCGTCTGCTGGATTTCAGCCTGGAAGACGATGCGCCGGCGCAGCCCTTGCCGCCCGCCGACGTGCCCGTGGCATCGACCATGCCGCGCGTCACGGACCTGCTGCGGCATGAGTCGCTGGTGGAAGACGATGCCGTCCCGCCCGGCGATCCGGCCCCCTTCGATCTGACGCGCCAGCCGTTGACATTCCCCGCCTCGCGGCCGGCGCGCCTGCAGAACCTGGCGCGCGCCGACGAAGGCTATCTGCTGTCCATGGGCTATTCGACCCAGCGCGGGTATGGCAACACGCATCCCTTTGCCGCCGAGATCCGCTACGGCACGGTCGAGGTCGAGATGTTCGTCGAAGAGCTCGGCTTCGCGGTCACGGTGGGCGAGATCGACGTAACCGAATGCCAGATGGTCAGCCAGTTCGCCGGCGACCCGCAGGAAGGCCCGCGCTTCACCCGCGGCTACGGACTGGTTTTCGGCTACGGTGAACGCAAGGCCATGTCGATGGCGCTGGTCGATCGCGCACTGCGCGCGGCCGAACTGGGCGAGGCGGCCGATTCGCCGGCCAACGATCACGAGTTCGTGCTGTATCACAGCGACAACGTCGAAGCATCCGGCTTCGTGCAGCATTTGAAGCTGCCGCACTACGTGGACTTCCAGGCCAACCTGGAACTGGTGCGCCGCATGCGGCACGAACTGGCCCAGCAACAGCAACAGGCCCGGCATGCGGCAGGGGACGATACGTCCGCCGCCGCGATGCACGACGGCGCCCCGACCACCCGCGCGGCCGCCGCCTCCTCCCTGGACGAGGCCATCGCATCATGACGAGCACCGACATGCCATCCTTTGCCTCCGCCACGCAAGCCGAGGTCGTGCGCGACCCGCACTACAACTTCGGCTACCTGGACGAATCCACCAAGCGCATGTTGCGTCGCGCGCTGCTCAAGGCCGTGGCCATTCCAGGCTACCAGGTGCCTTTCGGCAGCCGCGAAATGCCGCTGCCCTACGGTTGGGGCACCGGCGGTATCCAGGTAACGGCGGCCATAATCGGCGCCGGAGATGTCCTTAAGGTGATCGACCAGGGTTCGGACGACACCACCAACGCCATCAACATCCGCCGCTTTTTCGCGCGTGTGACCGGCGTGCGGACCACCGAGTCGACGCGCGCCGCCTCCATCGTGCAGACCCGCCACCGCATTCCGGAAACGCCGCTGCGCGAAGGCCAGATCGTGGTGTTCCAGGTGCCCATACCGGAACCCCTGCGCTGGCTCGAACCCAGCGAAACCGAAACGCGCACCATGCACGCGCTGGCCGAATACGGCGGCATGCACGTCAAGCTATACGAGGACATCGCGCAGCATGGGCATATCGCGACCACCTACGATTACCCGGTGGTGGTCAATGAGCGCTACATGATGCGGCCGTCGCCCATCCCGAAGTTCGACAATCCCAAGCTGGACAACAACCCCGCGCTGATGCTGTTCGGCGCGGGCCGCGAAAAGCGCGTCTACGCGGTTCCGCCCTACACGCGGGTCAAGAGCCTGGATTTCCAGGACCATCCCTTTACCGTCGAAAAGTGGAGCGATTGCTGCGCGCTGTGCGGATCGCGCGACAGCTATCTGGACGAAATCATTCTGGACGACCAGGGCACGCGGCGTTTCGTCTGCTCCGATACCGAGTATTGCGCGGACCGCCAGGCCGCCGGACATGGCGGCCCGGCCGCCGGGGAGTACACAGCATGACGGCGCCCGCGCCCCTGCTTTCCGTGCGCGGCATGACGCACACCTGGGACGGCATCCATGGTTGCCGTGATATCGATTTCGACCTGTACCCCGGCGAAGTGCTGTGCGTGGTCGGGGAGTCCGGCTCCGGCAAGAGTACCTTGCTGCAGGCGGTGTCCTGCCAGGTCGCGCCGCAGGCCGGCAGCGTGCGCTACGACCTGCGCGAGGAAGGCCTGACCGACCTGGCCACGCTGTCCAGCGCGCGGCTGCGCCTGCTGGCGCGTACCGACTGGGGCTTCGTGCGGCAGAATGCGCGCGATGGCCTGCGCATGCAGGTCAGCGCAGGCGCCAATATCGCCGAACGGCTGATGGCGGTGGGGCAGCGCCACTACGGCGGCCTGCGCGAAGTGGCCGGCAACTGGCTGCACAAAATGGAGATCGACGTCGGCCGCCTGGATGATGCGCCCGCATCGTTCTCCGGCGGCATGCAGCAGCGCCTGCAGATTGCCCGCAATCTCGTCACGCACCCGCGCATGGTGTTCATGGACGAGCCGACCGCCTCGCTGGACGTATCCGTGCAGGCGCGGCTGCTGGACCTGTTGCGCCAACTCGTGTCCGACCTGGGATTGGCCGCCATCGTGGTCACCCATGACCTGGCCGTGGCGCGGCTGCTGGCGCATCGCACACTGGTAATGCGCGGCGGCCGCGTGGTGGAAAGCGGATTGACCGACCAGATCCTGGACGATCCCCAGCACCCGTATACCCAACTGCTGGTTTCGTCCATTCTTCAGAGCTGACGATGACGCAACGACACACCATGATAGAAGCGCGCGGCCTGTCCAAGCTCTTCACGCTGCACAACCAGGGCGGCATTACGCTGCCGGTACTGCGCGACGTCTCTTTCGATGCGGCCAGCGGCGAATGCCTGGTTCTTTCGGGGCCGTCCGGCACCGGCAAGAGCACGCTGCTGCGCTGCCTGTACGGCAATTACCTGGCCACCTCGGGCAGCATCCGCGTGCGTGACGGCGATGATTGGACAGACCTGACCCGCGCGCCGGAACAGCGCATCCTGCAGCTGCGGCGCGACGTGATCGGCTATGTCAGCCAGTTCCTGCGCGCGATTCCCCGCGTGGCCACGCTGGACGTGGTCGCCGATCCGCTGCGCCAGCGCGGCGTCGCCATCGCGCCCGCCCGCGAGCGCGCCGCCGAACTGCTGGAACGCCTGCGCCTGCCCCGTCGGCTGTGGGATCTGCCGCCCGCCACGTTTTCCGGCGGTGAACAACAGCGCGTGAACATCGCGCGCGGCTTTATCGGCGGACATCCGCTGCTTCTGCTGGACGAACCGACGGCCTCGCTGGACGCGGGCAACCGTGAAGTCGTCGTTGCGCTGATCCGCGATGCGGTAGCCGCCGGCCGCTGCGTGGTCGGTATTTTTCATGACGACGCCGTCCGCGATGCCGTGGCGACGCGCGTCCTTGCCCTAGAACCGGCCTCTGCCGCCCTGCAGGAGTAATCAATGCCGACCACACTGCTGACTCATGCCCGTATCGTGCTGGCCGACGACGTACTTGAAAACGCATCGCTGTTGATCGAAGACGACCGCATCGCCGCGGTCGATCCCCTGAACGCCCGTGCCGACCACGTCGTCGACCTGCGCGGCCAGACGCTGATGCCCGGTCTGATCGATCTGCATTGCGACGCCATCGAAAAAGAAGCCGAACCGCGCTCCCGGGTACTTTTTCCGCTGGAATTCGCCGTGGCGCAGGTCGATCGCCGCAATGCGGCGGCCGGCATCACGACGCCGTATCACGCCGTGTCCTTCGCCAATCGCGAATGGGGCGTGCGCAACAACGAGACCGCGGCCCAGGTCATACGCCTGCTGCACGGGTTCAGGCAGCACAGCCTGGTCGAGAACCGCGTGCATTGCCGCTACGAAGTGACCGATCCGCACGCGGTGTCCGTATTGACCGGACTGATGGACGAAGGCATGGTCAACCTGCTGTCGGTCATGGACCACTCGCCCGGCCAGGGGCAGTTCAAAACGCTGGACGCCTATCTGGAATACATGATGGGCAACCACGGGATGAGCCGCGAGCAGGCGGAAGAAGCCGCGCGCGCCAAGGCGGCGGCGCAGGAAGGCGCCGTGGGCCGGGTTGAGCACCTGCTGGAACGGGCGCGCCTGTATGGCATTCCCACGGCCAGCCACGACGACGATTCCGTCCACCGCATAGCGGCGATGCGCGCGCTGGGCGTGGCGATGAGCGAATTCCCCATCACCCTGGACACAGCCAAGGCCGCGGTGTCGTGCGGCCTGCCGACGATCCTCGGCGCGCCCAACGTATTGCGCGGCCAGAGCCAGAGCGGGTCGATGCGCGCGATCGACGCGATCCGCGCGGGTGTCGCCAGCTGCCTGTGCTCCGACTACCAGCCGTCGACCCTGATCGCGGCGGCCTTCGTCGCGGCGCGCCAGGCATCGTTGTCGCTACCCCAGGCCATCGCGCTAGTGGCGGCCAATCCGGCCAAGGCGGCGGGCCTGGATGACCGCGGGCGCATCCAGGTAGGCCTGCGCGCCGACCTGGCCGCCGTCACGATCATAGGCGGGCAGCCACTGGTCAGCCACACCTGGAGCGCGGGCCGCCACGTCTTCTCCGCGCAGTATCCGGCGCCGGCGGACAACCCTGCCGCAGGCAAAACCCACGCTGCCGTTGCGATGGCATAGCACGCGCCGCGGCAGCGCACGGCGGAAGCTTGCGTGCGGCGCCGCATGGCTGGAGCGTGACCGTGGCGTCAATATGTGGAGGAAGGGACCGACCGGTGCCGGGCCAGCCCAGCCGACCTTTCTCGCGGAAGCTTTCAAACCGGAATTCTTCCAGCTTCGTGCAGAGGTACCACACCCGAGCGATCCCAGCCAGGGGGGCGACGCAAGGCCCAGGACCCGCTATTGCGAAGATACCCATCGTACTGGCGTTCGGCGATATGCTGGAGGATCCCATGATTCTTCCATCGATACGGCATGACATGGCGAAACTGGTGGTCGCGCGCGATGCACCGGGGCTGCCGGCTTTATCGTGGGGCATATGGACAGAGTAGTCCGCGGCGATTGTCGCCTTCCGAGCGATGCTGACTCGTCCGGAGATCGCGGCGGTGCTGGCAGACGGCCTGACAGGCGAGCCGGGGGCACAGGATGCGACGCAAACTTCCACTATGGGCGCAACCAGGGTTGCGGCGATCGCCGTCGAGTCGCGGGTACCCACGACCGTCGGTGGCTCTCTGGCATTGCTGGCGCAACGCATAATCCGCGGCGCGTCGGATCGGCATCCGAGCTGTAATGTCTATTCGGCCGAGATGACGATCGCCACGCGGCGGTTCTCCGCGCGTCCTGCCGCGGTGCCGTTGTCGGCCACGGGGCGGGTCGCGCCCAGGCCGCGCACTGCGACGTTCGCGGCCGGTATGCCGGCCGCGGTCACGACGTCGGCAACTGCCTGCGCGCGCCGCAGCGACAACTGCTGGTTGTAGTCCGCTGTGCCCACATTATCGGTATGGCCGTCCAGCCGCATGCGGTCGATTCCCACGCGCAACAGATTCCTGGCAAGCCGTTCCAGATTGTCCTTGGCTTCCGGCTTGATGACGGAGGCATCGAAGTCGAACAGCACTTTGTCGGCCAGTCCAAGTTCCCAGCCTTCGTCGGTCTGCTTGAATCCTTCCTGCTTGAGTACGGCGATCTGCGCCGGCGTCAGGCCTTTTTGCACGGTCTGGCAGCCGGCCAGCAGCAGTGCGCCGCACAGCAGCAACAGGGGCCAGCGCAGGCATGCGCCGAGAAAAGCCGGGAGCCGGGCCGCGCGGGATATACGGGTAGCGAACACGAACGAACTCCTTTTAGTTATAGATCCCATAGGCATCGCGCGGTGCGCGTTCGGAACGTGAGCGTCGGCCCGCGGTGGATTGTGTTCCGCCACCGCGGCGTTTCGCGTGATACATCGCGCTATCGGCCGCATCGAAGAGATCGGCCGCGTTATCGGCGTGATCGGGAAAGACCGCGATGCCGATGCTCAGTGAGCAGACGATATCCTCGCCGTTGGGCAGCCGGATCGGCGCCCGCATGCCGAGCAGGATGTCGTCGGCGATGCGCTGCGCATCGCTCAGCTCGCGCAGCGGCGACAGCATGACGGCGAACTCGTCGCCGCCCAGCCGCGCAACGACGTCGCCTTCGCGCAGCTGGCCGCGCACGCGGGCGGCGACATTGACCAGGACGGCGTCGCCCGCCGCGTGTCCCATGCCGTCATTGATTTCCTTGAAGCGGTCGTTGTCCAGGAACATGATGGCCACGCGGCGGTTCAGTACGGCGGCGTCGTGGATGGCCCGGTCCAGCTGTTCCTCGAAATGGGCGCGATTGGGCAAGCCGGTCAGGCTGTCGTGCGCGGCCTTGTGCGCCAGCGATGCGTTTTCGTGCTGCCACTGCGTCTGCCAGGCTTCCAATTCATCGAGCAGGGCATTGAAGTCCTCGCCCAGCGCATGCAGTTCACGGATGCCCGCCGGCGGCACCCGGCGCGCGAAAGCTCGTTCGTTGCGCACGGCGTGCGCGACTTCCGCCAGGCTGCGCAATGGCCCCACGATTTCGCGCGAGGTGCGCCGCGAAAGCCAGCTCGCGACCAGGCCGCTGACCAGAATGCACGCCACGACGCCCGCCAGGCCCTTCCACAGGAAATCGAACAGGTTGCCGCCCCGGCCCACCAGCAGCAGGCGGCCGATGGTTTGTCCCTGATGCACGATGGGCAGGAATATGGGGGGCGGGTTGACCAGCCGCGCGACCTGGCGCCGCGCCCAGGCGAACTCGTCCTGCGGCGGATGGTGCCATTCAGCCAGGATTTCGTTCTGGCTATCGAAAACCACCGCGGCGGCGACGTCTTCCTTGGCGGCGATGGTGGCCAGCGTCTCCATCGCGGCCTGGCGGTCGTGGAAGACCGTGGCGGCTTGCACGGTGTAGACGATGGACCGGGCGATCAGCTGCTGGTGATGGCCGGTATACGCCCGCAAGGCGACCAGTCCCATCACGGTTACGACGATGCCGGCCAGCCCCACGGCAAACAATGTCACCGCGAAATGTAGCCGGCGCAGCGCCTGGCGCAGGGTGGGGCGGGTGGAGTCGGGGCGCGCGTTCTTCTTCATGGAGGTGGCCTGCGACGCGAAAGCTGCAGCACGCTGGGGTGGATGCGGACACCACTGCGCGCCACGGAATCGAGATTGACCTGGAAACCCACCCGGTCGGGCTGGACGTCCAGGCAGAACATGCCGCCGACGGAGCATTCGGCGTCGTCTTCGATGATGCTTACCACCGGGTGGCCGACGATGCGCCGCAGGACCTGCTGGCGGGCATTGGCGTCCAGCCCTCCCAGGTAGACCGCGTCGCAGTCCCGCGCCAGCGCGGGATCGTCGGCCGCGGCTCGCCGCGCTTGCACCGCCAGGGCGGGCGGCCGTGCCTTTTCATCGAACAGGCCGGATGCGAAGGCGGGACTGCCCGCCACGCACAGGCGAATGATTGCCGGCCGCATCGGCCAGCGCGCATAGCCCAGAATGCCCATGACTACCTGTCCCACCAGAGCGGGACGATCGTCCGCGCCGGTCGGCGCGGACGGGACGGGGCCCGCGGTCGCATGGGTAACCACCAACAACGCAGGCAACCAGAAGCGCCATGCGTGGCGGCCTATCATGGGAGCGGAATAGATGAGGATGCGAGAAAACCGTGCGAGTGTAGATTAGTTTGGTTATTTTTTGTCAATCCCGGTCAGGCATCCGTGCATTGCGTTGCAACGGGTTGAGCCCGCGGCCCCACGGTTGGTCATGTCGCGTTACCATGGCGACCGGACTTTCAATTCCGGTGGAGAATCCACGATGGCGCTCCTCAAATTCAGCCAGGATCCCGAAGAGCCCGAACTCTGGGCGGTGGAAAACGTTATGTATTCGGTGGACCGTCCGCCGATACATGTGATGGTGCAGACCGACGGCGAAACGCCATCGCGCGAGTGCCAAAAAGCGCTGCTCGGGCTGCTGGACGTTTTAAAGGACAAAGTGCTGGAGGCGGCCGATTTGCTGCTCGAGCACTACTCGCGCGACGAGTGCGAAAAGCACGGTATCGATCCGGCGCGCCTGCCGCGCGCTGAAACCCCCGAAGCCATGGCGCAGGTCGCGGTTTTGCGGGCGCTCTGGCTGTTCGACGAAAGCTGCGAGGATTTCGAGTTGTGGTTCACCGTGCCGTGGGACCACGAACACACGTATGACGTCGAATTCGAAGGCGGCGAGCCCGTCGCCTGCATGGTGAACGACTAGCAGCCGACGTTCTCAAACGGGCCCGGCACCGGCTGTGCCTGGGTCCTGGGGCGGTCAGGCGCCCGAAGAGGAGGCGCTGCCGTCTGGCGTAGCCGCCGTGTCGGTTTCGGTTTCTTCCGGGGCGCTTGCACCGCTGCGGTCGCGCAGGTATTCCACGGGCACGCTGGGATTCACCTGCGTCACGCGGTCGCGCTGGATGCGCGCCCGCACGAAAGCCACCTTTTTGGTCGCCGCGCCCTGCAGCAGCACCGACAGAATCGAACCCTTGTCCTGGATCCACTGCGTTTTACCGCGCAGCAGCCTGATGGCTTCTTCCGGCGGCCCCAGCTTGAAGGTAGCGCCATTGATGGTGGTGGTCTTGCGCGCCGCGAAGTCCGCTTCCGTCAAGTTCGTCATGGACACCGCGTCCAGATTGCTGCTCATGGCGTCGATGCGGTACACGAAATTGATACGTGTATGCGGATCCTGGATAACGATGAATTTCTCCGAACCGGAAAAATCCCCCAGTTGTCCGACGACGATGGATTCGACCCACTGATTGCCGCGTTTTTCCTCGGTGTACAGGAAGATGGTGGGCGGGGCGGATGTGTGATTCTGCGTCATGGCGTAAGAAAAGAGCCTAACCAGGCCCGGGAAACGATCCCGGCACGAACGCGCGGGAGTTTACCCGGGATCGGGCGCCCATGGTTAGGGGCGACACGGGGGAAGCGCATCGGCCCCGGAACTCAATGGATCGACGACTACTGGCCTTGCGCGCGCCGCTGGTTCAACTGGTCCAGGCAGCGGCCGACCGCTTCGCGCATTTTTTCCGACGACGTCGCCTCGCGGTCGGCATCGTTGCGGCATTGCGTATATATGCGCACGCTCTGCGGGGTATCGCGAACGGGCGGAGGGGGCGGCACGGCGGGGCCCTGGGGCGTGACGGTCATGCGCAGGGTGGACGGCGGCGACAGGCTGCCGTCATGGCCGGGGAACTGCATTTCCTGGGTGGTCTGGGCACTGGCCGCCGTGGCGGCGGCCCCCAACAGGGCAAATACGATGGCGGATGTCGCGCGTGATTTCATGCTGTCCTCGTGGATGCGCCGGCGGGGCCGGCCGGCTTGGAGTCCGTTGCCTGGAAGGCTGGCGTGGGTCCCGTCCCAGGTTAACAGGCCGTGAGACACATCGGCCGGCCGCAGGTTCAAGTACCGACGGACGTAATGCCCGGAAACAATCCAGCCCTTGGGCTAAATCGTCCGCCCCAAGACCTTTCCTTTCAGCCCCGTTAAAATCGCCCAGTTCCAGAAATTCACATCACTCAATCATCGCCCTTTAGGAGAACCACCATGGCCCTAGTTTCCATGCGCCAGCTGCTCGATGACGCCGCCGAGAACGGATACGGTATCCCGGCGTTCAACGTCAACAATCTGGAGCAGGTCCAGGCCATCATGGAGGCCGCCGCGGAAACCGACAGCCCGGTGATCATGCAGGCGTCGGCCGGCGCCCGGAAGTACGCCGGCGAAGGCTTCCTGAAATACCTGATCCAGGCCGCAGTCGAGTCCTACCCGCACATTCCCGTGGTCATGCACCAGGACCACGGCCAGTCGCCCAAGGTCTGCCAGGGCGCGATCGACCTGGGCTTTTCCAGCGTCATGATGGACGGCTCGCTCAAGGAAGACGGCAAGACCGTCGCCGACTACGACTACAACGTCGAGGTCACGCGCAAGGTGGTCGAGATGGCGCACAAAGTGGGCGTCACGGTGGAAGGTGAACTGGGCTGCCTGGGCTCCCTGGAAACCATGATGGGCGACAAGGAAGACGGTCACGGCGCCGAAGGCACCATGACGCGCGAACAGCTCCTGACCGATCCGGAACAGGCCGCCGACTTCGTGCGCAAGACCCAGCTGGACGCCCTGGCGATCGCCATCGGCACCAGCCACGGCGCCTACAAATTCACCCGCAAGCCCACCGGCGACATTCTGTCGATTTCGCGCATCAAGGAAATCCACCGCCGCCTTCCCAATACCCACCTGGTAATGCACGGCAGCTCCAGCGTGCCGCAGGACCTGTTGGCCGAAATCCGCGAATTCGGCGGCGACATGAAGGAAACCTACGGCGTGCCGGTCGAGGAAATCCAGGAAGCCATCAAGTACGGCGTGCGCAAGGTGAATATCGATACGGATATCCGCCTGGCCATGACCGGCGCGATTCGCCGTTTCTTCGCCGAAAACCCGTCCAAGTTCGATCCGCGCGAATACCTGAAGCCCGCTCGCGCCGCCGCCAAGGCCATCTGTGTGCAGCGCTACACGGAATTCGGCACCGCCGGCCACGCCAGCAAGATCAAGGTCGTGCCGCTGCAGGACGTCGCCCAGCAGTACGCCAGCGGCAAGCTGGCCCAGGTCGTGCAGTAAACTGCACGCATCCGCCGGTATTTCGTTCCATCGGACATTCCCGCCGGACCAAGCGTCCCGCGGGAATGTTTATTTCCGCCATAGGCCTACCGTGACATCAGCCCTGCATCAATCCAGTATCCGGTCCCTGCCCCTGCTGGGGCGCGGCAAGGTACGCGACATGTACGCTGTCGGCGACGACAAGCTGCTCATCGTCGCGACGGATCGTATTTCCGCCTTCGACGTCATCCTCGACGATCCCATTCCTGGCAAGGGCCAGGTGCTTACCGCGCTGACCGAATTCTGGCTTTCCAAGCTGGGGCACGTCATCCCCAATCACTCCACCGGCATCGCGCCGGAGGACGTGGTCGCGCCCGACGAAGTCGACCAGGTCCGGGGCCGGGCGGTGGTGGTCAAGCGGCTCAAGCCCATTCTGGTCGAAGCGGTCGCGCGCGGGTATCTGATCGGTTCGGGCTGGAAGGACTACCAGGCCACCGGCGCCGTATGCGGCATCGCGCTGCCGGCCGGACTGCGCCAGGCCGAAAAACTGCCGCAGCCGATCTTCACGCCGGCGGCCAAGGCCGAGTTCGGTACCCACGACGAAAACGTCGATTTCGACCATGTCGTGCGCGAAGTCGGCCAGGCCATGGCCGAACGGATCCGCGACATAACCCTGGCGCTGTATGCAGAGGCCTCCGCCTTCGCGACCACCAAGGGCATCATCATCGCCGATACCAAGTTCGAGTTCGGCCTGGACGACAGCGGCACCCTGCACTTGATGGACGAGGTGCTGACGCCGGATTCCTCGCGCTTCTGGCCGGCCGACAGCTACCGCGTCGGCATCAGCCCGCCGTCGTTCGACAAGCAATTCGTGCGCGACTGGCTGGAAACCCAGCCCTGGGACAAGACGCCGCCCGCGCCGCGCCCACCCGCCGACGTCATCGGTAAGACCGCGGAAAAGTACCGCGAGGCGCTCGATCGGCTGACCGCCTGAGCGTTCCATTGCGGACGGTCAGGCGGTTGAAGTCGTGTTTCCGCCAAGGATCATATATAGTGCCGCGCAGCCGCGCCCCACGGGGGTGGCGGGCGCCTTCATACCAAGCCGCTGACAGCGGCGCGGAGTCCCCATGGAGGGGGCGATTCCAGGCGCTCCCGCGGCAAAAAAGGGGAGGGGCGCGGAATATGGTCATGATGCTGCCGTTCGTGTTCGGCATGCTGGCGGTATGGTTTGGTATACGGGGCAAGCGTGGAGCCTGCTTTGCCCTTTGGTTCCTGACCCTGGTTGTCTTCGCCGCCTGGGCGCACTATCACATGACCGACGCCTTGCGGTTGTCGCTCTGAAGGGCCGGCCATGCAATTCGCTTCCCGTGCCTCGCATCCCGCCTCGACGTTCCTGAATGCCCTGGTCCTGCTCGCCATCACGGCCGCGCTGATCCTGGCCTTTGCCTGGCAGATCGCCTTCAACGAATTGCCCTGCCCGCTGTGCCTGCTGCAGCGGGTGGCTTTCGTGCTGGCCGGCGCCGGGCTGCTGCTTAACCTGCGCTTTGGCGCGTCGCCCGCGCATTACGCCATGGTCATCGCGGCGGCGCTGGGCGGTATCGCCGTATCGGCGCGCCAGCTGCTGCTGCATCAGGCGCCAGGCGATCCCGGCTACGGTTCGACCCTGCTCGGCCTGCATTTCTATACCTGGTCCCTGATCGCCTTTGTCGCGCTGATCGCGTACTGCGCGGTGATGCTGGCCCTGGATCGCCGGGCCGGCGATAACGGCGGCCAGCCGCGCCGCGCCGGCATTCTGGGGGGGGCCATCATGTGGCTGTTCTTCCTGGTGGTGCTGGTCAACGCCGCCAGCACCACGCTGGAATGCGGTCTGGGCCCTTGCCCGGACAATCCCACCGCGTATCAATGGCTGATTCCGGCCATCGCCGGCCTGCGGTAACACAGACGCGGGAGCGCTGGGTGGCGAGGCTTTCCCGCCCGCCCGGCTGGCCGGACAGGAAGACGACCGGGGGCGGGTAAAATTGAGGGCTTTCCCGGTTTCGCCGGGCCGGTTCCGCGTCCGCGGGACCTTGTTCCGACCACTCCGTTCCCAGCCGCCCCGTTCCTATCCGCCCGTTATGACAGCCAAATCCACATCTTCGCCCGCGTCGACGCCCCTGGTCGGCGTGATCATGGGCTCATCCAGTGACTGGGAAGTCATGAAAAACGCTGTCGCCATGCTGGATGACTTCGGCGTTCCATGCGAAGCGCGCGTCATTTCCGCGCATCGCATGCCGCTGGACATGGCGGAATACGGCGCGGCGGCGCGCGAGCGCGGCCTGCGCGCCATCATCGCCGGCGCCGGCGGTGCGGCACACCTGCCCGGCATGATGGCGGCGCTGACCGAAGTGCCCGTGTTCGGTGTGCCCGTGCCTTCCAAATACCTGCGCGGCGAGGACTCGCTGCTTTCCATCGTGCAGATGCCCAAGGGCGTGCCGGTAGCCACCTTCGCCATCGGCGAGGCCGGCGCCGCCAACGCCGCCCTGCACGTGATCGCCAACCTGGCGACCTCGGATAATCGCCTGCATGCCAAGCTGCTGGATTTCCGGGCGCGCCAGACCCAGGCTGCCCGCGATATGGCGCTGCCGCCGGCGGGAGCGCAAGCATGAGCGCCAACCGTCAGCCGCAGAAAACCACCGGCACGCAGGCGGTTTCTCCCGCCGGCCCTGGAACGGTATCCGCGCAGGCCGCGCGCGCCGGCATGATCGTCGAACCGGGTGGTTGGCTGGGCCTGCTGGGCGGCGGCCAACTGGGCCGCATGTTCTGTCACGCCGCGCAAAGCCTGGGCTACAAGGTCGCGGTCCTGGATCCGGCTGCCGATGGGCCTGCTGCCATGGTGGCGGACCGCCATATCCACGCGGGCTATGACGATCCCGCGGGGCTGGCGGAGCTGGCGCGCATCTGCCGCGCGGTCACGACCGAATTCGAAAACGTGCCCGCCGATAGCCTGCGCGCGCTGGCGGCGCGCTGCCGCGTCAGTCCCGCCGCCGATGCAGTGGCCGTGGTGCAGGATCGCATCGCGGAAAAAGCCTTTATCGCCGGGCAGGGCATACCCGTGGCACCCCACGCGGCCGTGCGCGCGGACGGCGATCTGCGCGACGCGCCCGACGCGCTGTTCCCCGGCATCCTGAAAGTGGCGCGCCTGGGCTATGACGGCAAGGGCCAGGCTCGGGTGCAGACCCGCGAGCAGGCGCTGGCGGCCTTCGAAGCCTTCGGCCGCGTGCCTTGCGTGCTGGAAGCCCTGATGCCACTGGATCATGAAATTTCGGTAGTGATCGCGCGCGGCTTCGACGGCGCGACGGTCATGTTCCCGGTGGC
Source organism: Bordetella sp. (assembly GCA_035493915.1). Lineage (GTDB taxonomy): Bacteria > Pseudomonadota > Gammaproteobacteria > Burkholderiales > Burkholderiaceae_B > Bordetella_C. The sequence goes on from DATJHN010000054.1 coordinate 19,899, forward strand.
GCGCAACGTGCATCGCGACGGCATCCTGGCGGTGTCCACCGTGGACCGTGCCGCGCTGTCCGGTCCCGACGCGGCGCTGGAAAGCGCCGCCGCCGATGCCGCCCTGCGCATCGCCGCCGGCCTGGATTACCACGGCGTGCTTTGCGTCGAATTTTTCGTCCTGCGCGACGGTTCGCTGCTGGTCAATGAAATCGCGCCGCGTCCGCACAACAGCGGCCACTACACCATCGACGCCTGTGTCACCAGCCAGTTCGAGCAGCAGGCGCGGGCAATGGCCGGCCTGCCGTTGGGTGCCACCGACCTGCTGGCACCGGCGGTCATGCTGAATATCCTGGGCGACATCTGGTACCCAGCCGCCGGCGAGGGACAGGAAGCCGGAAGTGCCGGCGACACGCAGCAGGAAGCAAGCGGCACCACTCAGCAGGGCCCCGGTGCTGGCACGCAGCAGGAAACAGGCGGCGGCGACACGCAGCGGGAACCGGACTGGGCCGCCGCGCTGGCGGTGTCCAGCGCCAAGCTGCATCTGTACGGCAAGCACGATGCGCGCCGCGGCCGCAAAATGGGCCACGTGACGATCGTCGCGGCCACCGTTGCGCAGGCGCGCCGCGATGCCGCCAGCGTCGCGGCAGCTTTGGGCATGCCCGCGCCCTGACCCGCGGGCGCCCGCCGCCGTCTCGCGGCTCCGTTCCGCGAGACCCTGCGGCGGGACGCACGCTTCCGTGTTATCACCCAGGAATCCCGCCATGGCGCCCGAATTCGAAGCCGAAGCCACCGATGCCCAGATCGAGCATGCCGCGCGCGTGCTGGCCCAGGGCCAGCTGGTGGCATTTCCGACCGAGACCGTCTACGGGCTGGGTGCCGATGCGGAGAACCCGCTGGCGGTAGGGCGCATCTATGCAGCCAAGGGGCGGCCTTCCAATCACCCTGTCATCGTGCATGTCGCACCCGGTGCCGACTTATCGTACTGGGCCGCCGATATTCCCGATCAGGCGCGCATGCTGATCGACGCGTTCTGGCCCGGTCCGCTTACATTGATCCTGAAGCGCGCGGCGGGCATCGATCCGGCCGTCAGCGGCGGCCAGGATAGCGTTGGCGTGCGCTGCCCGTCACATCCGGTGGCGCAGCGGCTGCTGCATGCATTCGCCATGCTTAATCCGAATGGCCATGGCGGCGTCGCGGGGCCTTCGGCCAATCGCTTCGGCCATGTGTCGCCGACGCGCGCCGAACATGTGCGTGCCGAATTTCCCGACGAAGTCGCCGGCGGCATGCCGGTGCTTCAAGGCGGCGCAGCCGCCGTGGGCATCGAATCCACCATCGTGGACCTGTCGCGCGTGGACCAGGGCCTGGGGCCGGTTCTGTTGCGGCCCGGCCATATTTCCGCGGCCGATATCGCGCGGGTGCTCGGCGTGGCGCCGGCCTTGCCGGATGCCGCGGCGCCGCGCGCATCCGGCACGCTGCGCGCGCACTATGCGCCGCGCACGCCGCTGGTTCTGGTCACGCGTGAACAGCTGGAGGCCGCCGCCGTAGGGCTGGGCCTGCCGGAAGACGGCCGCGCCGTCGCGATCGCCTATACGCCCCGGCCACTGCAAATCGATCCCCAACTGGTCTGGCAGCCCATCGCCGCCGAACCGGAGCTGTACGCGCAAGCCCTGTATGCGCTGCTGCGCGAGCTGGACGGCATGGGTTATCGCCGCATCCTGGTCGAAGCCCCGCCGCGGACTCCGGAATGGGCGGCGGTGAACGACCGCATCGGCCGCGCCGCGGCGGCCTTTGATTTTTGAGCGATTTCCAGGCCAGGCCGATCTGACCCGAAAGTTGGATAGTGTTCCGACTTTCGGCGGAGCAGCTCAGGCAATTCCCGAATGTCCGGCTCGATTGCCGATTTGACGCCGATCCAGGCAAAGGTCTTGTTGGCGGAAACGGTCTTATACGGCTAGGCTAAGTGTTCCTCCTAATTGTTTCGTGGTACGGCGCGCCGTACGCTGCGCCGCCTACGTAGGACCGGCCGGCGGCTAGCCCGGCGATTCGGCTTCCCATGCCCATAAGGCCGGTGGAGCCGCCCCCAAGGAGAACACCCATGAAGAAATTCCTTACCCTGACAGCCGGCGCCCTGGCGCTGGCGGGCGCGGCGCATGTCGCGGTCGCGGGCCCGACGCTGGACGCGGTCAAGAAGAAAGGTTTCGTGCAGTGTGGGCTGAGCGACGGCGTAACCGGCTTCAGCGCGACCGACAGCAAGGGCGAATGGGCGGGCATGGACGTCGACATCTGCCGCGCCATCGCCGCCGCCGCACTGGGCGACGCCAGCAAGTTCAAGGGCACGGCGCTGTCCACGCAGCAGCGCTTTACCGCTTTGCAATCGGGCGAAGTGGACGTGCTGCTGCGCACGGTCACACTGACGCAAACGCGCGATACCTCGCTGGGCCTGGCGGCGGTTGCGGCCAGCTTTTACGACGGCCAGGGCATTCTGGTACGCAAATCATTGAACGTAAAAAGCGCCAAGGAACTGGACGGCGCCACGATATGCGTGCAGCCGGGCACCACCACCGAACTCAATCTGTCCGACTGGTTCCGCGCCAACAATATCAAGTTCACGCCGGTGGTCATCGACAAGGTGACCGAAGTCGTCCGCGCTTTCGAGTCGGGGCGCTGCGATGCCTTTACCGACGATGCCTCGCAACTGGCCGCCGTGCGCGCATCCCAGGTCGCCAATCCCAATGATTACGACATCCTGCCGGAGCGTCTGTCCAAGGAGCCGCTGGGTCCCATGGTGCGGCAAGGCGACGAAAATTGGGAAGGCATCGTGCGCTGGACCCTGTTCGCGCTGATGGAAGCCGAGGAATACGGCATCACCCAGAAGAACGTCGATCAGATGCTCAAGAGCAACAACCCGAACGTGCTGCGCATACTGGGCGTAACGCCCGGCGCCGGCAAGAATATGGGCCTGGATGAAAAATGGGCCTATAACGCCATCAAGGCGGTGGGCAACTACGGCGAAATCTTCGAGCGTAATGTGGGCAGTGGCAGCAAGCTGGGCCTGAAGCGCGGTACCAACGCGCTGTGGAACCAGGGCGGCGCGATGTATCCGTGGCCGATACGCTGACCTGTCCAGCCTGATACGGGCCGGTTCCTTTCGTGCGGATGCGGGAAGGAACCGGACCGGCCCCGCACCGGCGCCGCAAGGGACCAGGCCGCGGATGCGTCCGGGCCTCCTTCGCGCAGCGGCACACGGCGCACGGCACATGGCACATGGCACATGGCACGCAGCGCGCTATAGCCGTTGCAAAAACGTTTTGATCGCTTCGATAACCGCTTCGGGCTGGTCGACGTGCGGGGAATGGCGGCAGTCCGGCAATGCCTGCATGACGGCACCCGGCGTGTGCCGCGCGATGCTTTCGATCTGCGCCAGCGTGGCGTACTCGTCCTGCTCGCCCTGCAGCGCCAGTACGGGGCAGTGTATGCCCGCCAGCATCTGCTCGATATTCCAGTCGCGAAATGCGGGATCCAGCCAGATGTCGTTCCAGCCCCAGAACGCCGAGTCGGGATCGTCGTGGTACCGGGCCAGCCTGGCGCGCAGGTCCGTCTGCCGGTAGGCAAGCCGCGCGGCTTCGATACCGCGCAGGGTAATGTCCTCGACAAACACATGGGGCGCGACGGCGATGGCGCCGGCCACGGCGTCGGGGTAGTACGACGCATACAGCAGCGCGATCGAGCCGCCGTCGCTGTGTCCGTACAGAACGGGCCGGTCGCGGCGGGCATCCACGTCCAGGGCTTGCAGCAACGCTGGAAGGACATCGCGGGCCTGTTCGTGCAGATACTCCACGGGCCATTTTTCATCCGCCGGCCGCGGCGTCGACCGTCCGTAGCCCGGGCGGGAATAGAGCAGGCCACGGCAGCCCGCGGCGGCGCAGGCGCGCGCGGGCCAGTCCTTCCACATCGACACCGACCCCAGGCCTTCATGCAGAAAGATCAGCAGCGGCGCGTCGCGGCCGGGCGCGATCCATTGGTATTCCAGGAGAGTCTCGCGGTCGCCGCCGCGCACGGATACCCAGGCCGGAGCCGTGGCATCGCCGGATGATTGCATATCGCTTCTCCCCTGGTAGCGCAATGATCGATCTATCGATGCATCATATGCCGTCCCGATGCTGCAGGGAGGCGCCGCGTAGCGGCGGCTTTCGATCCCTGAACGTTTTCCACGGGCATCGATAAGGTGGCCGAAGCCGCGCGGGCTCAGGTCGCGGGTGCGTCCGGGGCTCCTTCGGGCATCGGCACGCCGGCCGATTCCAGGTATGCGCGGGTAAGCGGCTCCAGCGCTTCGTATTGCATGTCGCGCGAGATCGCCAGGCCAATTCCCCTATGCGCGTCGGCATCGGTAACGGAGATGCCGCGCAGCACCAGTTCGGCGCGGATTCTTTCCTGCAGCGGCTCCCCCATGGATTCCTCCAGGCGGTTCCGGACCTGTTCGAAGCGCGCGCCCAATTCTTGCTTCAGGAAGGTCCTCCATGTGTCATCGACCACCAGGCTCTTGTAGAAGTCGGTCCGTTCGGCGACGCGCACCTCCTCCAGGGCGGCGTCCAGATCGTTCCGGGTGACGCCAGAGAAGTCGAGGAACATCATGGCCGGCACGACGTCGGTCAACCCGAGCGGCTCGCGCAGTTCGACCGTATAGGCCAGATAGACCTCGACGTCGTCGACCGTGCCCATGGACGCGATTTTGCGATAGGCGATCTCGCGCAGCCGATTCACGCAAAAGGTCTGCCGCAAGGCGGTTACGACATCGGCGGGGCGGTCGCCATAGAGTCCGATACGGATGTCGTCATGCAGACGCAGCGTGCGCAGTTCGTCCAACATCAAGCCGATGCGATCGTCGCATCTCTCGGTGGCGCCGATGCATGCCTGCAGGGTGTCTTCCAGTAGCGATGTGCGTTCGGGGCTGGAAAGTACGTTCAGCCATTCCTGGATGCCGGCGCGGAACTCGTCGCTCACGCAATAGATCGTCCCGCGCAGCCGGTCCAGGAACCGGCTCAAGTGCGCCATGGCCGCCGAGTCGCCGGATACGTCCGCGCGCGCCTTTTCAATGGCGTGCCAGCGTTGCATGACGGGGCTATCCTGTTCGTCCAGCCAATATTGCACGGCCTGGGTAATACTCGCGGAGTAGTCCTGCGGAGCATCGTCCGATTCCAGCGCGATATGGAAGCGCGGTCCGGTATTGCCCGGGAGCGGGTGCGGAATGTTTTCGATGGCGATCGGATTGCCTTCCAGGTAGACGTTGCAACGGGCCAGTTGGGTAATGGAGCCGGGCAGTTCGCTCAAATCGTTGTCTTCAACGAAAAGCGCGACCAGGCTCGTGGGCAAGTCGTCGGGCAAGCGCGTCAGCCCGAGATCCGATGCATGCAGTTCGGTCAGCCCGCGCGGCAGGTTGCCGGGCAGTTCCCCCAGCCCGGTGGATTCCACATTCAGGATTTTCAGGTCCTCGGACAACGCCGGCAGGCTTGCCAGATCTATGTTTTCGCTCAAGTTCAGCCTTTTCAGGCGCGAGGGCAAGGAACCCGTGGGGATATGTCGCAAGCGGTTTTGCGACAGATCCAGCTCCTGTATCGTATCGGGCAAACCATCGGCAATACAATCGATCTGATTGTTCGATAGGTCCAGCACCTTTAGCCGGCCCGGCATCGGCGGCGGCCGCGTAAAGCGGTTGTCGGCCAGCGTGATGATTTCCAGGCTGTCGGGCAGCGTGCCGGATATTTCATCCAATACGTTATTGTTGGCCTTCAGGACCTTGAGGCCACGCGGCAGCAAGTCCGCGGCCAGCGATACCAGCGAATTATCCGTGATCTCCAGCTCTAGCAGCCCGGCGGGCAGATAATCCAGCACGCCGGCGCCCCCGGTCTTGGCCGCATGGAGTGCCTGCAGCCCGGGCGGCAGCCCGCTCCAATCTTCGATGGGATTGTCGGCGATATCCAGGATACGCACGTCGGCGGGCAAGGGTGGAATGGCCTTCAGCCCCAGGCCGAGCAGTTCCACCTTCAAGCCGACAGGCCTGTCTTCCATTGGCCAGAGCAGCAGTTCCCCTAGCGTGGCCCTGGATACGCCACCGTAATAGCTTGTGTCCCGCAACTGCGACCGAAGGTGGTCGATCGCTTTCTGACGGATCGACGGGACATGGCACAACTGGCTGGTGACTACATACCGGATGCCGTCTCCCGCTACCCACTGCCGCCATGCTTCTTCCAATTCGTGAGGTAGCTGGGGCGGGCGATTGACAGGCAATCTAAGGTAGGGATCGGCGTCTTGCAGTATGCCGGTCAGATTGTTGTAGACGGCCGCCAATTCCCGGTCGACCTGTTCTGGCGGTGCGGCATTCAAGGCGTGGATATTCAGATTCCACGCCGAGCCTCGAATGGACCAGCCCAGCATCGGAGGGAGCTGCATCGGGTCGGAACCGTCCATTAACTGGATGCTGGGCGCTTCGCCGTTTATTTGGTGGTACGCCTGCAAGGCGCTCAGAATCTGTCTGCTTTGGGGATGGGCTTGCATCCTGGCCAGCAGATTCCGCACGGCGTCGGCCTGCTCCGGCGTGGCATCGCCCTGTATGCGGGCCACCAGCAGCTCACGGAAATCGTTCAGTTGGGAAGCCGAAGGGCCGAGCGCGGGCAGCGCGGGCGATTCCGCCTTGGCGGGCGAACGGTGCCGCAATTCCTGCGGATCGGGCACCGCGCCGCGTACCAACTCAACAGGCGCGCGTGGCATGGCCGCCTGGGCGCGGACAACGCCAGGGGACATGCGGGCGCGGGGTTGGCCTGCGCTGAAGGTTCGCAACGGATGGTGCCTATTCCGTGTCGCGAGGGCGCGCCGGCCAGCGCGATTCGGCAGGCTGGGCATTGAATGGTTCGCACCTGATGAGTCGACAGCACGCAAGGTGTACCTCAAGGTCTCGTGGATGGATAGCCCGGCTGGCGGGGCGGATCGACGACGCGCGTTGGAGAGTTCCAGACATGAGCGGCCGCCGGATCGTGCGACGGGCATCGTTCGATGGCGCGGCGTAGGCGCTGTAGTACCTATGCCAGTCCAATAGTTCGGCGTCGCGCTGCGTGGAGACTGAATCAGCTGCCGGCGGTGGCTGGCAGTGGAACGCCCGCCGATTCCAGGTATTCGCGGGTAATCGGTTCCAGCACTTCGTATTCCATCTGGCGCCAGACAGAGCGTCCTATATTTCTCTGCGCGTCAATGTCCTCGGGATCCAGTCCGTGGTTCACCAGTTCGGCGCGTATCCGCTGCTTCAAGGGTTCATCCGCCAGTTCCTGCAGGCGGAGCTGGGCCGCCGCGTACGGATCCGGGCGTTCCTGTGCGATCAGCGCTTTCCAGGTATCGTCCACCACCAGATCGTTGTAGAAGCCGGTGCGCTCGGCTGCGCGTACTTCCTCCAGCGCGGCGTCCAGGTCGGCGCGGGTGACTCCGGAAAGCCGGAAAAAATTCATGTGGGGCACCACAGTGGACAGCCCCAGCGGCTCGCGCAGTTCGAC
>DATJHN010000055.1:0-17933 GCA_035493915.1 Bordetella sp.
CTGCTGGGTACGTCGGCGGTCGTCAGCCTGCACCTGGTGCCGTCGCCGCCGACGCGGCAGCTGCTGAATCGCGAACGCCTGGCCTTGATGCGGCAGGACAGCATCCTGGTCAATACCTCGCGTGCCGACCTGGTGGACACCGATGCGCTGGTGGAAGCACTGCGCGCCGGCCGTCCGGGTTTCGGCGCCTTCGACGTGTTCGACAGCGAACCGTTGCCGGCCGACCATCCGCTGCTGGGCCTGGACAACGTACTGCTGACGCCGCATTACGGCTTCGTTGCCGAACCGGTGTTCCAGGAATTCGCCCGTGGTGTGCGGCGCAATCTGGACGCCTGGCTGGCAGGCGAAGCGGTGCCCAATACCTTGCAGGCATAAAACCCCGCGGGCATAAGGGACGGGTACCGGGGGCGACCGCGGCAACAGGCGGAAACCCCCGGGGCACCTTCACATAATTCGCCGCCGCCCCCACGTAGCGGATCCGCGCTCTAATAGCGCCCATGCAAATCGACTTTCTCGGCATGCAGGCGTTCCTGGCGATCGTGGAGCAAGGCGGCTTCCAGCAGGCGGCCGCGCATCTTTGCCTGTCACAGACCGCCGTCAGCCATCGCATCCGCAAGCTTGAGGCCAGCCTGGGCGTTACCCTGCTGGCGCGCACCACGCGCGACGTCACCCTGACCGATGCCGGCCGCGCCCTGCTGCCGCGCGTGCGCGGCGCCATGCGGGAGTTCGAGCTTTCCTATGATGCGCTGCGGCAGCACAGCCGCACGGCACCGCAATGGCTGGCCTTCGGCTGTCTGCCGACGCTGGCGGCGCACCGGATCGCGCCGGCGCTGGCGCGCTTTCGCGAGTTGCATCCGGCCATCGCCGTGCGCGTCTTCGACAATTCGATCCAGGAAATCGCTGAGCTGACCCATGCCGAAACTACCGTGTTCGGCATTTCCGTGGCTACGGCGAACCCGCACAACCTGGCAGTCGAGCCTTTCGCGGAAGAGCCTTTCGTGCTGGTCTGCCGCGCCGGCCATCCCCTGGCCAAACGACGCGCGGTGCGCTGGGACCAACTGAAGGGCGAAACGCTGATACGCATCAGCCTGCCCGCTGGCAACAGCACCGCTATCGACGACGCGCTGGGCGAACGGCGGCTGGCGCTGCGCTGGGCTTATGAAACCCAGCACACGGCGGTAGCGCTGGACTTCGTACGCCAGGATCTGGGCTTGACGGTGGTGCCGGCGCTATCCGTGCCCGCAGGCGCGGGGCTGGTGACGCGGCCCTTGCTGCAACCCAGCATCGCGCGCCGGCTGGCGGTGCTGACGCGCCGCGGCGCCGTGCTGTCCGAGCCGGCGCGGATCCTGCGCGATCTGCTGGTCGATGCGCTGCGCGCCGGGCTGCCGCCCGCGGGCGATGAACGCGGCGAATAAATCCCGCCAAACAATTCATTTGTGCGGGTCATCCCGCATGCCTAGACTCCCTGGACTATGACACCCGGCGATCGCGGCCGGGTATGCCGTGCGCGTCGCTTTGCGGCGGCCTATAACAACCAGGGAGACCTTCATGATTCGATCGATCGCGCGATCGCTTATCCGGGCAGGACGATGCATGGCCATGCGTCCGGCCATTGGCACACGGCGTGGACCGTTGCGCCATGGACTGGTGCTGGCAACGGCCGCCGTCACCGCAATCATGGTCGCCGCGCCCGTGGCGCAGGCGCGTTATCCGGATCAACCCATCCGCTTCATCGTGCCCTTTGGTCCGGGCGCGCTGGCCGACATCTCCATGCGCCTGGTCGCGCAGAAGATAGGCGAACGCTTCGGTGACAAGATCATCATTGAAAACCGTCCCGGCGCGGGCGGTATCGTGGCCGGTACCACCACGCTGAACGCTGCGCACGATGGCTACACCTTCATCGCGTTTTCCAGCGGTACGGCCATCAGCAAATCGCTGTTCAAGCTGCCCTACGATCCGGTAAAGGATTTCGTGCCGGTATCGACGGTCGCCTACTTTGACCTGATCCTGCTGACCAAGGCCAACGGATCGCTGCATTCCGTCGCCGACGTAATGGCCGAATCGAAGAAGCGGCCGATCGTGCTGGGGACCATCAATCCCGGCAGCACGCAGAATCTGTCGGCGGAGCTGTTCAAGTCCACCTCCAAGCTGAACGCATCGATCATTCCGTTCAAAAACACGGCCGATGTGCTCTCCGCCCTGATACGCGGCGATATCGACGTCGCCTTTGAATCCTATGCGGCGGTGAAGGGCATCGTCGATGCCGGCCAGATCGCGCCTATCGCATCCACGGGTACGCAGCGTTCCGCCTGGCTGCCCAAAGTGCCTACCGTGCGCGAGAGCGGCCTGGATTACGACGTGACCGGATGGAACGCCATTTTCGCGGCCAAGGGTGTGCCGGACGAGGCCGTGAAGGTGTTGAACAGCCAACTGAACGAAGTGCTGAAGATGCCGGACGTCAAGCAGCGCCTGCAGGACCTGGGCACCGAGGCCAAGGGCAGTACGCCCGACGAAATCGGCGCGACCCTGCGCGGCGACGTCGACAAGTGGGCCAATGTAATCAAGCAGGCCGGCATTCAGCGGCAATGACATCGAAGGGCGTGGACGCAACACAGGCGGGCACGGCCACGTGATCCGCCCGGCGGCTGCCGCGCTGGAAAACAGGAGTTCCAAGTGAACAGCATCACGTATCCGAAAGAAGGCTTTCTGGTCGACACCCACGTGCACGTCTTCAAGCAGGACATGCCGCTGATTCCCAATCCGCGCCACAGCCCCACCTATAGCTTTACCGTGGAGCAGCTGACGGATGTGCTGGATCAACATGGGGTGCGCTATGCGGTCATCGCCGCGGCCAGCCCCTGGGGCGATTACAACGACTATGTGATCGATTCGGTGCGAGGCAATCCCCGCCTGCGCGGCACGATCATCGCCGAGCCGTCCATCGAGCGCGTGGCGCTGGACCAGATGGATCGCGACGGTATCGTCGGCGTGCGGCTGCCCTTTATCAGCATGCCCCAGCTGCCGGACCTGGACAGCTGGGACTACCGCAAATTCCTGCGCCGCCTGGTGGACCTGGACTGGCATGTGCACGTGCATATCGACGGTCCGCGCCTGCCGCTGGTGTTGCCCTTCCTGGAGCGCTCGGGCGTCAAGATCGTCATCGATCACATCGGTCGTCCGGATCCGGTCAAGGGCATCGACAGCGACGGCTTCCGCGCCATGGTGGCGTCCGTCGAAAAGGGCCGCACCTGGGTCAAGCTGTCGGGCGCCTACCGCCTGGGCGATTACGCGCTGGGCTGCGCGCAGGAGCTTTGCCGCCGGGTGGGCTACGAAAAAATGCTGTGGGCCAGCGACTGTCCCTTCGTGGGCGGCGAGAAAGACACCGATTACCGCCGTGCGATCGACTGGCTCAAGCAGGCCATTCCGGACGAGGAAGCACGGCGGCGCGTCTATGGCCCGAATGCCATGGAGCTGTACTTCTCCTGATCTCGTCTCACGGCAGGGCTGCGTATTGATGACCCCCGCTGGCGAAGCGGGGGCATGCCTATGGCCGGCCGTTGAAGAACGCGCGGGTCCGCCGCAAGGGATCTTGCGATCGGGATTTACGTCCCGGCTTCCAGCCGTTCCAGCGTGGCGATGATGGTGGCGTCGTCGCCCGCGCGCGCGCTCAGCGCCACGTAGGCGTCCGGACGGATCAGGTAGACGTGTCCTGCCTCGTAGGCCGGATTCGCGCTGGCCGCCGCGGCCACGGCGATGGAGCGCGTGGCCAGCGGCAGGTCGACCGCCGGCGCGTCCACGGACAGCACCACGAAACGGCCGGTGGCGAGCAGCGCATACAGATTGCGCACCTCGTCATCCGTGCCTTTCAGGCCGATATCGGGAGCGCGCTCGCCCGGCAAGGGGCGTTCAGCCGCGCCGCGCGGTGACTGCGTCAGCGGGCTGTTTTCCCGGTAGTGCAGGTCCAGTTCCGTCAGCTGGTCGACCATGCGCTGGCGCAGCGCCGGGATGCGCGACAGCGTCCCAGCCGCCAGGTTGCGCAGTTCTCGCAGGACGGGGTTGCGCAGCAGCGCGATCTTGGTCATGTTGCCCGCGTTGCGCAGGACCTGGTCGCCGATGGCGCTGCGTTCCGCCGAATAGCTGTCCAGCAGCGTCGCCGCCGCATGGCCGTGCCACACCATGGCCAGCTTCCACGCCAGGTTGAAGGCGTCCTGCATGCCGGTGTTCATGCCCTGTCCACCCGCCGGGCTGTGTACGTGGGCGGCGTCGCCCGACAGGAATACCCGGCCCTGCCGGTAATCCTTGACCTTGCGTTCGTTGATGCGAAAGCCGCCCAGCCAGAAGGGATCGTAGGCGCGCAAGCCCTTGGGGCCGCGTGTGTCCAGCATTTCCTGGATTTGTTCCAGCGTGGGCGTGGGCGGCGCCGGCAGCGTGGACGTACCGACATCGCCGATGACGCGGAAACGCTTGCTGCCCATGGGAAACATGGCAAGCACGCCGTCAGGCATCCAGCAGATGGTCAACTCGTCCTGCGGGATATCGCCTTCGATGTACAAATCGCCCAGCGCCCAGTCGGACGGCATGGTGCTGCCCTGGAATTGCACGCCGAGTCCATGACGGACCGTACTGTGCGCGCCGTCGCAGCCGCACAGATAGGATGCATCGAAGGTTTCGTCGCGGCCGTCGGCGTGCCGCAGCACGGCGCCGACGCTGTCACCGTTGTCCTTGAAGGAAAGCAATTCGACGCGGCGCTCGACCCGCACGCCCAGGTCCGCCAACTGTTCTTCCAGCACCCGTTCGGTTTCGCTTTGCGGAATCATCAGCGCGTAATCGTAGGCGCTGCGGGCAATGTCGAAGCGCACGTGCGCCAGCAGATTGTTTTCGGCGAAGATGCGGGCGCCGCGGCCCCTGATGCCGGCGGCGATGAAGGATGGGGCACAACCCTGGATTTCCAGCAGTTCGAGCGTGCGCGGCCAGAGCACAAGCGCTTTGGATTTATCGCTGCGCGCGGGCGACTTGTCGATGACACGGACATCCACGCCGCGGCGCTTTAGCGCCATCGCCATGGTCAATCCTACGGGGCCTGCTCCTGCGACCAATACCGGTTGGTTCATATGCGTATGCTCCGGATCCATTTCGACCGAGTCCATCCGCTGGATGTTGCCGGTGCGTTGCGGCCGGGGGTCTGCGAGCCCTGCCCAGCCGGACGCATTATGCCTGCGCCGAGGCCTGTGCGGGAAGCGGCGCGGGGTGACGGCGCCGCTTATTCGCCTTCCCAGTAATCCAGGCTATTGCCCGCTTTTCCTACATAGGCAAATCGTCCCTCAGGATCCAGAACGCCGAATTTTCCGGTGTCGGGATAGTGGCAGAGCTCTGGGGTGATGGCGGTGCTGACCGCCAGGATCTTCAGCGTCCCGGTCCCGGTATTGATGATCTGGTGGGCGCCTTCCGGACCGCTGGTCGGACAGGCCATGACGTCGCCGGCGCGCAGGGGATGGCGTGTCTCGCCGTAACGCAATTCGCCATTGCCTTCGATGACGAAGAACATTTCTTCATTCGCGCGGTGGTAGTGAAACGGAAATGCCCTTTTGCCTGGCGCGATTTCCGTGACGTTGTAGCCGAGCTTGTTCGCGCCCAGCGCCCGGCTGATCGGCGCCATGCGTCCGCCATAGCGTTCGCCGGGGAGTTCAGAGTCATACTGGCGGGACATATCGGCGAGGTCGATGTACTGCGCGTCGGCGATGTTCAGCACGGTGTTAGGCATGGCGATCTCCACAGGGCAAGGGTGCCGTTACTGTACGCGATCAAGCGCACGCCGTGATGACGGCGGGTTGCGTGATGGCCGGCGCGATGATGGACCCGGTCCGCGCGGTTCCGCCGTTCTGTTTACCCGGATCGCCGGCAGGGTTGTCCGCCGTTCCGTCATCACCCGGGCGCTACTATCCGCCGGTGCTTAGGCGTGGCGGCCGGCATATTGCCCGCCGCCGCCTTTTCCAATAACACGGAGTAGACCATCATGGCTCTATCGATGTACCAGGCTTCCATTCCCGTTTTCGTGCACGCCTTGAACGTGCTGACTGCCTTGCTGGACAAGGCGGAAGCGCATGCCGCCGAGAAAGGCGTGCAACTGTCCACGCTGGTCGAAGCGCGCCTGGCGCCGGATATGTATCCCCTGTCGGGCCAGATCCAGCGCGCCAGCGATGCCTGCAAGTTCACCATCAAGCGCCTGGCCGGCGTCGATGCGCCCAGCTTCGAGGATGTGGAAACGACCTTTCCTGAACTGCGCAAGCGTATCGCCGATACGAAAGCCTGGCTGGAAAGCGTGCCGGCCGCGGCGCTGGAAGGCAGCGAGAGCAAGACCATCCAACTGAACTGGGGCGACTTCAAGCCGTCCTTCCAGGGCGATGCCTATCTCTTGTCGTTCGCGCTTCCCAACTTCTATTTCCACGTTACGACCGCATACGCCATCCTGCGTAATAGCGGCGTGCCGGTCGGCAAGCTGGATTTCCTGGGCCTGTCGCAGGGTTGATGTCCGCACCGGACCCGGCGTTGCCGGGTTCGGTTGCATCGGGCAACTTGCATCAGGCCGCCTCGCGTCAGGTCGCGCCGTGTCGGTCCACGCCTACGACGTCATCCGCCGCTGCAATCGCAGGCCCGTCAGCATCAAGGCCAGGCTGGCCAGGGCGGCGACGGTGGCCATCGCCATGCCGGCGCCGACCGAGCCCTGCTCGAACTGCGTCCACACATAGATCGATACGGTTTGCACGCCGGCCGGCGCCAATAGCAGCGATGTCACCAGTTCGCGCGATGCCACCGCGAACACCATCAGCATGGCCGCGATCAGGCTGGGCATGGTCATGGGCAGCGTGATGCGTAGCAGCGCCGCGTGCGCGGACGCGCCGTGCACGCGCGCGGCGGCTTCCAGGTTGGGGCCGATCTGCGCCAGCGCGGCGCCGACGTAGCGCACCGGGTAGGGCAACAGCAGGCAGGCGTAGGACAACAGCAGGATCGCCCAGGTGCCGTAAGGCGTGATGGGCCAGAAGGGTTGGTTCCAGGCCAGGATCAGGCCCACGCCCATGACCACGCCGGGCATCGCCGCCGGCAGCAGCGCCAGCGCATCGATCAGCCTGCCGCCGGGCAGCCGGCCCGGTACCGCGCACCACGCCGCGAGAAAACCCAAGGCGCCGGTGCAGGCCGCGGCAGCCGCGGCCAGTGTCAGGCTGGTGGCCAGCGCGTACAGCGCATCGCCACCGCCCGCGAACAGCGCACTGAAATTCGCCAGCGTAAAGTTGCCCGCCGACAAACCGCCGGACACCGTGCGCGTGAGCGCTGTCGCCAGCATGGACGCCAGCGGCAACAGTGCCGACACACAGGCCGCGGCGCTGAACAGCAGCAGGGCCGGAACGCGCCACTTGCCCAGCGTCGCGCGCGTGACGGGCGCCGGCTTGCCTAGCAGCGTTTCGACGTTGCGTCCGGCCACCACCGCGCGCTGCAGCGCGTAGCCCGTCAGCGCCAGGGCTACCAGCACCAGGGAAAGTATCGCGGAACCCGGCAGATCGATCGGCCAGTCGGACAGGCGTTGTTCGATGGCGGTGGTCAGCACGCCGATACCGGCCTGCGCGCCGAGCGCGGCGGGCACGCCGTATTCCTCGATGGCCAGGGTAAAGGCCAGCAGCAGGCTGGCGGCGATGGCCGGCAGCGCCAGCGGCAGCGTGACGCGCACGAAGGCGCGCGCGGGCGTGGCGCCGAAAACGCGCGCCACGTCGGCCAGGCGGCCGCCGGTCGCCGCCATCGCCCGCGATACGGCGAAATAAACGACGGGGAAGATGTTCAGTCCCATGACGAGCGCGATGCCGGCCGGCGAGAACAGCAGTCCCGCCAGGTCCACTCCCGTCAACTGCGACAGATAGCCGCGCGGCTGCAGGGCCATGGTCCAGGACAGTGCCGTAATGTAGGGTGGCAGCAGGAAAGGGACCAGGAAAGCCAGGTCCCACGCCGGCGCCAGCGGCACGCGGCACAGCCCGCGCAGCGCGCCCAGCGGAATGCCGATCGCGGCGGCGACCGTCGCCACGCCCAGGCCCAGGCGGATCGTCGACGCCAGCAGGGCCGGTACGGCCGGATCGGCGAATACCGTGGGCCATGCGCCGAAGGCATCGCGCAAGGATCCTTCGCCCAGATGCGGGAACACTGCCTGCAGGACGACGAAGGCGATCGGCAGCGCGACCAGCACGGCAAGCGCGGCAAGCGTGACGGCCGCGAGCAGGGAAAGGCCGGTTGGCCGCATGGTGGTTCAGTGCAGGGCAAAAATGCCGGCGAAGGTCGACAGCGTCTTCTCGCGCGAAGCAGGCGCTCCATCCGCGCCCGGCTCCATCAGCTTGAGTTCCTTGAAGATGGGCCGCGCGGCGGGAATGTCCTGACGCGCCGGCATCAGCCATGCGCGCGCGACTGCTTTCTGCCCGTCTTCCGACAGCACGTAATCGATGAAGGCGCGCGCCTGGTCCGGGACGCGAGTGGTCTTCAGGATCATCATCGGCCGCGGCGCGATCACGGTGCCGCTGGCCGGGAAAATAACCTTGACCGACTCGCCGTGCTGCATGCTGGCATAGGACACGTAGTCGACGCCGCCGAAGACCGCCGCCTTGGCGCCCTGCAGCACCGGATTCAGCGCCTGCGCATTGGGGCCGGCCACGGTCATGCCGTTGGTATGCAGGGTCTTGAGCAGATCCCAGGCCTTGGCGCCCATCGCGCTTTGCAGGCCCAGCAGCAGGTCCAGCGTGGCGCCGGACAATGCAGGATCGGGCATGGTGACCAGCCCGGCGTATGCCGACTTGGCCAGGTCTGCCCATTCGGTGGGCTCGGGCGTGCTGCTCTTGGTGTTCCAGACGATGCCCAGGGCCGAAATACCCTGCGCGACGTAGGTGGACGACTTGAAGCGGTCCGGTACCTGGGCCGCGTTGGGGCTCTCATACGCCAGCAGCATGCCGCGCTGATCCATATCCACCGCGGTATCCCATGATGCGGAGATCAACACGTCCGCGCGCGGATTGGCGGCCTCGGCTTCGAGCCGTGCCATGACCTTGCCGGTGGTGGCCTGGAAGACGTCCACCTTGAAGCCGGTTTTTTCCTGGAACCCGGCCGCGAGCTGTTTCATCAGCGTGCCGGGTCCCGCTGTGTAGACGGTCAACGCGCGAGCTTGTCCCGCGGCCGCGCCCATGGAAAGTGCCATAAGGAATGTTGTGAGTATTTTGAATAGTTGGTGTCGGACGGGCTTGTTCATTTTATGCAAATCCTTGTTCCTTGAACACGAGATCGTCGATGCGGCCCTTGGCCATGCGGGCGATGCAGTGCGCCAGGGCATGCGCTTCGTCGTGGTCATGCGTGACGTATACGGCGGTGGTGCCCAATTGGCGCAGCAGTGCGCCGATCTCGGTGCACAGCGATTCGCGCAGTGCGCGATCGAGGTTGGAAAGTGGTTCGTCGAAGAGCAGTACGCTGGGCCGCGCGACGACGGCGCGCGCCAGCGCCACGCGCTGCTGCTGGCCGCCCGACAGTTCCGCGGGGCGGCGTGCCGCCATGGCCTGCAATCCCACCAGTGCCAGCGCTTCCTGCACGCGTGGGCCGATTTCCTGGCGTGGCGTCTTGCGCATGCGCAGCGGAAAGGCCACGTTCTGCGCCACGCTCATGTGCGGCCAGAGCGCGTAGTCCTGGAACACCATGCCCAGGTCGCGCCGTTCCGGCGGTTCATTCGTGCAGGCGCCGAACATCGTCCTGCCGCCCAACGCGATATGGCCGTCATCCGGACGCAGCAATCCGCACAATGCCTTCAGCAATGTGCTTTTGCCGCATCCGGACGGGCCGAGCAGGGCCAGCACGGTGCCGGCCGGCACGTGCAGATCGACGCCATCCAGGACCATCTGGCCCTGGATGGCATAACGCAAGCCCTGGACAACGATGTCGGTGCCGGGTGCGTCCGGATCGGGGACGCCGCCGGAGCCGGCTTCGCCGGTCCGCCAGCGTCGCCCCCTTGAGGGGGAAGCGCGCAGCGCTTCGGGGGTGGACCTCATTTCAGAACCGGTGACGCATGCCGATCGTGACGCCCAGCTGGTTATCGCCCGGCGTGACTTCCTCGCCGTACTTGTTGCCGAGAATGCCGTAGGACGAGCCATGGCTGTTCATCACGTAGGAAGCCAGCGCGTACAGCGTTGTGCGCTTGGACAAATCATGTTCGGCGCCGAGCACCAGCAGGCTGGGCTTCTGGTCCTTGCCGACGCCCTCGACGGCGGGGCAGGTGGCGACGTTCATGTTGTCGCAGGTGGTACCGCTCATGTAGTAGTAAGCGAGCGACAGCCGCGTCATGCTCTGCGGGCGATACTGAATGCCGGTCCAATACAGGTTGCTGGTGTACACCTGCGTCGTCAGCTGCTGTTGCAGCCAGCGGTAGCCGCCGTACAGCTTGACGGCCTCGAAGTCATATGACACGCCGCCGAACACACGGTCTTCGCGGTTGTGGCTGGTGGCCGGCGCCTTGGGCGCGTCCGCGCGCTTGCCGTGATACAGCACCAGGGCGCTGAGCGGGCCGCTGTCATAGCGAACGCCGGCTTCGATCATCTTGCCGCGCTGGGCATCCGAGAAATCCTGGTCGCTGTTCCAGCCGGTGCTGTATGCGCCGCCGATGCTTACGTCGCCAAAACGCTTGGTGTACTTGGCGGCATTGTCCATCCGGTCGGAAAACGCCGGATCGATGATCTTGCCACCGAAGTTGGAGTTGTCGAAGGGGTTGTAGTTGTTGACCCAGTCGATCACCAGGGTGTTCTGGCGACCCAGCATAAGCGTGCCCCAGGTCTTGTCCGACAGCCCGACGTAAGCCTGGCGGCCGAACAGGCGATCGCCTTGCAGGCTGTTGCCGGTGGAATTGTCGAAACCGCTTTCCAGGGCGAAGATCGCGGACAAGCCACCGCCCAGGTCTTCGGTGCCGCGCATGCCCCAGCGCGAACCGGTCAGGTTGCCGGACGCGACATCCAGATTGGAGGAGCCGCCGTCGGGGCCGTGATTGACATATTGGACGCCGCTATCGACCAGTCCGTACAGGGTGACGGTGGTAGTGTCCGCGGCAGAGGACACGGAGGGAAACATACTGAAGGCGGGCAGGCATAGACAAGCCGCCGCCGTGCTGCGGATCAAGGACTTCATAAGGGTTATCCTCTTTGGGATTTGATCGGAGCCGGCAGTGTAGGGAGCATGTGCTACAGGCGCGTTACTGTGCGGCGATTGCCGCGCCGGTGGCCGCGGGCTTACCATGAAGCACGCCGGTGCCGCGCGATGCGGCGCACCGAATCGGCGCCGCGGCGGCGCCGGCACCATGCTTCGACGGAGGCCTGACGGCATGCGCGACCAACCGCTATTCCTGTTCGACGTCGACAACACGCTGTTCGATAACGATCGCATGAACCGCGATCTGGACGAGCGGCTGCGCCACGCCATGGGCGAGGACGCGGTGCGCCGCTATCGACAGGCCTACGAACAGCGCCGCGATGAAACCGGCTACGCCGATTACCTGGGCAGCCTGCAGGCCTTGCGCGACCCCGGCATCAACGATGGCCAACTGGTGGACGTGTCCACGTTCCTGATGGAATACCCGTTCGACCGCGGCGTTTTTCCGGGCGCGCTGGATGCCCTGGCCCGTGCCGGCAACGCCGTTATTCTTTCGGACGGCGACGTGGTGTTCCAGCCGCACAAGATCCGCGGCGCCGGCCTGTGGAATGCCGTCGATGGCCGCGTGCTGATCCACGTTCACAAGGAAAAAATGCTGGAACAGGTCGCGCGCGCCTATCCGGCGCCGCACTACGTGATGGTCGACGACAAGCTGCGCCTGCTGGCCGCGGTCAAGCAGGCCTGGGGCGACAAGGTCACGACCGTCTTCGTGCGGCAGGGCCACTACGCCGGCGACGCCAAGGCGAATGCCGCGTATCCGCCCGCCGACATCACGCTCGATCGCATCGGCCAATTCGCCGATGCCGACATCCCCGGCCGGGCATGATAGGTGCTTGCCCGCGCAGACTGATCTTTCCCTGGAGGCCGCCATGCAACCCGGTTACGACCAAGCCCTGTACCTGCTGCCGTTCGATCATCGCAATTCGTACGTGAAGAGCATGTTCAACTACAAGCCGCCGCTGAACGCGGCGCAGCAGTCGGAAGTGGAAGACAGCAAAAAACTGATCTACGAAGGTTTCCTGAAAGCCGCCGCCGGCGGCCTGGCAAAGGAAAGCGCGGGCATCCTGGTCGACGAGGAATTCGGTACGCCCATCCTGCGCGATGCCCGCAAGCGGGGCTACGTCACGGCGCTGTCCGTGGAACGCAGCGGCTCCGACGAATTCCATTTCGAATATGGGGACGATTATGCCGACCATATCGAGGAGTTCGATCCCACCTTCGCCAAGGTACTGGTGCGCTACAACCCGCAGGACGACGATGCCATGAACCAGCGCCAGGCCGCGCGCCTGCGCAGCCTGTCGGAGTACTGCCAGGGCGCCGGCCGGCGGCTGATGTTCGAGCTGCTGGTACCCGCCACCGAGGCCCAGATGGCCAGCGTGAACGACGACAAGAACGTCTATGACCTGCGGCTGCGGCCGGACCTGATGATCGAAGCCATGCGCGCGCTGCAAGAGGCCGGCGTGGAGCCGGACGTCTGGAAGATAGAAGGGCTGGACCGCCGCGAAGACTGCGAACGGGTGGTCAAGCAGGCGCGCCGTGGTGGCCGTGACCGCGTCAGCTGCATCGTGCTGGGGCGGGGCGCCGACGACGGCAAGGTGCGCGAGTGGCTGGAAACGGCCGCGCCCGTGCCGGGCTTTATCGGCTTCGCGGTGGGCCGCACCAGCTTTTTCAGCGCGGTGGCCGATTACGAAACCAAAAAGGCCAGCCGGGAGGATGCGGCGCAGCGCATCGCGAAGCAGTATGCCGCGTGGATCGATATTTTCGAGCGGGCACGCGACGCACGCGGTTGATCCAAAATGCGTAGGCATGAACCCTTGCGGAAATCCGCGTAGCCCTGTTCAATGCGCAGCTGCGGACCCGACCGGATGGCGAGCCGTCCGGTCCTCCGGGCGCGGAACCATCCTGCCCCGCGCGAGTCTGTAGGTCGTCCCTGTTGCAGGGCGTTCCTGTCCATGTCCAAAGGAGCTGCAAATGATCCGATCCATGCGTTTGCGTACGGCTGGCGTTGCAGCCGGCGTGCTGTGCCTGTCGTGGGCGCTGTCCGCCCAGGCGGCACCGCCTTTCGAGCTGGTTGCCAAGGGTTTGCATGACAATGCCTCGCTGAGCCGGGCCAACGCGGCCAGCGCCAAGGACGCGACGGGCGCCATGTGCGGCGGCGAGAACATTTCGCCGGAACTGTCCTTCAACCATGCGCCCGCCGGCACCAAAAGCTTTGCCGTGACGATCTATGATCCCGACGGCGCCAACGGGCTGGGGATCGTGCACTGGGTCCTGTACGGCATTCCCGCATCGATGACGACCTTGCCGCGCGGCGTGGGTGCGAAGGGCCCGGAAGGTACGACGGCCGGCACCAATCGGACCAACGGCCCTGGCTATTACGGCCCTTGCCCGCCGATGGGAGACAAGCCGCACCACTACATCTTCCAGGGCTATGCGCTGGACCTGGATCCCGGTGCATTGAAGGCCGGATTGAAGCGCGATGAATTGATCGAGCAAATGCGCGGTCACGTGCTGGGCTCGTCCAGTGTCATGCTGCGCTTCGCGCGGCCCGCCAAGCCGGTCGGCAAGGCGCAGTGATGCCGCGGTGATGCGGACCGGCGACTGACCGCTTGCGCGGCCGTCGCCGGCGGCCGGTCCGTGTCGCGTGGGACTACGAAGCGGCGGCTTTGCGTTCGCGCAAAGGTAATATCCAGATCGCGGCGGCGAGACCCAGCGTGCCGCCCAGTATGGTCTGCCAGCTACGCGCGGCCAGCAGTTCGATGGAATGCTGGCCGCTGGCCGCCAGCGTGACGATCAGCGTAAAGGCGAAGGCGCCGCAGGCAATGTCATAGCGCGTGGGCAGTGCCATGCCGTACAGAATCGTCGCCAGCGCGGCGGCGGCCCATAGCAGGACGGGTGCGTGAGTCGCCAGCGGCAGGCAGATCAAGCCCAGCGGGACGCCTATCAGGGTACCGATGATGCGATGCCGTACGCGTGCGATCGTGCCCGATGCGGTCGTGGCGACCACGTAGGTGGCGGCGGTGACCGCCCATACGGATTCCGCCAGGCCGAAGGTCTGGTTGATGATGATGACGATCAGCGCGGCGATGGCGGCCTGCAGGCCCATGATGGTTTCCGGCTGCAAGGGCCAGCGATCGGGGATATCGGTGGGCGACAGCGCGCCGACGGTGCCGGTATATTCCAGGCGCCCCGTCAGTAGCCGGGGAATGACGGCCGAAGGGATCGCGAGCAGCACGGCCGTACCCACGGAAGCGATGTCCGCGTAATTCAGATTGAAGTTGTAGGCCAGGATCTGGCCGATGTAGAACTGCGATCCCATGCCGGCGCCCAGCACGCCATACCGTTTCATGAATCCGACCAGGAACGCCCCGACGACCAGGGAAAATTCCGCGCCGGCCGGTATCGTTCGCAGGAGTACCGGTGCAATCCCGATATACACCAGCGCGCCCAGGCCCGAGGTCGCGCACAGCACGGCCAGATCGCGGCAGGACGCCGCGGGCGCCGACCGGGCTTCCGACACGCTGGCCCAGAGTGCGTAGGCGCCCGCCAGGATGGCCAGGGTGGCGGGTGGCAGCTTCAATATCGTCAGCGCATGCACGCCGCCCAGCAGCGCGGCGATCCCATACGCCGCCACCAGCCGCAGTCCCTTGATGCGGCCACGCCCGTCTGGATCCAGGGCCTGCAGGCGCATGAGCATGGTGGTTCTCACGTGCATCCTCCAGTTTTCTATTGGCTTCGAGGCGCGACGCCGGGTAGTCCCAAGGCCTTGCCGTTGGCGACCGCATCCAGCGCCGCGATGCAGTCGCGCACTATGCGCGAAGGCCGGCGATCGGTGGGATACAGCAGCAGGCTACGGAAATAGACCGCGGGAGTAAAGGGCTTCAGGACCAGTCCCAGCCCGACATAGGGGTGCGCGGTCAGCGGGTTCACCAGGCCGCAGCCCAGTCCCGCCAGGACCATGGCGCAGACGGTGGCGGAAAACGGTGTTTCCAGCACCACCTGCGGTTCGCATTCGTGTTCGCGCAGGATCTGGTCCGCCATGCGGCGCGTGGTGTCCTGCGGCGCCAGCGCGACGAAGGGCAGGCCATGCAGATCCCTGGGCGTGATGCGGTCGCGCTTTTCCAGGGGATGTCCGGGATACAGCGCGACGTGCGCCCGATACTTTGCGTATTCCCTATGGTCTACACCGGTCAAATCGATTTCATCGGCGGCCAGGCCGAGATCGAATTGGCCCGTGGCGACCAGGTCGCGCACTTCCGACGACATGCGTGATTGGAAGGTGATGGCGACATCGGGATGGCGGGTGTGGAAGTCGCGCAGCGCCAGCGGCACGAGCGTGTTGGCCAGCGAGGCCAGTGACGCGAGCTTCAGTTCGCCCGCACCGAAATCACGGATGCGGGCGGCGGCGTTGCGCAACTGGTCCATTCCGGTAAAGCAGCGCTGGACTTCGCGATGCAGCAGATGTGCTTCCGCCGTGGGCACCAGCCGGCTTTTGACTCGTTCGAACAAGGCGAAGCCGACCTTGCGTTCGAGTTCCTGGATGGCCTTGCTGACCGCCGGCTGGGAAATGCGCAGTACTTCGGCGGCGCGCGATGCGGTTTGATTGGTCATCAAGGCATGGAAAGCCTCGACCTGGCGCAGATTCATCGATGCAATTCCATGTGTATGTCCACGTGCATACCTTCGCTTTCGCCCGGAGTGTATAACCTGGAAGAATAGACTCGGCCATTTTGAATATTAGACTGGATACAGTGCGCGTGCTGTAATTTTTGCCATCGAACAAGAAGCACAGGCAGGCGGCGAAATGAACAGCGATTGGACCCAATGCGCGATAACACCGGCGGTCAGCCACGACGGATTCGCGAGCCTGGGCGTGGCGGTGTACCGCGCATCCACCATCCCGTTCGAAAACGCGCATGCCTATGCGACGCGCCGCGAACGCGGCAGCGAAGGCTATTCGTACGGCTTGTACGGAACGCCGACCACGCGCACGCTGGAGCGCAAGATCACGGCGCTGGAGCAAGGCCACCGCACGCTGCTGGCGCCATCGGGACAAGGCGCCATTACCGCCGTCATGCTGGGCACGCTGAAGACGGGCGACCAGGTGTTGTTGCCGGACACGGTGTATCCGCCCGTGCGTGATTTCGCCGATCGCGATCTGGCGCGGCTCGGTATCCGGGTCGCCTATTACGATCCCATGGACACGGCGGACCTGGCCGAACGCATGGACGACAGCGTGCGCCTGGTGTGGGTGGAGTCGCCGGGATCCACGACCATGGAGGTCCAGGATCTGCCGCGCATCGCCGCTCTGGCGCATGCCCGCGGCGCGCTGGTGGGTTGCGACAACACCTGGGCTACGCCGCTGAACTGCAAGCCCCTGGCGCATGGCGCGGATATTGTCGTGGAGGGGCTGACCAAGTATTTCAGCGGCCACTCGGACGTCATCATGGGTTCCATCACGGTGCGCGATGCCGCGCTGGGCGATGCCTTGCGCGCCTTCCTGGGAAGACTGGGGCTGGGCGTGTCGGCCGACGATGCCGCCCTGGTGCTGCGCGGACTGGAGACCATGGCCCTGAGGCTGGCCTATAACGCACGCGTGGCGGCGGCCTTGATCGATGATATCGGCCGCCGGCCCGAGGTGGCGCGCGTGTTGTACCCGGCCTTGCCCGACTCGCCCGGCCATGATGTATGGCGGCGCGATTTCCAGGGGGCAAGCGGTGTCTTCAGCGTGGTCTTTACCCCGGAGGCGACGCCGCATGTCGCGGCGGCGCTGGACGCGCTGCGCATTTTCGTCATCGGCGCGTCGTGGGGCGGAACCCGCAGCCTGGTGGCCCCCATGCCCGTCCGCGCGCACCGGACCGTGCGTGCATGGTCCGGCGATGACATGGTGCTGCGTATCAGCATCGGCATCGAAGGCGAGGCCGACCTGGCGAACGATCTGAATGAATTCTTCGAGGCCCTGCGGCGCGCAATGGCTCGCCATGCGGGAGCCTAGCGTTATTCCACCAGCAACACATCAACAGGGGAAATCATGAAGCAACACAGCGGAAAAACGTGGCTGGGCCGCCTGCTGGCACTGGGCGCGCTGGCCTGCGCGATCGCGGTTGCTCCCGCGGCCCGCGCGGCGTCCACGAAGGACACGATCCTGCAGAGCGGCACCTTGACCATCGGCATACATAACCGTGCGCCGTGGGGCTTTCGGGATGCGGACGGCAACGCCGCGGGATTTCACGCGGATCTGGTGCGCGCCGCCTTCGCTCCGCTGGGTGTCAAGAACATCAATTTCGTCATCACGGAATTCGGTGCGCTGATTCCCGGCCTGACGGCGCGCCGTTTCGATATGGTGGCGTCGGGGCTGGCCATCACGGAGCCGCGCTGCAAGGTCGTGCTTTTCAGCGAACCCGATCTGGCCGTGGGCGACGGCCTGATCGTCGCCAAGGGGAACCCGCTGAAGCTGCATAGCTATGCGGACATCTCCGCGAACCCCAAGGTGCGGCTGGCCGGCGGACGCGGCACGCTGAATTCCAAGAACGCGCAGGACGCCGGCGTGCCGGCCGGCCAGATGATCTACCTGGATAGCCCGCAATCGCAGTTGTCGGCGCTGATCGCCGGCCGCGCCGATGCCGTAACGCTGTCCGCGCCCAGCGTGGTTTCCCTGCTGCAGGATCCCAACGTCAAGGGCGTCGAGCGGGCACGTCCATTCCAGGGCCTGGTACGCAACGGGG
>DATJHN010000056.1:0-3930 GCA_035493915.1 Bordetella sp.
GCTTTGCTATGAAGGCTCGCTGCAAGGGTTTCGCTATCGACGGATCACCATCGGTATTGATACCCGGCCACGACGGCGCGTGATTGGGAAAGATGCCGGCCCTTGCCGAACTCACGCACCCAATTCACGGTAGGTGAGCCAGGGGCGGTTTCTGTTCCCTGGCGATTACCAGCGGTACTGGTACCCCACGGTCAGCGCCCGCGCCTGTTCAAAGCGCTTGCCCTTGGCGTAGCCGACGTCGACATACAGGCTATGCGCCTTGCCCAGCCGCGCCTCCACGCCCGCGCCCACTTCGGCCCGGCTGCCGCCCAGATTGGCGTCCAGGGACGCGCCGTCCACGCTGACGCGATTGCGGTTGCCCTGTTCATACACGTAGCCGGCGCGAACATACGGCGTGACGGTGCCGCCATTGCCCATCTCTATTACGTGGCCCAGTCGCATGCCCGCGCGCCACTGCAGCGAATGGCCGCCCTGATCGCGCACCGCGGTACCGTCGCTCAGGCCGTAGCGGGCGCCGCCCACGCGCAGATAGTCCACCCCCGCGTGCGGCTCGACGAACCATCCGCGCGGCAAGTCCACCCGTCGGCCGGCTTCGATTGATGCGCCGGCGCCCTTGTTGCGGAAGGCGCCACTCAGCCGTGCGCCATTCGCGTGCTTGCCATGCATATCGTGCCGGTAGCGGCCCGCGGCGACGACGGCCCTGGCATAACTGCCTTGCGGTCCGATGAAAGTCGCGTAGCCGCCGACGTGCGTGCTGTGCGTGCGGCCCTTGCCGGCGCTGAAATCCCGGCTACTGTTGATCTGGGCGGCGAGCAGGCCGATATGCCAACGCCCGGCGGCGACGTCGAAGGCGCGGTCGATGCCCATGACCAGGCCATACAGGTCCTGCCGGTATTCGCCTGTCAATGGATTGTCGATTTTCTGTCGGCCGTCGGTGGCTTCGAACCAGATGCCGGTGCCGGTGGAATCCAGCGCATGCATGCCGCTGGGCAGCGCGGCCCCGTAGTCTCCTCGGACGGTGCGTGTTCGACGGTTGACCGCACCCAGCTGCGCATTCCAGATACCCTGGCCGGCGGCGAGCGCGGCGTTATTGACTGCGAGCCTGGCGCCGGGTGACAGGACGATAGGCTCGGGTGCGGGTGGCGCGGGCGCTTCGGGGGGAGCGGGCGGATCGGCTTGCTGCTTGTCGTCCGCGGCGTCACCATCACCATCACCATTACCTTCATCTTTGTCTTCGCGTTCACCTTCGTCTTCGCGTTTGGCCTTCGCCTTTACTTTCGCCTTCGCCTTACCATCACCGTCATCGTCACCGTCACCATCACTTCCTTTTTCCGGTACAGGTTGAGATTCCGGTTCCGGTCCGGGAGCCAGCTCAGGTTTCGGTTTCATTGTGGGGTGGGGTTGATCCTCGGGGATGTCCCTATCGTTCGTGTCTGTGTTCGTCGTGCCGCCGGGTTTTTCGATGACGGCTTCTTCCACGTGAGACCCCTGTGTGTCCAGTATCAGATCGGGGATGGCTCCGGCCAATTGCATCACCACGGGCGTGCCCGGATATACCTGTGGCGTGTCCCCATCGGGCTCGTTGCCGATCGGCGCACGGATATACGGTTCGTCGCTGGTTTTCACGCGGGTTCTTAACGGATTGCGCGGAGACGGAATGTCACCCGCATCGACATCGACCGTGGCGCAGCTTCCGGCATTTGCGCAGTTCGGTGGATGCGGCGTCGCACGCGGATGATGGCCAGTCCCATCGGGAACGGTGGAGATGTCGCGTTCTTTTTTCCGGTCATATTCGCCTAGCGTCGGCGGCGCTGCATGGACGGGTGCGGCCGGTTCCTGCACCGGCGCGATCTGCATTACGTCGAATACGCTCCCGTACGGGCCGGTCTCGGCGATGACACGGGGTTCGCGGTGCACAGGGCCCAGATCCAGGGTGGCATGGCCGCGGATGAACGGCGCATCTTCCGGAACCAGCCATACGGTCAGGGCCGGCGAGTCGCGCGCCTTTTCCGTGCGGAGTTCGAAGGGCTCCTGGGCAAGGTAGACCCGGCTGGCATTATTCGCCAACGTAAAGTTCGCGGGCCCGCCCCGTGCCGCGTGTATCACGTCGATGGACGTCAGGAGGTCGGTCGTCGCGCCGGTATCGCGGACCTCGACGGCGATGTCGCCGTGCGCGCTGCCGTCGATCAGGACCTGATCTGCCGCCCGCCGCGCCACGTCGACGCGCATCTGCAATGTGCCCGTGCCGCGCACGTCGCGCAGTACATGCAAGCGACGAAATTCGGATTGCGGTGTTGGCGCAGGTGAAGGTGAAGGTGAATCCGATCGCTGTTGCCGCGCGTCGAACCGCGATTGCTCCGTCGCGAAGTTGCGGCTGTGTTCATCCACGGCCGCGTGGCTTTGGAAAGCGATCGTTCCACGGTCCAGGACTACATCTTCGACCTTGGAATCGCCATCCACTTTCCATGTGGATGCCGTTTCCACTGTAATCGTCCGGCCAAGGTCAGTCTGGCCCTGCCAGCTAGACCCATCAGCCAGACGGACGTCGACGCGCGGCGCACCGGGATTGCCACCCCAGATGCGGCCTTGCGCGTTGCTGTTAACCAGCGTCAGTTCCACATGAGCGGGCAAGGCCCGACCGGCATCTCCGCTGTCGCGTCCCACTTCGAGCAGGCTGCCGGATCCGCTGTGGATCGACACGTTGCGGAAATCGTAGACCGCCGCTTCGCGGTCATTGCCGGTCCATGCCGCCAGGGCCGAACCGACTCCGCGGATGACGGCCCTGGCCTGCTTGCCTTCCAAACGGAATCTTCCGGACTCGTTGCCGACCGCGAAGCGCGCGTCCGTCGATGTGGTGATATGGAAGTCTTCCAGCGATACCCGTGCCCGGACCAGGTCCACGGCTGGCGCATCGCGGCCCGTCATGGCGATGTAGCCATTGGCCAGGTTGACGGCGGTCGGCACCGGGCAGTGCCCGGTGTCTTCGCGGCGCGCCGGATCGCCGCGCACGCGCAGGCCGAAACTGCCGGCCCCCGATGCCGTGATGCCGATGTTCTTCCCGTCGACGCGCGTGGTCGGCCCTACCGAAATCCCGACCGCGCCCGCTTCCGGCAGCACGATACCGACGCCGTTCAACTCCAGCCGCCGATGCCCCTGGATGGCGATACCGGTGTTCCGTTCGCCGTGGCCTTCGATGCGCACGTCCGGTTCGTCGGCGCTGGCGCGGTGGGTGTAACCCATGCTCCACAACGCCGCGTCGCCGGTTTCCCGCAACGGTCGTCCCAATCGAGCGGTCGTCGCTGTCACGTCCATGCCTATGCTGTCCGGGCCTTGCAGGGTGACCTTGCCGCGCCGCAGTTCCAGGTCTCCCTGCCGCGATGCAGCCCAGCCGGGCAGATCCGCACCCTGACCGCGGAATCCCTGCACCGCATGTGCGCGCGCGCCCTTGGTCGCGATATCGACATCGGTCATGATGACCCGCGCGGCGCCGCTGTAGTACACCGCATAGGCGTCGTCGCCGCTGGTCGTGACCGCGCCGGACAGCACCAGGGAACCTGCTTGCAGTGCCTGGACGGCATGTTCGTGCCTGCCCTGAGTAGCGATCGGCCCTCGTAGCTGGACCATGTGGTGCGGATCGCCCTGGGTGGCCTGGGCCATGGTGCTGGACGGACCGTGGTCGTCGAGACGGCCGCCGGGGTAGCCGCCGGCGTGTGCAAGGCCGGCTGGATCGGCAAGCAGTCCAAACGATGTGGCGCCGTATAGCGCGCGAAGGATCCAGGGTGCCTGGCCACGCTGGTTGGACTGATTTCCGCCTGGTGGGCGGATGCGCTGAAACATCGGGTCGTGGTGCGACGATGGCGGGGATGCAGGGTGATGCGGGTGAGACATACTGCTCCTTAAGCGCTAGGGGTGGGACAAGTCGTTTGCTGC
>DATJHN010000057.1:0-9746 GCA_035493915.1 Bordetella sp.
CCACGTCGCCATCCGGCACGCCGGCGACCCGCACACGCCAGCGCGTGGGCAGACTGCGGCCATTCTCCTGGCGTGTCCAGCCCAGCGGATCCAGTTGGATCTGTGCGCCACGCAAGGCGATCGCGCGACCATCGGCGGCAATCCAGGTACCGGCCCGGTACGGCGCGCCATCCGTTTGCCGCACCTGGAACAGCATCAGCTTGGCGCCCGAGGCCAGATGCAGTGAAAACCAGTCCCAACCCTGCTGGTCGGCCGACAAGGGCTGGCTGCTCCATTCCCGATCCAGCCAGGCCCGGCCCTGCACGCGATGACGCTTGCCCGCGCGTTCGATTTCGCCGCTGACGCGGTAGAACGGCTGGCTGTAGTAGTACGACGCCTGGCCCTGGCCGGACTTCTCGCTATAGCCGGCATCGCCATGCAAGACCAGCGGCCCCTGGCTGTCCAGCGTCAGCCGGTACGCAAAATCCTTGCCTTCGGCCTGCATGGCCAGATGGTCCACGTCCGCGCCTTCCAGCGACCAGTCGTCGATCCACGCGCGGAAGGGCTGGGCCCGCACGCCTGCCTGGCCGATACCGCCGCGCGCCGTTTTTTCGGCGAACTGATGGGCGTTGGCATCGGTCAGGGCCGCGTGCGCCAGCCATACGTTCGAACTCTCCCATCCCGCCTGGTCCAGGCCCGGCCGCAGCGCGGAGCGGAACAGTGTCCACTGCACGCCCCAATCGTGGCCATCTTCATCCTGCAGATCGGCGGTGACATACCACCATTCGATGCGATAACCGTCATGCGGGCCATGATCCGCCGGAAACCGCAACGGCCGGCCGCGTTCCACCTGCGCATAGGCCGACGCATCGCGCCCCAGGCCGGCATAGCCGGCGCGCGGCGCGGGCGCCTTGCCGTCATCGCAGGCACTCACCACAAGAACCAACCCAAGGACGAGCCATGCACTGCGTTTCAACGTCGAACAGGCTACTGACCACGCACGACGTTTCATCATCGACCACGCTGCGGACCACGCGCTATGTTTCATCGACGAACTGCCTGAGAAGCTCGGCCGGCTGCCGGCGCCGCAGCTGCCACACGGGCCATGCCGCCGCCAGCAGGCTCGTCAGCAGGCCCAGCGCGCCCAGCGCCAGCAACTGGCCGGGAAACACATACAAGGGCAAGCGCCAGCCGAACGCCTGTACGTTGACCACGGCCACCAATGTCCATGCCAGCAGCACGCCCAAGGGCATGGCGAACAGCACCGTCAACAACGATAGCGTCAGCACCTGGCCCAGCGCCAGCCATGACAGCCGCCAACGCGGCACGCCCAAGGCCCATAATGGCGCCAACTGGGCCAGCCTGCCGTGGCTCAAGGTAAGCAGGCTGATGAACAAGGCGATGCCCGCCACGCCCAGCGTCAAGGTATTCAATGCCCCCGTCGCGGCGAACGTCCGTTCGAATATTTGCGTGGACCACAGTTTGATCGAAGCCTGGTCCACCACCTGCAGGCCGTCGCCACCATAGCGGTGTTCCAGCGCCGCGCGCAGCGATGCGAGCCGGTCCGCGGCGGCATAAACGTTCAGGCTGCGCACGGCAGCCTGCGCGCCATGCCGGCGCAGCACGGCGGCATCCATCAGCACGTGGCCGCGCGGATTGCCATAGTCCGCATAGATGGCCGTCACGACAAAGGGCGGCGGCGCGCCGGGCGTGCCTTCGAAGAGCGTCAGCCGGTCTCCCGGATGCAGGCGCAGCCGGCGCGCCAGTTGCTCGCTGATCATCACGCCGCTGCCGTCCGCCAGCTGTTCCCAGGCGTTCTCCGTGCGTTCGAGCAGAGGCCACTGGCGCCGGGTTTCGGGATCATCGACAACGCCTTGCAATTCGACCGGCCAGCCGCGCACCTGCGTCATCGCGCGCCACTGCGGCAGCACGGCGCGCACGCCCGCCTGTGTCCGCAGCCAGTCCGCCGCCGCAATCCCCTGCGCGCTGTCGCGCGGATTTACATAGATGTCCGCCGACAGGCGCTGGTCCAGCCACGTCACGAATGTCTTGCGAAAACCTTCCGTCATGCCACCCACGCCGACGCTCGCTCCCAACGCCAGCAGCAGCGCCATCAGGGCCAGGCTCAGGGCGGGCAACTGCTGGCGGCTGTCGGCAATGAACCAGGCTGCCAGCGGCCCGCGCACTCGACGAGCGCTCCACGCCAGCGCACCGTCCAGCAGCGGTGGCAGCAGCAAGGCCGCGGCCAGCAATATCGCCGCCTGCATGGCGAATGCCGTGGCCAGGCTATCGCCCCATGCCGCGCATCCCGCCGCCAGCACGACCAGCAGGCCGGCGAACAGCGCCTGGCGCCGTTGCCAGACCGCTTGCGCGCCGCGCCAGGCCTGCGGGCGTGCCACCGCCAGCAGCGGCAGGCGCGCCGCGCGGATCAGGCTGCCCGCCCCCGCCGCCAAGGCTCCCAGCATTGTCATGCCGACGCCGGCCGCCCACCACCACACGGGCAGGCTCAAGTGGCCGGCGACTTCCGCGCCATACAGCCCGCGCAGGCTCGCGGCCATATCTCCCAGCAGCAGGCCGGCCAGCAGATAGCCGCTGGCCACGCCTGCCAGGCCGCCCGCCAGCGCGAATACACTCAGCTCCAGGGCCAGCGCCGCCAGAAGCGCGCGCAGGCTGACTCCCACGGCCCGCAAGGTCCGCAACAAGGCACGCCGCTGTTCAAGGGCCAGGCCGATGGACGCGTGCACGATGAACAGGCCCACGATGAACGCCAGCATGCCCAAGGCGGCAAGATTCAGATGGAAGCTTTCCGTCAGCCGGTCCAGGTCTTCGCGGTCATCGGCACGCGCCAGCGTCAGCACGTCCGACCACGGAGCCGGCGGCGGCCGCGCGACGTCACCGGCCAACAGCAGGCGCGAAATTTTCCCGTCCGCGTGCAACAGCTTTTGCGCATGTCCGATGTCCATGATGATGACGCCCGGCGCCAGTCCCGCTTGCAGGCGCAGCGCCGGCAGGGATTCGCCATCGAGCGTGACCGGCCTGTCGCCATCGCGCATGCCCAGGCGCAGCAAGGTGTCCGGCCCAACCCATGCCTGTCCCGGCACACCGATGAATGCCGCGAAATCGAAGCCCGCGGTTGCCTGTCCCGCCACCTCGGTTCCGGGCGGCAGGCTCAGCGGTTCTATCCCCAGTACCCGCAACGTCAATGGCGGATCGCCCGCAAAGCGCAGCCGCCCTTCCAGCACGGGCGATACCTGCCAGCCGGCCAGGCGCAGCCGCACGTATACGTCCTGGTCCAATTGCGTACCCTGCCGCGGCAACCACTGCGTACCTGGTCCGGCCAGTACCGCGCCGGCGCGGGCATAGTCCTCGCGCGCCTGTGCATTCAACGCCTGCACGCCACTCCACAAGGCCGTCGCCAGCCACAGGCCGCTCAGGATGCTGGCGCATTGAAGCGGATGGCGGCGCCAATGTCCGGCCAGGGCCCGAATGCAAGACAGAAATATCTTCATTCCAAGCGCACCTGGCCTAGATGCAGCGTCAGCCGGCGCGACAAACGCGCGGCCAGGCGTGCGCTGTGCGTCACCATGAGCAAGCCGCTGCCGGCGTCGCGCACCAGTCCCAGCAACAGGTCCAGCACCGTATCGCTGCTGCTCTCGTCCAGGCTGCCGGTCGGTTCGTCGGCCAGCACCAGCGCGGGACGGCCAGCCAGGGCGCGGCCGATCGCCACGCGCTGCTGTTGCCCGCCCGACAACTGTTCGGGATAGCGCGACAGAAGCTGCGACAGGCCGAGCCGTTCTGTCAGATGCGCTGTCCATGCGGGATCGTGACGACCCGCCAGCCGTGCCTGAAAGCCCAGGTTGGCCGACACGTCCAGGCTGCCGATCAGGTTGTACTGCTGGAAAACCAGGCCGATGCCGGTTCTGCGCCAGCGTGCCAGGCCGGCCTCGCCACGCGCGTGCAAGGGTTCGCCATCGACGAGGACGCGGCCGCCATCGGGATGTTCCAGTCCGGCGATCAGATGCAGCAAGGTGCTCTTGCCGCTGCCCGACTCGCCCATCAACGCCAGGCTTTCGCCGGCCTCCAGGCACAGATTCACCCCGCGCAGCACGGGCAGACTGCCTTGCGCGGTCGGGAATGACTTATGCAGGTCCTCGACGATAAGCACGCGTGACTCCTATGCCAGGAACTTTCACAGGAGGGCCCACACTTAGCCGTCTCCTTTTCACCGTAAGGAAAGTCGAATGAACACGTCCAACAGTACTACCTGCTATTACCGCCTGGCTCCTCCAGACCCTGCCACGACCGACAGCACTGGCCACATCAAGGGTTCCGATCTGCGGGGGACCCGCGGCTATGAACGCCTTGTGGACATGTTAAGCAGATTCCAGGCCGAAACCACACCGGGGACGGAGGACAAGCAACAGGTGCACACCGCCGTGGATGAAATGAAGTTCAAGCCGGGCGCCATATTACTGGCGCCTTGCCACAGCGGCCACAGCGCGGCGGACCGTGCCATCCGGTTGCGCGCCGATCAACCCGAACGCGGCGATTCGCCTGATACGGCCCACGATAGCGTGCGCGCCCGGCGATCGGCGGAACCCACCTGCAAACCCGCCGGCTTCTGGCAACGCGCATTCCATCTCGCCATGCAATTCCTCACCAGCGTCACCCCCCAGGCCGTCCCCGCGGCGACAGGGCATTACAGGGCACTGACCGCTCGCGATATCGACTGCCCGCCCCCCGAAACTTCGGATAACGCCAATCAAGAAAAAGAAGTCGAATTCGACGTCCGCGAGTATGAACGCCACCTGCTGGCCGTTGCATTCAGCACGGCCAACTAAGCCTTAAACAAGCTATCCCTGACACGCGGCATCCGCCATACGCGGACGCACCGCTACCTGGTAGAACCAATAGCGCGACATCCCGCGCGGGTCCTCCAGGGTCATATCGGCTCTATCCGCTGCGCACTCATCCGTCGATTCCAGCCATCCGCCGAACGTACTTACGTTCGCGCGCCCAGGAAATTCGCCATCAGCGCGACCTGCGCCGCCAGCATCGGCGCGCCATACTGTATGTCGCAGCCGCGTTCGCGGGCGGCCAGCAGCAGCGCCGTTTCGCGGGGCTGCATGATGACTTCGCATACCAGTTGCCCGGGCACGAGACGCGACACATCCAGCGGCAGCGCATCGCCCTGCCGCATCCCCAGCGATGTCGCATTGACCACCACCTCGTGTCCGCCGGGATCGGCAGTGCCCACACGCACGTCCGCCCCGGGATGCAGGGCCAGGACGCGCTGCCGCAGATCTTCCGCCTTGGAACGCGTGCGGTTGGCCACAGTCAACCGCGCCACGCCCGCGCCGACCAGCGAAAACGCAATGGCATTGGCCGCGCCGCCGGCACCGGCCAGATAGGCCGTCTTGCCTTCCACCTGCCGTCCCTCTTGCAGCAGCCCGCCCACGAATCCCTCGCCGTCCAGCATGGTCGCCACCAGGCGTCCATCCGGATCGCGGCGCACCACGTTCGCGGCGCCGATCTTGCGGGTAACGTCGGAAGCCTCGTCGCACAGGGCCAGGATGGCCGTCTTGTGCGGCACGGTCACCACCACTCCGCCCAGATTCTCCATGCCGCGCAGACCGGCGACCACCTGCGGCAGGTTGTCGGGCCGCACGTGTATCGGGATCATCACGCCGTCGAAACCGACCGACGCGAAATACTCGTTCAGCCGCTGGGGCGCCTGCACATGATGAATGGGATCGGCCAGGATGCCGTATACCCGGGTTTTGCCACTGATGGGCGTCATTGCTTATCTCCGTTCTTTTCGATCCGGCCCGGGACCGCTGTCCTTGGGCCCAATGGCGGGCAATGGAAACATTGTCCGGCTGCGGTCGACGTTCAGAACCCGACTTTATCCCTGCCCTTCAGTCCCAGCTTTTCCCGCGCATCGTCGGGCGTGGCGATTTCCAGGTTAAGCGCTTCCAGAATGGTCCGGATGCGCTCCACTTGCGCGCGGTTGGACTCCGCCAACCGGCCAGGCCCTATCCACAGCGAATCCTCCAGCCCCACGCGCACGTTGGACCCCATCGCCGCGCCTATGGTCGCGAGCTGAATCTGATTGCGCCCCGCTCCCAGGATGGACCATTCGTATTCGCTGCCGAACAGCCTGTCCGCCGTGCGCTTCATGTGCATCAGGTCTTCCGGATGCGGCCCGATACCGCCCAGGATGCCGAACACCGATTGAATAAAGGGCGGCGATTGCACCAGCCCGCGGTCGACGAAGTGCTTCAGGTTGTACAGGTGGCTGATGTCGTAGCATTCGAACTCGAAGCGCGTGCCGTTGGCATTGCCGATCGACAGGATGTCCTCGATGTCCTGGTACGTGTTGCGGAAAATCAGCGAACGGCTGTTTTCCAGATGCTCGCGCTCCCAATCGTGCTGGAACTCCTTGAAGCGATCCAGCATCGGGAACAGGCCGAAATTCATCGATCCCATGTTCAGCGAAGCCACTTCCGGCTTGAAGGTGGCCGCCGGCCGCATGCGCTCCTCCACCGTCATATGGGGACTGCCGCCCGTGGTGATATTGACCACCGCGTCGGTCTCTTCCTTGATGCGTTTCAGGAAAGGCTCGAACAGCGCCGGATCCTGCGAAGGCTTGCCTGTGCCGGGATCGCGCGCGTGCAGATGCAACACCGCGGCGCCCGCGCGTGCCGCACCGATCGCGGCTTCGGCGATTTCGTCGGCCGTCACCGGCAGATGCGGCGACATGCTGGGCGTATGGATCGCGCCGGTCACGGCGCAGGTAATGATCACCTTCTGCTTGGCTTTGGCCATTCGTTTCTCCATTCTGCTGATTGCGGCGCATCGAGCGCATCGGTTGGATCTCGCGCCCTGGGAGAGTACATCGTCCGCTATTTTTTGTACGCGGCCAGCCGCGCCGCGCCGTTGGTCAGATGCGCGCTAGCCGCCGCGCCGGCGCGCTCAGGATCGGCGTCCTCGATCGCGCGCAGTATCGCCTCGTGTTCGCGCTGAACCTGCCGCTCCAGCTCCATCGAACGGTCGCCGGCCTTTTTGTGCGCGCCGCGGATCACCCGTCGCACGCGGGTATCTAGAAAACCGGCGAAACCGATGAAGTACTGATTGTGGCTGGCCTGCACGATGGCGCGATGAAAGGCTTCATCGTCCATGCCATCGCCCAGGGCAAGCGCGGTCGGGTACAAACGTTGATACGCCGCGCGTATGGAGTCCAGTTCAGCCTGGCTGCGGCGTTGCGCCGCCAGCCGCGTCGCCGGCACTTCCACGGCCAGCAGGAATTCGAACAGCTCGCTCAAATCCTCGTCGTTTTCCGCCGGCGGCTCCAGACGAAACACCGTACTGCCTTGCGGATTGACGAACTGTCCGCGCCCCTGGTGCGAAATCACCAGGCCATCGGATTTCAGCAGCGACATGGCTTCGCGAATCACGGGCCGGCTCACGCCATAGACCTTGGCCAGCGCAGCCTCGGACGGCAGCCTGTTGCCCCCCGAGGCGATGTCGCGCCGTTCGATGGCATGGCGCAGGCGCTGCGCCACGCCCGCGGCCAGGCTTGCGCCGCGCGCAATGGGTTGTTCGTCCAGCGTGTCGATGCAGGACTGAATGGAAGGGTGCTGCATAAGCCTGCTTCTCAGACGAGCATCGCTACGGGATGCTCCAGGTACCACGTAAAGCGTTCCAGCCATCGCTCCGCCAGGTCGCGGTCAATGGCGCGATGATCGACGGCTAGCGTATAGCGCATCACGGACGCCAGCCGTATCGTCTCGTCCCCCACAATCGCTTCCTTATCGATCGCATCGATCGACAGCATGGCGGACTGCGGCGGGTTGATGGCGGCGGCGGGCTCCGACATCCCGAGCATGCCCAGGTTGCTGATGCCGAAGCTGCTGCCTTCGTATTCGGCGGGCGCCAGGTTGCCTGATCGCGCGCGATCGATCAGCGCCGTCATGGCGCCGCTGATGGCCGGCACCCCAAGCTGATCCGCCGCCCGCACAATGGGCGTCACCAGTCCGTTGGGGGTGACGACCGCAACCGAAATATCCGCATGGCGGTATTGCCGCAGCGCGGCCGTCGTCCAGGCCACGTTCATATCCGGCAGATCGCGCAAGGCGCAAGCGGCGCCACGGACGACCAGATCGTTGATGGAAACCCGGCCGGGCACGACGGCCTTCAGCTGTTCCAGCAGGCCCAGCAGCGCATCGGCGCGGCATTGGCCGCCCAGATGGAAATACGGATTCGCATCCTGGGTGTCGTCGAGCCGCCGCGCGGCCGCCCGGCGTTTCGAACCGCGAACCGGCGCATCGAACATATGCCGGGACTCGCCCGGCACATCGGCCCGAAGTGCCTCGTCCGGCATGGTTGCCTTGCCCGCCCTGCCTGTCGTGGATGCCCGGTTCGCCATTGTCGCCATCGGTTTTTCCCTTTGATGCGCGGGACCCCGCGCAGTCCCTGGACTACTTCCTGGGTGCGCGCCGCGTGCGACACGCTCGGACATCTTCGAAATTGCAGACGCAATCATATCTGGTTACCAAGTTACCTTACAACTAAGTATTAACCCTTGCTTCATTAAATAAAAAGGTTATGACGGATCTGCTCTGTTACGAAGGTCGGCGCGAGCCCATAATGCACGCAGTCCGCTGTTCCGCTGTAAGACCCATCCCTTCATCAGGAGCAAGCATGGCCGCCATCGTTTCCGTCGAGGTACTGCTCGTCAATCTGCAGCCCAAGGTCAAACGCACGGACGCCGTCCAGAGTTTCGAATGCCAGGAAACGCCGATGGTGCGTATCCGCGACGCCGATGGCATGGTCGGTACGGGATACAGCTACACCATAGGCACGGGCGGTTCGTCGGTGATCCGGTTGCTGGACGACCATCTGGCACCGCTGCTGATCGGCCGCAACGCCGACGACATCGAAAAGCTGTGGCGCGAGCTGTTCTTCCGGGTGCATGCGACCACGGTGGGCGCGCTTACCTCGATAGCGCTGGCGGCCATCGACACCGCCTTGTGGGATCTGCGCGCACGCCGCGCCGCCTTGCCTCTGCACCGGCTGGCCGGAGGCGCCAAGGACGGCATCGAGATGTATTACACCGAAGGCGGCTGGCTGCACCTGGACGAAGCCCAGTTGGTCGACGAAGCCCTGCGGGCCCAGGAAGCCGGCTTTGGCGGCACCAAGATCAAGGTCGGCCGCCCTCACGTGGCCGAGGATATGCAGCGCCTGTCGGCGGTGCGCGACGCCGTCGGTCCCGGCTGGGACGTCATGACCGATGCCAACCAGGGCTTCAACCTGAGCGAGGCGATCCGGCGCGCACGCTGCTACGAAGCCCTGGATATCGCATGGTTCGAGGAACCGATACATGCCGATGACGTCGATGCCCATCGCCGCCTGTGCGCATCGACCACCGTACCCATCGCCATCGGCGAATCGCTCTACAGCGTGTCGCAATTCAAGGACTATCTGCAAAGCGGCGCCTGCACCATCGTGCAGGTCGACGTCGGCCGCATCGGCGGCGTCACGCCCTGGCTGAAGGTGGCGCACATGGCCGAGGCCTACAACGTTGCTGTCTGCCCGCACTTCCTGATGGAAATCCACGTGGCGCTATGCTGCGCCGTGCCGAACAGCCGGTGGCTGGAATACATTCCGCAGCTCGATATGGTCACCGCGAACGGCATGCGGGTGGAAGGCGGACGCGCGATACCGTCGGCCGAGCCCGGTCTGGGCATCGATTGGGATTGGGACAA
>DATJHN010000058.1:0-43638 GCA_035493915.1 Bordetella sp.
TTCATCATGCGGGGTACCCACAGGCTGATCGCGGGCACGAAAATCAGCACTATAAGCATGATCACCAGCAAGATCAGATATTTGACCATCGGCCGCGCGACCTGTTCGACGCGCGTGCCCGTCATCGCGCAGGTGGCGAACAAGCCCAGGCCGAAAGGCGGGCTGAACAGCCCCAGGCCCATGGCAATCACCACCACGGTGCCGAAGTGCAGGGGATTCACGCCCACCTGCTGTGCGATGGGAGTCAGCAGCGGACCGAAGATGATCAGCGCCGGCGCGCCTTCCAGGATGGCGCCGAAGATCACCATCAGCAGCGCCGATACCAGGATGAAAGCGGTACTGCCGTAATTGTGAGCCAGATGCGTCATCGTGTCGGACAGGAAGGCCGGCAACTGCTGCACCGTCAGGGCGAAAGCGACGCTGGACGCCGCCGCGATGATGAACAGGATGCCGCCCGCCATGGCGGCAGAGCGCACGAACAGCGCCACGATGGCGCGCGGCGTCAGTTCGCGGAACGCCAGCGCGCCCGCGAGCAGCGCGTAGACCACCGCGAAAGCCGATACCTCCGTCGACGTGGCCACGCCGGAGGTAACGCCCTTGCCGATCATGCCCACCATCACCAATGCGATGAAGGCGCCGCCCAGTAGTTGCGGCCATGGCATGCGCACCGGAAAGGCCTGCATGGGATCGACCTTTTTACCGAACCAGATCGCCATCGCCGACAGCCCCGTGGCAAGCACCGCCGCCGGCACCAGTCCGGCCAGGAACAGGCCGCCGATCGAGATATTGGCGACGAAGCCCATGATGATCAGGTTCACGCACGGCGGTATCGTTTCGGCCATCACGGCTGAGCAGGCCAGCACCGCCGCGGTCTCGTTGACGTCCTGTTTCGTGCGCCGGACGGCGGGCACCACGATGCCGCCCACGGCCGCGATATCGGCCAGTTTGGAGCCCGATACACCGGAAAAAAAAGCGGTCGCCAGGATGGAGATCAGGTTCATCGAACCGCGTACCCGGCCGAACATCCGCACCAGCAATTCGATCAGGCGGGTCGACATGCCGTTCGATTCCATGATCAGGCCGGCCAGCACGAAGAAAGGAATCGCCAGCAGTACGAAGTGATCCATCCCCGCCATCACCTGTTGCGAATAGATGATCAGCGGTAGCGTGGGCTCGGCCAGGAAGTACACCAGCGAAGATAGCGCCAGCACGAACGCGATAGGTACGCCGACGACCAGGCTGCCCAGGAACCCCGCCGTCAGCAATACCCAGGGCCGGATCGCCCAGGCTTCCGACGCCCAGGTATTCCAGCCCCACACCAGCACGCACAGCGCGATGATGCCTGCCAGCGTGCCATAGACTGCCCGCCGCGGGCCGCACAAGGCGTTGGCGATACCCACAACGGTCATGAAAAGCGCGCCGATAAACACCGGCAGCACGGTCAGCCACTGTGGCGCGCCGATGGGCGTGGTGACGTTCACCGAGTCCAGCAGCAGCTCCCAGGACGAATAGCACAGCGCGGCGGACGTTCCGGCCACCGCCCAGCCGCCCAGTTGTATGGCGGGTTCGCGCCAGGAACGCGGCAGCAGCCCGCGGAAGACCTCTATGCCGACATGCTGCCGGCGCGCCAGCACCGTCGCGCCGCCCAGGAAAACCAGCGTCACCATCAGGCCGCGCGCGGCTTCCTCGGCCCAGTCGACCGGACTGTGCAGGAAGTAGCGCATGATGACCGATACGAAGACGACCCCCACGTCGACGGCCAGAACCAGGCCGCAGAAGTGCTCGATGACGGTGCAGATCCGCCCCAGCCAGCGCGAGCGCGCCGCCACGCCATCCGGCGCGGCGGCCAGCCCATGGGTCGCGTCGGCGGTCCCGGCCAGTACATGTGCGTTCATGCTGTGCTCCCGGCCGCGTGGCGGCATCGTCGCTGCTGGCGGCACGCTCAGGCGCGCGATTGATTGATGATGTCCATCATCGGCTTGGTGACCGGGTACTGCGAGATCACGCCGGGCCACAGCTTGTCTTCCATCGCCTGGCGCAGGCGCTGCCGTTCGGCCGGATCCATGGGATGGAATTTGATGCCTTGCTTGGCCAGATCGGCCAGGGCTTCCTTGCCCTTGCTGCCCGCTACCTGGCGCTGATACAGCGAAGCTTCCTCGGCCGCCTTCAGGAAGGCCGGCTGCAGGTCCGCCGGCACCTTGCCCAGGCCGCGCTTGCCGATCGCCGTGATCGACGGGCTGAACAGATGATTGGTCAGCCAGCAGTTGCTGACCACTTCGTTGAACTTGCTCGACAGGACGGTCGCCGCGTCATGCTCGAAGCCGTCCACCACGCCGGTCTGCACCGCCGTGTACAGCTCATTGATAGGGATGGGCGTGGGGATCGCGCCCATCAGCTTGAAGGTTTCGACGA
Organism: Bordetella sp.; assembly: GCA_035493915.1. Taxonomy (GTDB): domain Bacteria; phylum Pseudomonadota; class Gammaproteobacteria; order Burkholderiales; family Burkholderiaceae_B; genus Bordetella_C. The sequence continues at coordinate 2,413 of DATJHN010000058.1, forward strand.
AGATCGGCGTGGGAAGTACGCGCAGTTTGACGTTCTTCAGGTCGCTATCGTGCTCGACTACTTTCTTCGTGTAGACGCTGCGGGCATTGAAGTGATTGCCCCAGCCGATGAAGGTGCAGCCGGTGCGCGATTGCAGCAGTTTGTTGAACTGTTCGCCCACGCCCGCGTCCACGGACTTGTTGACGTGTTCCCAGCTATCGAACACGAAGCCCATATCCAGCAGCGCCAGTTCCGGCAGCGCGGTGGCCCAGATCGAGCTTCCGGTGACCATCATGTCTATGGAGCCCAGGCGTACCTGCTGGACGACATCCGACTCCTTGCCCAGTTGCCCGTTGGGGAAGATATCGACGCGGATGCGGTCCCCGACGGATTGCTTCAGGTCGGCCGCGAAGCGCTCGTACCAGATGTATTGGGTGGACTGCTGGTCGGCCGGCTGCGAAATCGAGCAGCGCAGGGCGATCGTGGCTGGGGCGGCCATGATGCGGGGGGCGGCAACCGCCACGGCGGCGCCGGCCGCGGTCTTCAGGAAGCCGCGGCGCGAAACAGCGGCTGTCTGGCGTGAAAAGGCGTGCGATTTCATGCGTTTGTCTCCGTCTTATAGATATAGGTATAACGATTTACTAAATCGTTATACAAATCCTAGATTGTTTGCGGTTTCATTACAATAGGGGCTCGCCATAGGCCCCCTTTGGGGCGAGCGGGGTTGCCGATGTCCAATGACAGGCTCATACGACGAAGCGGCACTGGGGTTCCGGCAGCCGGCGACCCTCAATCACGTTTATTTCATGAAAATTCGACATGGATGGGTCCATACTGCCGGACGGCAGTTTCCACCCCCGCGATCGACATGCACATCGAATCCCGTTCCGAAGCGTTCACCGCGCGCGCGCTAACCGCCGAGGCCCTTTCGCGCAAAGCGGACGCGCGCGACATCCGCATTTCCTGCGTCGTTCCCGGCCTGAACGAATGCGAGAACCTGGGCGTGCTGCTGCCCGCGCTGATGTCCATGCTCGGCAAGCTGTGCACCGCCTGGGAAGTCATCGTGATCGACGACGGCAGCACCGACGGCACGGCTGAGCTGATGCAAGAATGGTCCGCGATCGACGGCTTCCGCTATGTGCGCCTGTCGCGCAATTTCGGCAAGGAAGCCGCGCTCAGCGCCGGCCTGGAGGTAGCCACCGGCGACGTCGTCATTTCGCTGGATGCCGACATGCAGCATCCGCCGGCGCTGATTCCGGAAATGCTGGCCCGCTGGCGCGCCGGCGCCGACATGGTCTATGCCGTACGGTCAAACCGCGATAGCGAGTCCTGGTTCAAGCGGACCGGGTCGCGCCTGTTCTACCGTTTGCTGAGCGAAGGCCGTGGCGTGGATGTACCCGAGAACGCGGGCGATTTTCGTCTGATGGACCGCCGCGTGGTGCAAGCGCTGAATGCCTTGCCCGAACGTACGCGTTTCATGAAGGGGCTGTATGCGTGGGTGGGCTTCCAGGCCGAAGCCTTGCCTTATACGCCGGACGAGCGCGCGCACGGCAACAGCCACTACAGCAAGCGCAAGCTTTTCAGGCTGGCGGCCGCGGGCCTGACGGCCTTTACCACGTGGCCGCTGCGCATGGTCAGCATGATCGGCGTCGCCTTTGCCCTGGTGTCCTTCGCCTACGGCTGCTATCTGGTGGTGGACTTCCTGCTTTACGGCAATGCGGTGTCTGGCTGGACTACCATTGTCGCCGCGCTGATGTTCTTTGCCGGCATCAATCTGCTGTCGCTGGGCGTGGTCGGCGAATACGTCGGCCGCATCTTCGACGAAGTAAAAGGCCGCCCGCTGTATGTCGTGCGCGAACAGCGCGGCAAGGCCTTCACTGAAAGAAACAATTCCCGTTGATCATGTCACGCGCCCTCGAGGCCTGGATGCGCCGGCTGGAGGCGCTGCCCAGGGTATGGCTTTTCCTTGTCACGGGCATTTGGCTGCTGTGGCTGTCCTGGCTGCGGCCCATGTCGATGCCCGACGAAGGCCGCTACTCCGGGATCGCATGGGAAATGCTGCGTTCCGGCGAACACGGCGTGCCCTTGCTCAACGGCATGCCTTTTTTCCACAAGCCGCCGCTTTACTACTGGCTGGCCGGCGGCGCATTCAATGTGTTTGGCGCGCATACCTGGTCTGCCCGCCTGCCTTCGTGGCTGGCCGCCTGGGCGGCGGCGATGGCCGTATACGCCTTCCTGCGCCACTACCGGGGCGTGCGGGTGGCGACGGTGGCGCTGGTGGTCCTGGCGACGCAACCGTTTTTCTTCGGTGCCGCGCAGTTCGCCAATCTGGACATGCTGGTGGCCAGCATGATCACGCTGACAACGGTGGCCGGTGCCAGCACGGTACTGAATGCAACGCGCGGGCAGTCCTGGCGCTGGCTGGCCGTCGCAACCGGCGTCCTCGCGGCATTAGGCGTATTGTCCAAGGGGCTGATCGGCGTCGTGCTGCCCGGCGGCATTCTGTTGATCTGGATCGTCATGCTGCGCCAGTGGCGCGGGTTGGGCGCGCTGCTGTGGCCGCCCGCCATCGTCGCCTTCCTGGTGGTCTGCCTGCCCTGGTTCTGGACCATGCAGCAGGAGTTTCCAGGTTTCTTCAATTACTTTTTCATTTTCCAGCAGCTCGACCGTTTCGCCGAAGAGTCCTTCAACAATCGCCAGCCGATCTGGTACTACGTGCCGGTGCTGGCGGGGATGGTGCTGCCCTGGACGTTCTGGCTGATCGCCGTATTCCGCAAGGCCTTCTGGGCTGAACGCGATGGCGATGCGCATGCCGTGCGCCTGTTGATGGGTACCTGGCTGGTGGTGGTACTGGGCTTCTTTTCGTTGCCGGCTTCCAAACTGGTCGGCTACATACTGCCGACGCTGGCTCCGCTGGCGGTGCTGGCGGCCGAGGTTATCGCGGCCGGGCTGGCGGGCCCCGATCCAGACCGCATACGGCGCCGCTACCGCGCCAGCGCCGGGCTCGCGGTCATCCTGTGCGTGCTGATGGTCGTGTTCGTCGCCATCTACGCACGGCCTACTTCGGCTCCGCTGGGCGCGCGTGCGCGCGCCGACTTCAAGCCTGGCGACCAGGTCGTCATGCTGCATAACTATGCCTATGACCTGCCCATGGCGATGCGCGATCCGCGCCCGGCCTGGGTGGTGGACAACTGGGATAATCCTGCCATCCCGCGGCGGGATAATTGGCGCAAGGAGCTTTACGACGCCGGCCAGTTCCGTCCGGACGTCATGAAGGACACGCTGATATCCACGCACGAACTGCAGGCGCGCCTGTGTGCCGCGCCAGCCGGTCAGACATTCTGGTTCTGGGGCAATCCCGAAGAGGACCAGGATGCGTATCCAGCCTTGAGCGGTCTGGCGCCTTACGCGGTTAGCGGCAGGCGCGCGCTATGGCGCGTGGTGCCCGACGCCGCGTTCAGGTCGCGCTATTGCGACGAAACGCCCAAAAACGACTGAGCAGAAAGGTCAGGACAGCGATGACGATCAGTATCAGGGCCAGCAGGACGTCGTATCGCAGCGCCGTGCGACGCAGCAGCCAGGCGTATGAAATTTCGTTGACCATGAATCCCGCTGCCGATACGCAGAAAAACCGCCCCGCCGCTACATGCCATGCGCTGGCTTGATGACGGAAGGTGAGTCGATAATGACCGCTGAAGGAAACACAGAACGCCACCAGCCAACCCACGACGTTCGCCGCCAAGGGTGGAGCGGCCAGCGCTTCCACGCAAGCGACTACCGTTACCCAGTGGGTAGCGGCGGCCGCGCAGCCAACAGCGATGAACCAGCTCACTTGTCGGATCAAAGTCCGCATTCCAGAAATTCCATGGCGATGATGTCGGAAGGGCCGGCGGACACGCATGCCGGCGTCAGGCGCATTGTCGTATGCGCCGACGATTTTGGCATGAACCCGGCCATTAATGACGGTGTTTTGAACCTGGTGCGCGCGCATCGGCTCAGCGCGGTGGGCTGCCTTTCGGTGGCTTCGTCATTTCGTCGCGATGCGGTCCAGCTGCGTGAACTGGATGTCGATGCCGGCGTGCATTTGAACTTTACCGAAGCGCTGGGCGAATCGGGCCTGTATCTGCCCTTGCCGCGCCTGATCGCCTGCGCCTACGGCCGGATGCTCGATAGCGGACGCGTGGCGCGGCAGATCGAACGCCAGCTTGATGCCTTTGAGTCGGCGATGGATCGGGCACCGGATTTCATCGACGGGCATCAGCACGTGCACCAGTTACCGCAGATCCGCCATGCGCTGTTCGGTGTGCTGGCGCGCCGCTATCCCGGACAAGGGCCGTGGCTGCGCTATACGGCGCCGGGTTGCCTGGACGGCGTGCCGACGCCTTTGCAGCGCAAGGCCCGCATTATCGCGGCGCTGGGATCGGGGGCTTTCGCCCGCGCCGCGGCGGATGCCGGACTGCGCACCAACCGGCGCTTCCTGGGTGTTTACGACTTCCAGGGCGGCGCGCAGGTCTACGACGATCTGCTCAGGCTGTGGTTGGACAATGCGCGCGATGGCGATCTGTTGATGTGCCATCCGGCAATGCCGGCTGGCGGCCGCCAGGGCATGGACGCGCAGCGCGGCGCGGAATACCAGGTGCTGTCGCGGCCCGGCCTGGATGAATGGCTGTCGTCCACGGGGCTGCGCATCGAACGCTATGCGTCGATGACCTTGCGCGCGAACGCCTCCAGATAATCCATCAGCGCGTCGGCGCCGCCTGCCGCGGCCTGTTCATTGCCGCTGGCGATCCCTTCGGCCATGGCCATGTGGTGGCGCGCGCCTTCCTTCACGTCGCCTTCATGCTGGTACGCATACCAGAAGCGGCGGCATTGAATCAGCATCGGCGTCACCGCCGTTACCGCCGACATATTGCGGCAGGCCTCATGGCAGGCGTGGTCCAGCATTTGATCGGCACGCATATAGTCGTCCAGGTCGCCGCCTTCGGCGGCGCGCATCATATTGCCGGCGCAAGCCAGGATACTGGCCCGCTGCGGCGGCGTGGCGCGCCGGGCGGCTGCCTTGGCGATCAGCTGTTCCAGGGCCCGCCGCGTCTGGATAAGGTCCAGATGGTCGGCCAGCTGCACGTTGGACACGCGCAGGCCGCGCCGCGGTTCTTGTGTGATCAGGCCGGCCGACACCATGCGTAGCAGGGCCTCGCGCAGGGGCGTGCGGCCCAGGCCCGTGCGCTGCACCAGATCGGCTTCAACCACCGGGCTGCCGGGCTGCAGCTGCAAGGTTGCGATCATGCTTTCGACGGCGTCATAGGCAACGTCGGCGGCTCGGCGTTTGGGCAAGGCTGCGCTCATGGTCCAGGCTTTTTTGTCGTGTTGCGGCCGTATGGTACTTGAGACCGGCGGCCGCGCGGCGCTCATCCCAGGCGCGAACGGAATTCCTCCGGCCGCTTTTCCAGCGCCCCGTTGACGATGCTTTCCACGCGCGCGCGGTCTTCGCCATGCAACGGCAGGCGCGGGCGGCGCACGTATTCGTTGCCGACGCCGGCCAGGGTTTCGGCCAGCTTGATGTTCTGCACGAGCTTGGTCGACACGTCCAGGTGCAGCAGCGGCGTGAACCACTGATAGAGTTTCAGCGCCCGGGCCCAGTCGCCCGCCTTCATCAGGTCGTAGAGCGCCACCGTTTCGCGCGGAAAGGCGGTGACCAGGCCGGCCAGCAAGCCGTCGGCACCCAGCGCCAGCGCCTCGAAGGACAGATCGTCGACACCGATGAACAACTGGTAGCGCGTGCCCAGGGCGTTGCGCAGGTCGGTGATGCGGCGGATGTCGTCGGTGCTTTCCTTGATGGCGGCCAGCCATTCGCAATCGGCCAACTGTGCCATATGCTCGGGCTTCAGATCGACGCGATATGCCACCGGGTTGTTGTAGATCATGCAGGGCTTTTTCGCCGCTTCGGCGATGGTGCGCACGTTCTGCATGGCTTCCCGGGCATCGGCCACGTAGAGAACCGAGGGCATCACCATAAAGCCGTCCACGCCCAGGTCCACGGCCGCGTTGACGTAGCGCAGCGCATCGCGGGTGCTGGTTTCCGAGACATTGGCCAGCACGGGAACCCGGCCGGCGCTGACCTCGACCGCGGTCTTGGCGATCGCCAGTTTCTCTTCCATCGACAGCGTGCTGGCCTCGCCCAGCGAGCCGCAGGTCACCATGCCATGGACGCCGTTTTCGATCAGGAAGCCGAAGTGCCGGCGCATTTCTTCGTGATCCAGGGATTCGTCGGCGTGGAATTTGGTCGTGACGGCGGGAAATACCCCTTGCCAGCGCGTACGGTTCAAGGTCGTCTCCAATGGAAAAGGCGCGCGTTGCGCGCCGATGGAGCAGTCTAAAGTGTTCTTAATATATTTACAACGATCCGGAGCCGGCCGCCTGGGGACCGTCCGTCCGCGCTTCGGCCGGCGGGCGCTGCGGCATGGGGGGGCCGTGATACGCCGCCGTGGCGTCATGGATGAAGGATTCAACAGCTTGATCGTAGACCGGGCCGCTGCGCACGGCACCCGAATGCGACGCACCGTTTATCTTTACCAGCCGCTTCAGGTTGGGTGCCACCCGCTGCGCGGCGGCGAACAACTGATCGCTCATGGCGGGCGGCACTATCTGGTCGTTGGTGCCGTGCAGGAAAAGCACCGGCGTGGTCAGGTCGGCCAGCTTGTCCAGCGAGTCGAATGGTTGCGTGACGAGCAGGGTGGCGCCCGGCAACCAGCCCCATTTCTGGATTTGCAGCATGGCGGCGATGCTGGTGAAACTGGATTCGACGACCAGGCCGGCGAAAGCCGGCATGTCCTTGCGCGTCGCCAGATCGATGGCGATGGCACCGCCCAGGCTATGGCCGTAGACGAAGCGCCTCGCCGGATCAGGCTGCAGCTTTGCCAGTTCGCGCAGGGCGGTGGCGGCATCCTGGCCGGCGCTTTCCTCGGAAGGCAGCATCCGGGTGGAATCGCCGAAGCCGCGGTAATCGATGGCGAGCACCGAATAGCCCAGGCGCGTCCAGCTCGCCATGCGAAAAGCGCTGCCGTTCAGGTCCCAACGCGCGCCGTGCAGGTAGAGCACAGTCGGAGCGCGCGGATCGGGGCTTTGCCAGTACCAGGCGCGCACATGCTGGTCCGGCGCGACGGCCAGATCGAACATCCGCGTGCCCTCGGGCGGTTCGCTGAACCAGCGCCGGTCGCCTTGGGCCGGCGAAAAAATTGCTTCCCGCTGCCAGGCGTCCAGTTGCGTGCAGCCCACGACGGCGGCGCCGGCCACCAGCGCGCATGCGATGGCACGCCGCAGACCGATACGGATGGGCAGGCGCGGGGATAAGGGCATGAACGATAGACCGGCCGTTGCGGCGCCGGTTCCCGCGCCAAGGCCTCGGCGAAACGGACGCAGCGGGTGAAACGGACGCAGCGGGCGAAACGGACGCAGCGGGTGAAACGGATGCAGCGGACGAAACGGACCAAAGCCGCGCGCGCCATGCGCGGCTGGCCGGGCGATCCGGTCTACCCGAAAAGTTCAGCCAGGTCCTGCGCGACGGGGTAGAGCGATACGACCAGCAGCCCGGCCATGGTCAGATTGAAGGCACGCACCACGCCGGGCTTGTGCAGCACACGGCGCAGCGCCGTGCCGAAGGTGACCCAGATGCCGATGCTGGGCAGGTTCACCACGCCGCAAACGATGGTGGCCACCAGCAGGTTCATGAAGAAACCCGATTCGGGAATATAGGTGGCGGCCAGGCCGACCACCATGACCCAGGCCTTGGGATTGATCCACTGGAATGCCGCCGCCTGCAGGAAGGTAAAGGGCTGCGCGCGCCGGTTTCCTTCGCGGATTTCCCCGGCGGTGGCGATCTTCCAGGCCAAATACAGCAAATAGGCCGCACCGCCGTACTTCAACAGCGTGTAGAGCAGCGGCGAGCTGTGAAAGACAGCGCCCAGTCCGGCGCCGACCAGCAGGATCATCAACGAAAATCCGATATTGACGCCCAGCATGTGCGGCACCGTGCGACGGAAGCCGAAGTTCAGCCCCGACGAGGCCAGCATGATGTTGTTCGGGCCCGGCGTGATAGAGCTGACCAGGGAAAACAGCGCCACCGGCCCCAGCAGGTTGGCGGAAAGCAGCGGAATAGTGTCCGTCATAACGTCGCGTCCAGTGCGGGTCTTGTAATGCCGTGTGTGCCGGGACCAATCGGTTCTCTTTTCAAAAATCCCGGTGAAAGCTTATTTTTTGCCGCTGGGCGGCAAGCCGAAGGCGCAGCGTGGGGGCCTTACTTTTTTCCACGCGAGGCTGCGGCGCGCCCACCCGCGATGACGCCGATCACGGCCAGCGCGAAGGCCAGCGTGGCGGGCGCGACCTGTTCGCCGAACAGCACGGCGGCGGCCGTGACCGTCATGAAAGGCTGAAGCAGCTGTATTTGTCCGACGCGCGCGATGCCGCCGCGAGCCAGTCCGCGATACCAGGCGAAAAAGCCCAGGAACATGGAGCCGAAGGACAGATATGCCAACGCCATCCAGGCGGAGGCGGACGGCGCCGCCGGCACATGCGCGGCCATCCAGGCGACCGGGCCGGCGATGAACGGCGCGCTGAACACCAGCGCCCAGCAGATGGTACGCCAGCCGCCCAGCGTCCGCGATACCCGTGCGCCTTCCGCATAACCCATCCCGCCCAGCGCGACGGCGACCAGCAGCCACAGATCGCCGGCCTGCGGCGCGCCGCCGCCCTCGCGCAGCGCGAAAGCGGCGACCAGGCCGGCTCCGGCCATGGCCCACAGCCAGAATTGGCGCGACGGCCGCTCGCCGCTACCCAGGGCGGCGCAGGCGGCGGTCGCCAACGGCAGCAGCCCGTTGATCACGGCGCCATGCGCGGCAGGCACCGATTGCATGGCCACGGTCGAGGTCACCGGCCAACCAACGACCACCCCCAGCGCGGCCAGGATGACGCCGTGCATTTCCTCGCGCCGCGGCAGGCGGCTGCGCGTCAGCCACAACAGCAGCCCGGCTGGCACGGCGGCGGCCAGCGCGCGGCCCAGGCCGACCAGCAACGGATCCAGTTCCGCCACGGCGATGCGTGACATCGGCAAGGTCAGGCTGAAAATCAGAATGCCGACCAGCGCGGCGCCGTAGCCTTCCCAGCCGCGCGGCGTATCGGATGTGGAAGAGACGGAAGCGGTGAAGGATGGGCGAGGCATGGTGGAAATCCGAAAGACGGCGAGAATCAGGCGCCAAGCCCAGGTGCCAGACATCAGCATCAGGCATCGGCATCGGCATCGGCATCAGCATCAACGCATAAGGCGACAGACCGGTGAAAACCACGAGCCAGAGCCTCTTGCGCCGCGATGCCGGAAGTGACACTCTACGCACAGATACCGGTACAGTACCGGTACAATTTTCCAGTTCACCGGAATAACTGGCCTGGTGCCCTGACCATGACACTTTCTCCCGCGCCCGCTCCAGCCTGGCGTCCCGTCCGCGGCAACGACGTCACCTTGGCGACCCAGCTGGCCGATGACCTGACGCGCCGCATCCAGGATGAGGGCCTGCGTCCCGGGTCGCGCCTGCCGTCGATCCGAACCATGGCGGAACAGGCCGGCGTGAGCCGCTTTACCGTGGTGGAAGCCTACGATCGCCTGGCTGCGAGCGGCCTGGTGCAGTCGCGGCGCGGTGCCGGCTTTTTCGTCGCGGCGCGCGATACAGCGCGTGCCGCCGCCGCTGTACCCGCCGCGCCGGAGGCCACGCTGGACACGCCCGCGCGCATCGATATTTCCTGGCTGTTGCGCAGCATGTTCCGCGAATCCGCCGCGCCCGGCATGCCGGGCGGCGCCGGGCTGCTACCGGCCGACTGGCTGGACGCCGACATGATCGCCGGCGCCGTGCGCGCCGTGGGGCGTACCGTGCGCGGCAATTTCCTTTCGTATGGGCATCCGCAGGGGTATCTGCCCCTGCGCCAGCAGATCGCGGCGTTGCTGCAAGGCATCGGCGTTCCGGCGCATCCCGAACACAATCTATTGACGACCAACGGCGTCACCCATGGCCTGGACCTGATCGCGCGCCTGCTGGTGGGGCCTGGCGACACGGTGCTGGTGGAAGACCCCGCGTGGTTCGTGATATTCGGCCGCCTGGCGGCGGTGGGCGCGCGCGTGATAGGCGTGCCGCGCACGGCCGCCGGTCCGGATGTGGAAGTCCTGGAAAAGCTTGCCGCGCAGCATCGCCCCAAGCTGTTCATCATCAATAGCGTGGTGCACAACCCGACTGGGCACACGCTGTCGGCGGGCGCGGCCTACGACATTCTGCGCATCGCCGAGCGCCATGATTTCACGGTGGTCGAAGACGACACCTATGCGGAACTGCACCCGGGCAACGCCATGCGGCTGTCGGTGCTGGACCGGCTCAACCGCGTGATCCTGGTGGGAGGTTTCTCCAAGATGCTGGCGCCCAGCCTGCGCGTCGGTTATGTCGCCGCCGCGCCAGCGCTGCTGCAGAAGCTGGCGGACCTGAAGATGCTGGCCGGATTGACGTCGCCCGAACTGGGTGAACGCGTGATTCATCGCATCCTGGCGGACGGCCAGTTTCGCCGCCACATCGAACGGGTGCGCGCGCGCGTGGACGATGCGCGCGAACGCTGCGTCCGGCGCCTGCTGGACCTGGGCCTGCGCATTCCCGAGATGCCGCATGCCGGCATGTTCGTCTGGGCCGATTGCGGCCGCGATGCGGAAAGCCTGGCGCGCGCGGCCGCGGAGCAGAACATGTTGCTGGCGCCGGGTTCGCTGTTTTCTCCGTCGCAGGCGCCGTCGACCTATCTGCGTTTCTCCGCCAGCATGGTGGACAATGCGCCGGCCTGGCAGTTGCTGCGGCAATTGCTGCACGGCAGCCCGGCCGCAAAGGCGTAGCGTCCCGCGCGCCTGCGCTGCATGCCGCGTCCCGCATATACTGGCTGCATACGTCGCACATTCAAGGAAGATCGCCATGTCCGTTCCCATCAATCGCCTGACCGAAACATTTGCCGTCGCGCCCCAGCTGTCGCCCGACGATATGGCCGCCGTGGCCGCCGCCGGGTATAAAAGCGTCATCATCAACCGCCCGGACTACGAAGGCGGCCCGACTCAGCCCACCGCGGCGGACGTGTCGCAAGCGGCCCTGAGCGCCGGGCTGACGGTCGAATACCAACCCGTCGTCAGCGGCGCGATGACCGCGGACGACGTCGCCCGTTTTACGGAGTTGCTGCATACGCTGCCGCAACCCATCCTGGCTTATTGCCGTAGTGGCGGTCGCTGCACCAATTTGTTTGTTGCGTCGCAGCAATCGGCCCCCAAGCCCTAGGGACGCTGCTCTGCCGCCGCCGGCGCTTTTCCGGTAGGATGGGATACGCACAAACCGTGTAAGGAGCAGAACATGTTCAAAAAAATCCTCATTCCCACCGACGGGTCTCCGCTGTCCGCCCAGGCGGCGAACGCGGGGGTTTGCTTCGCCCGATCCGTCGGCGCTGAAGTCGTCGCCCTGCACGTTACCCAGCCTTTCGCCGCGACCATAGGTTTCGACGGCATGGCGGCCGCCTACGCGATCACCGACGAGGACTACGAAAAAGCCTCGGCCGAACAATCGAAGCGCTACCTGAAGCACGTGCTGGATCGCGCGGAAACCGCCAACGTGAAAGCCACCTCGCGCGCCGTCTCCAATTTCAACGTCGCCGACGGCATCGTGCATGCCGCGCAGGACAACGGCTGCGATCTGGTTTTTATCGGCAGCCATGGCCGTAGCGGCTTGTCCCGGCTGCTGTTGGGCAGCGTAACGGCCAAGGTGCTATCGCTGGCCCATGTCGCGGTGCTGGTGTACCGCGTCAAGGAAGACAAAGCCTGACCCGGGTCTCGGCGCGCCGCCCCGCGCGCCTACAAAGAAAAATCGCCGGCACTCCAACGAGATGCCGGCGATTTTTCTTGCGTGGTCCACGGTCGGCCCCGTGGCCGCCCCTCTGCCGCCGCTTCAGCGGAACAGCACCACCGCCTGCTGCAGCGTTACCCAGATACCCCACGCCAGCGGGATGCACACGCAGGCCCAGCCGAAGACTATCGCCGACCTGGGCGTATTGATGGTCGACGCCGATCCGCCGTGGACTTCCGTGGCAACGGCGCGTTCATGCGCCAGCGCCTTCTCCTTGGCCAGTTCCTCGTCATTCATGAAGTGCTTGGCATTGACCGGCCGGATGGCCAGGTTGCACAGCAGGCCGACCACCAGGATCCCGGCCAGGATATACATGGTGATGTCGTAGACCTGCGCGCGTGGCACGCCGATGGATAGCTGGTATTCGCGCAGATAGCTGATCAGCACCGGGCCGAAAATGCCGGCCGCGGACCAGGCGGTCAGCAAGCGGCCATGGATGGCGCCGACCATCTGGGTGCCGAACAGGTCGGCCAGATAGGCGGGCACCGTGGCAAAACCGCCGCCATACATGGACAGGATGATGCAGAAGGCACCCACGAACAACGCCAGGTGGCCGGCATGCGCGGACCAGGGCACCGACGAATACAGCACCAGGCCCAGTACGAAGAAGACGCAGTAGGTCAGCTTGCGGCCCAGTTTGTCGGACAGGCTGGCCCACACGAAACGGCCGCCGATATTGAACAGACTGAGCAGGCCGGTGAAGCCGGCGGCGATGGTGGCGATCGCCGCCAGCTGCTCCTTGTTCAATTGCGAAAAAGTCAGCGCGTCCTGCCCGATCAGCTTGCCGGCGAATACTTCCTGCAGCAGCGGCGAGGCCATGCCCAGGATGCCGATGCCCGCGGTCACGTTCAAGCACAGCGCCCACCACACCAGCCAGAACTGCGGCACGCCCCAGATCTTTTTCACGTGCACATGGCCATGCGTGATCATGGCGTTATTGGTCTGCGCCGCGGGCGGGGTCCAGCCCGCTGGCTTCCAGTTCGTCGCGGGAACGCGATAGGACAGCGCCCCGGCGGTCATGAAGACCGCGTAGATCACGGCCATCGTCAGAAAGGTTTCCCACACGCCGGGCGAGCTGGCCGTCGCAAAGTGGCGCATCAGCAAATTGGCCAGCGGTGCGCCCACCATGGCGCCGCCGCCGAAACCCATGATTGCCATGCCGGTGGCCATGCCGCGCCGGTCGGGGAACCATTTGATCAGGGTGCTGACGGGCGAGATATAGCCCAGTCCCAGTCCCACGCCGCCGATCACGCCGGAGCCGACCCATAGCATCCACAGCTGATGCAGGTGGATCCCCAGCGCGGAAATCACCAGGCCGCCGCACCAGCAGGCCGCCGATACGATGCCCGCCTTGCGTGGACCGGCCCGTTCCAGCCAGCCGCCCCATACGGCCGCCGAGCAGCCCAGCAGGACGAAGAACAGGGTGTAGGTCACCGTCATGCTGGAAATACGCCAATCGCAGCTGGTGGTGAAGAGTTCAGTGACCAGGCTCATATCGGCCGGGCAGGCCAGGGAGGTAGTGCCGCCCAGCGCTTTGGACAGCGGCAGCCAGAATACGGAAAAGCCGTAGGCCATGCCGATGCACAAATGGATCGCCAGCGCGGCGGGAGGCACCAGCCAGCGGCTGAAACCCGGGCCGGCGATGGTTCTTTCCTTATCCAGAAAGCCGGGATTGCCGGCTGGAATGTCCAGCGTGCTCGCTGAGCTCATGTTGTCTCCTTCAGTTTTGATTTGACCGGAATGCCGGGACGGCGCGTTAGAGCCTTCACGGTTTCCGCTTCTTCTACCTCGGATGCCAGACCAGCTGGTGTTTCCCGCGCGTGCCGATGGCGTCCGGAATTCCGGCGCGCGCGTTCATATCAGGAATGCGATGACCGCGCTAAGCCGCCCGCGCGGCGTCGTGGCCGCGACGGAACGCGTGTTCCCTGATGTGTCTTCGAAACATTCAATGCGCCGCCGCCCTGGGTGTCAGTCGTTCGCGGTTGCGATCGACTGCTTCCAGCACGATCGGGCTGAGCCGGACGTCGCCATCGACGCCGTCCGGATGGCTTTCCAGAAAGGCCAGCAGTTCCACCCGCATGCGCGGTTCCCAGAATTTCTGGATATGGTTCGCGACGCCCTCGACCGCCTCGGGGCGGTCCGGCATGGCGTCGAAGAAATCGCCGATGCGGTTGGCCATGCGTACCAGGTTGCCTATCTCCATTCTTGCTCCCTTCGTTACGCGGAGATGCGTTCGGTGTGCGCGTACAGCGTGGTGTCGTTGTCGCGCATGAAACCCAGCAGGGCGATATTGAGCTGGTCGGCCAAGCGCTGCGCGAGCGCGGTCGGCGCCGAAACCGCGGCCAGGATGCCGACACCGGCCGCGGCGGTTTTCTGCACCATTTCAAAACTGGCCCGGCTGGACACGACGATCAGACCCGTGCCGGCGGCAGGGGCGCCATCGGCACGCCGCGCCAGCGCGCCGATCAGCTTATCCAGCGCGTTGTGCCGCCCGACGTCTTCGCGCACCAGTCCGATGGCGCCGTCCGCGCCGGCCCAGCCGGCGGCATGCGTGGCGCCCGTGAGCGCGTGCAGGGACTGGCGTTCGCGCATCGCGCGCATGGCGCTCAGCACCGCGCCCACGGCGACCGGCGCGCCGGTCGGCACGGGCGCGACGTCGCGCAGTACTTCCGGCAGCGTTTCCACACCGCACAGACCGCAGCCGGTGCGCCCGGACATCGCGCGGCGCCTGTCCTTGAGGCGGGCCGCGCAGGCGCTGGAGATCGTCAGGGCCAGTACCACGCCTTGCGGGCCGGAGCGCGATTCGATGTCGCGCACGTCGTGCGCACTATCGATGATGCCTTCGGTCAGCGAAAAGCCGACGGCAAAGTCTTCCAGGTCGGCCGGCGTCGCCAGCATGGTGACGTGGCTGATGCCGTTGTATTCCAGTGCGATGGGCGTTTCTTCGGCCAGCACGTCGTCGTCGGGCTCGCGCGCCAGCACGCCGTCGCGGATGCGCAGCACGCGCGCCCGCGCCGACGTCGGCACCAGCAGATCCGGCTCCTGCTCTGCCCGCATGGAGCCGGGGGCCTCGCGTTCCCCGGCCGGGCGCTTCGCGGTGGCAGCCGCCCGGCCCGTGGTGTGCGGGCCGACGGTGTCGGCGTGGTGCTGGGATATCTCTCGTGCCATATCGTGCGATGTCCGCCTTGCCTGTCGGCCGCCTATTTGCCCGCCGGCGCGGTTTCGCGTTCGGCCAGCAGCTTTTGCTGGATGTCGCTGAAGCGGCTCCACTGGCGCTGCCATTCCGACGGCTGCGACACGCGCGTCAGTTGCACGGCCGTGACTTTGTATTCGGGGCAGTTGGTGGCCCAGTCCGAGTTGTCCGTCGTGACCACGTTGGCGCCCGATTCCGGGAAGTGGAAGGTGGTGTAGACCACGCCGGGCTGTATGCGGTCGGTCAGAACGGCACGCAAAACGGTATCGCCCGCGCGGCTTTGCACGCCAACCCAGTCGCCCTCGTTGATCCCGCGGTCTTCCGCGTCCTGCGGATGGATTTCCAGCAGGTCCTCGCTGTGCCACATGACGTTGGGCGTGCGGCGTGTCTGCGCGCCCACGTTGTATTGCGACAGGATGCGGCCGGTGGTGAGCAGCAACGGATACTTGCGGGTGCTGCGCTCTTCGCTGGGCACGTATTGCGTGATGATGAACTTGCCCTTGCCGCGCACGAACTCGTCGATGTGCATGATGGGCGTACCTTCCGGGGCCTCGTCATTGCAGGGCCATTGCACGCTGCCCAGACGGTCGATCTTGGCGTAGGTGACGCCGCTGAAGGTGGGCGTCAGCCGTGCGATCTCTTCCATGATCTGGCTGGGATGGGTGTAATGCATGGGATAGCCCATGGCATTGGACAGGTCCACCGTGACTTCCCAGTCGGACTTGCCGTTGCGCGGTTCCATGACCTTGCGCACGCGCGAGATGCGCCGTTCCGCGTTGGTGAACGTGCCGTCCTTTTCCAGGAAGGACGAACCGGGCAGGAAGACATGTGCGTACTTGGCCGTTTCGTTCAGGAACAGGTCCTGCACCACGATGCATTCCATCGCCGCCAGGGACGCCGCCACGTGTTGCGTGTTGGGATCGGACTGCACGATGTCCTCGCCCTGGCAGTACAAGCCCTTGAAGGTGCCGGACAGCGCGGCTTCGAACATATTGGGGATGCGCAGGCCCGGTTCCGGTTGCAGCGTTACGCCCCAGTCGCGTTCGAATTCGCCACGCACCTTGTCATCGGAAATGTGGCGGTAGCCCGGCAGCTCGTGCGGGAACGACCCCATGTCGCAGGAACCCTGTACGTTGTTCTGGCCGCGCAACGGATTCACGCCCACGCCTTCGCGGCCGATGTTGCCGGTGGCCATGGCCAGGTTGGCGATGCCCATCACGGTGGTCGAACCCTGGCTGTGTTCCGTTACGCCCAAGCCGTAATAGATCGCCGCGTTGCCGCCCGTCGCGTACAGGCGGGCGGCGCCGCGCACGTCGGCGGCCGGCACGCCGGTGATGGCTTCCGTGGCTTCCGGCGAGTTCTCGGGGCGCGAGACGAATTCGCGCCATTGCTGGAAGGCTTTGGTTTCGCAGCGTTCGGCGACGAAGGACTCGTCGATCAGGCTTTCGGTGGCAATCACGTGCGCCATGGCGGACAGCAGCGCAACGTTGGTGCCCGGCCGCACCGGCAAGTGGTAATCGGCCTTGACGTGCGGCGCGCTGACGAGTTCGGTGCGGCGCGGATCAATGACGATCAAACGCGCGCCTTCGCGCAGGCGGCGCTTCAGGCGCGAGGCGAATACCGGATGCGCGCTGCTGGGGTTGGCGCCCATGACGATGACCACGTCCGAGAACATGACCGAGTCGAAGGTCTGCGTGCCCGCGGATTCGCCCAGGGTCTGCTTCAGGCCGTAGCCCGTGGGCGAGTGGCACACGCGCGCGCAGGTATCGACGTTGTTGGTGCCGAAGCCGGCGCGCACCAGTTTCTGTACCAGCCAGGTTTCTTCGTTCGTGCAGCGCGATGAGGTGATGCCGCCGATCGAGTCGCGGCCATACTTGGCCTGCAGGCGCTTGAATTCAGACGCCGCGTAGGCGATGGCCTCTTCCCACGAGACCTCGCGCCAGGGATCGGTGATGTGCTTGCGGATCATGGGCTTGGTGACGCGTTCCTTGTGCGTCGCATAGCCCCAGGCAAAGCGCCCCTTTACGCAGGAATGTCCGCGGTTGGCCTGGCCATCCTTCCAGGGCACCATGCGCACGACTTCCTGGCCTTTCATTTCCGCCTTGAAGCCGCAGCCCACGCCGCAATAGGCGCAGGTGGTGATCGCGGAATGCTCGGCCTGTCCCATCATGATGACGGTCTTTTCTTCCAGCGTGGCGGTGGGGCAGGCCTGCACGCAGGCGCCGCACGACACGCATTCGCTTTCCAGGAAGGGCTGGCTCTGGCCGGCCGACACGCGCGAATCGAAGCCCTTGCCTGAAATGGTCAGGGCGAACGTGCCCTGCGTTTCCTCGCAGGCGCGCACGCAGCGGTTGCAGACGATGCACTTGGACGGGTCATAGGTGAAATACGGGTTGGACTCGTCCTTGGCGTCGTTCAAGTGGTTGGCGCCCTGGTAGCCGTAGCGCACGTTGCGCAGGCCCACCACGCCCGCCATGTCCTGCAGTTCGCAATCACCGTTGGCCGGACAGGTCAGGCAGTCCAGCGGATGGTCGGATATATACAGTTCCATGACGCCGCGCCGCAGGTCGTGCAGCTTGGGCGTTTCCGTGCGCACGACCATGCCTTCTTCGGCCGGGGTGGTGCAGGAAGCCGGATAGCCGCGCCGCCCGTCGATTTCCACCAGGCAAAGGCGGCAGGAACCGAAGGCTTCCAGGCTGTCGGTGGCGCAGAGCTTGGGAATGTTGATCCCTGCTTCCGCGGCCGCGCGCATCAGCGAGGTGCCGGCGGGCACGCGGATTTCCTGGCCGTCGATGGTAAGGCTGACCTGCTTTTCGGACACGCGCGCCGGAGTACCGTAGTCCCGGTCTCGTTTGATGACGGTTTCCAACATGGTGGAATCTCCAATCTTTCTTCTTTATCGGCCTGGGGCTGTCCCCGGGCCGTGCATGATCAAGGTGCGTGCCCGCGCACTACGCCGGGTGCGCGGCGTCCGCGTTCGCGGTCGATACGCCGAAGTCCTGGGGGAAATGATTCAGGGCCGACAGCACCGGATACGGCGCCATGCCGCCCAGCGCGCACAGCGAGCCGCCCAGCATGGTGTCGCACAGGTCGCGCAGCAGATGCACCTGCTGCTCGTGGTCCGCGCCGCGCGCGGCGATACGGTCTATGGTTTCCATGCCGCGCGTCGAGCCGATACGGCAGGGCGTGCATTTGCCGCAGGACTCTATGGCACAGAATTCCATCGCATAGCGCGCCATCCATTGCATGTCCACGGTGTCGTCGAAGGCCACCAGGCCGCCGTGGCCGATCATCGCGGAAATCTTCACATAGGCTTCGTAGTCCAGCGGCACGTCCCACTGCGATTCGGGCAGGTAGGCGCCCAGCGGGCCGCCGACCTGCACCGCGCGCAGCGGCCGGCCGGACGCGCTGCCGCCGCCAAAGTCGTAAAGCAGTTCGCGCAGGGTCAGGCCGAAGGCCTTTTCCACCAGCCCGCCATGCTTGAGATTGCCGGCCAGCTGAAAGGGCAGCGTCCCTTGCGAGCGGCCCACGCCGAAGTCGCGGTAATACGCCGCGCCGCGCGCCAGGATGATCGGCACCGAGGCCAGCGAGATCACGTTGTTGATGACGGTGGGCTTGCCGAACAGGCCGGAGATTGCCGGCAGCGGCGGCTTGGCGCGCACCACGCCGCGCTTGCCTTCCAGGCTTTCGAGCAGCGACGTTTCTTCGCCGCAGATGTAGGCGCCGGCGCCCTTGCGCACTTCCAGGTCGAAGCGCTTGCCGCTGCCCAGGATGTCATTGCCCAGCCAGCCCGCCGCGCGGGCGCGCGCGATCGCGTCTTCCAGCGCGGCGATGGCGTGCGGATATTCCGAGCGGACGTAGATATAGCCCATCGTCGCGTCGACGGCGACGCCGGCGATCGCCATGCCTTCGATCAGCACATAGGGATCGCCTTCCATGAGCATGCGGTCGGCGAAGGTGCCCGAATCGCCTTCGTCCGCGTTGCAGACAATGTATTTCTGCTCGGCCGGCGTGGTCAGCACGGTCTTCCACTTGATGCCGGTGGGGAAGGCAGCGCCGCCGCGTCCGCGCAGGCCGGAATTCTGGACTTCTTCGACGACCTGTGCCGGTGTCATGGCCAGCGCGCGCCGCAGGCCTGCCAGCCCGCCATGCGCCTGATAGTCGTCCAGGTCGAGCGGATCCGTGATGCCGACGCGAGCGAAGGTCAGGCGTTCCTGCTGCTTCAGGTAGGGGATTTCTTCCGTCAGGCCATGGCCCAGCGCGTGCGTGCCGCCATGCAGCCAATCGGCATCGAACAGGGCGCCCACGTCTTCCGCCTGAACGGGGCCGTAAGCCATGCGTCCGCCCGGCGTCGCGATTTCCACCAGCGGTTCCAGCCACAACAGTCCACGCGAGCCGTTGCGGATGATGCGTACCGCCTGGCCGCGGCGCGCGGCCTCGTCTTGAATGGCGCGGACGACTTCATCGGCGCCCACCGCAAGGGCGGCGGCGTCGCGCGGCACGTAGACGGTGACGTTCGAGCCGTCGGCTACCGCCGCGGTGGCGGCCGGGATGGCGGGCGAGGTCGCGGAATTGCTCATGCGTCCTCCTTGACATAGCCGAGGATGGTGTCGAAGCGCTTGGGCGTCAGCCGTGCATAGGGCACGCCGTCGATAAGCATGGCGGGCGATTGGGCGCACAGGCCCAGGCAATACACCGGTTCCAGCGTAAAGGCGCCATCGGCGCTGGTGGCGTGGAAGTCGCACCCCAGTTTCTTGCGCGCATGGGCGGCGATACGTTCGCCACCCATGGCCTGACAGGACTCGGCGCGGCAGATTTCCACCACGTGGCGGCCCGGCGGCGTCTGCCGGAAGTGCGGGTAGAAGGTGATCACCCCATGCACTTCCGCGCGCGACAGGTTCAGCGCTTCGGCGATGGGCTGCACGGCTTCCGCCGGGATACAGCCCAGGTCATGCTGCACGGCGTGCAGAATCGGCATCAAGGCACCCGGCACATCCTTGTGCGCCGCGATCGCGCGCGCGGCGGCGGCGATGGCGGGGTGTTCGGACTGGGCCGCGGCTTGCAGGGCAAGGTCCCCGCCGCGTGCGCCTGCATTGGATGCCAGGTCTGCCCTGGCTTGGCCTTCTCGCATGGGAGTGGAACTCCTGATTACATCGTTTCCTGACAGCGCTAATATGTATTTAGGAACATAATAGTCAGCGCCGTTGTCTCTTGAATTGGACTTTAGCCCTGCAAGAGATGGGATTCAATATGCATGTAATTTCCTATATGACGCCATGAGTGACGGTGGTTTTCGAATCGCCCTGCGCCCCGGATGGTGGCTGACACGAGGCAGCGCCGACGACGGCGTGCCGCTGCAGGAGGTGCTGGCCTTGTTGTCGGCTATCGACGCGGTAGGCCATATCGCCGGCGCCTGCCGCGCTTGCGGCTTGTCGTATCGCCACGGCTGGGGCGTGCTGCGCCGTTTCGAAACGGTGTTCGGTACGCCCTTGCTGATCACCCGCCGCCGCCATGGAACCGAGCTTTCTCCCTTTGCCCAGCGCCTGCTGTGGGCCAACCGCCGCATCGAGGCGCGGCTGATGCCCATGCTGGACAGCCTGGCCTCGGAACTGCAGGAAGACCTGGAACGCCTGCTGCCGGAAAGCGGGCCGCACCTGCGGCTGCACGCCAGCCATGGTTTCGCGGTGGAAGCGCTGATGCAGCACATCAGCGTGGGCAGTACGGCGCGCGCGCCGCTGGGCTTGGAGTTGCGCTATCGCACCGCTACCGAAGCCTTGGCCTCGCTGGACAGCGGCGAATGCGATCTGGCCGGTTTCCAGGTGCCGCAGGGTGATTTCGAGGACGCCATGCTGCGCTATTACGCGCAATGGCTGCATCCCACCGACCACCTGCTGATCCATCTGGCCGTGCGCAATACCGGTCTGTTCGTAACGGCCGGCAATCCCAAGGATATCCACGGCGTTGCCGACCTTGCGCGCGCCGACGTGCGTTTCGTCAATCGCCAGATCGGCTCCAGCACCCGGCAGTTGGTCGAATTGATGCTGCGCCAGCTGGAAATTCCGGTCACGCACGTGCATGGCTACGAAAACAGTGAATTTACCCATATGGCGGTCGCTGCCCATATAGCCAGCGGCATGGCCGACGCGGGTATCGGCGTGGAAACGGCCGCGCACCGCTTCGGTCTGGATTTCATTCCGCTGGCGCGGGAACGCTATTTCTTCGCCATCCGCAAGGCGGCGCTGGAACAGCCGGGCATGCAGGCTTTGCTGGCCATCATGAGGGGGACGGATTACAAGGGCTACGTCGGCCAACTGATCGGCTACGACGCCAGCGAGACAGGACGCATACAGACGCTGCAGGAGGCATTCGGCTGAGCCGGTCTGCAAAGGCCCTGGCGTGCAGCTATGATGAACATCATGTCGAAAATTATCTACCTGACCGATCACCGCGCGCCGGTGGCCGCCAGTACCTCCCCGGCGGAAGGCAGCGCGGTCCTGCCGGCGCCGGGTCAGCCCGTGCGCGACACGCGCGCGCGTCCGCTGCAAGATCTGCGTATTTCGGTCACCGATCGGTGCAATTTCCGCTGCACCTATTGCATGCCGCGCGACACTTTCGATAGCAGCCATGTGTTCCTGCCGCATGCGCAACTGCTGTCCTTTGAAGAGATGACGCGCGCGGCCGGCGTCTTCGTGCGCCTGGGCGTGCGCAAGATCCGCCTGACCGGGGGTGAGCCGCTGCTGCGCAAGAACATCGAAACCCTGATCGGCATGCTGGCGGAATTGCGAACGCCCGACGGCCAGCCGCTGGAATTGACGCTGACCACCAACGGCAGCCTGCTGGCGCGCAAGGCGCGCGCACTAAAGGACGCCGGCCTGACGCGCGTGACCGTCAGCATGGATGCGCTGGACCCAGCCATGTTCGCCCGCATGAGCGACACCGATTTTCCCGTCGCCGACGTATTGCGCGGTATCGATGCCGCGGCCCAGGCCGGCCTGGCGCCGGTCAAGGTCAACATGGTCGTGCGCCACGGCGTCAACGACGATCAGATACTGCCCATGGCGCGGCACTTTCGCGGGTCGGGCCACATCCTGCGTTTCATCGAATACATGGACGTGGGCAGCACCAACGGCTGGAACATGGCCGAAGTCCTGCCCAGCGACGACATCGTTGCCCGCATCGGCGCGCAATTTCCGCTGCTGCCGATGGGCGGCGATGCGATGGGACGCGTGGCGCAACGCTGGTCCTATGCCGACGGCGCCGGCGAGATCGGCGTGATTTCCAGCGTAACCCATGCGTTCTGCGAAGGCTGTACGCGGGCGCGGCTGTCGCCGGAAGGGCGCCTGTTCCTTTGCCTGTTCGCCAGCCGCGGGTATGACCTGCGCGCGCTGATCCGCGGCGGCGCGGACGACGAGCAACTGGCGGCGGCCATCGCCGGCATCTGGTCGGGGCGCGGCGACAATTATTCCGAACGCCGTCTGGCGGATACGCCTGGCGCGCGCCAGGATCCGAAAGTCGAGATGAGCTACATCGGGGGTTAGGAGCCTTGCATGGACACGCAAACAGGCCAGCCGGAACCGGCCCGGTCAGGGCACGATGTCCTTGAAACGCCACGCATCGCCGGTCTGATCCTGGCGGGCGGTCGTGGTTCGCGGATGGGCGATGCCGACAAGGGTTGCGTGCTGCTGCGCGGCCGTCCGATGGTGGAGCATGTGGCGGCGCGCTTCGCGCCGCAGGTCGGGGCGCTGCTGATCAGCGCCAACCGCAATCTGGACCGCTACGCGGAATACGGCAAGGTGATGGCTGACGATCCGGCGCACGGCGAATGGCAAGGGCCGCTGGCCGGCCTGGCGGCGGGCCTGGTGGCCTCGCGTTGCCCGTGGATTGCCACCGCGCCGTGCGACGTGCCCTTCCTGCCGCCGGATATGGTGGCGCGCCTGTGCGGTGCATTGCGCGCCCAGGGCCCCGGCGCGCGCCTGTCGGTGGCTAGCAGCGGCGGCAAACGCCAGCCGGTATGCATGCTGCTGTCACGCGAGCTGTTGCCCGATCTGCTTCAATATCTGGCCGAGGGCGGCCGCAAGGTCGAAGCCTGGCAATCGCGCATCGGCTGCGTCGAAGTTCCCTTCGACGATCAGCCCCATGCCTTCATGAACGTGAATACGGCGCGCGAACTGGCCGACGCGGACCGCGCCGCGTCATGACAGCCAGTGCCTGAAGTCGTAGTACGCAACCTTTTCGCCGTCGTAGACGGTCTGTCCGGCGGGAATGCGCGCCAGTCCCGTGGCCCACGGCAGCGAGCTGACCACGCCTGAGCTTTGGCGGTCGAAGGTTTGCAGTTCGCCGACGCCACCGTTGTTGACTTCGCGCCGCACGCGCAGGAATTCCTCGCGGCTGTCCTGGCGCGGGGTGTCGGTGCGCAGGGTCAGCATGCTGACCTGCGGGAACAGCTCGCGCCGGCCCTGCATGCGCCGCAGCAGCGGCGACACCAGCACCGTGAATACCGCGAAGGCCGAGACCGGATTGCCCGGCAGGCACACTACGGGCTTGCCGTCGATATGCGCCATGGCGACTGGTTTGCCCGGCTTCATGCGCACGCGCCACAGGTCCAGCGCGGCGCCCAGGCTTTCCAGCACCGGCTTGACCAGGTCTTTGTCGCCCACCGAAACGCCACCGATGCTGATGATCAGATCGCAGTCGCGCGCCAGGGTTTCGAAGGCGGATTTCAGCGCGGCTTCTTCGTCTCGCGCATGCAGCACGTGCGTGGCCTGTGCGTGCATGCCTTCCACCAGCGCGGCCATCATGGCGCCGTTGGAGTTGTAGATCTGATGCGCGCCGCGCGGCTCGCCGGGCGCCACGAGCTCGTCGCCGGTGGTCAGGATGCCGACGCGTACCGCCGGGTGCACCGTGACGCGCGCAATGCCCTGCGACGCCAGCAGCGCGATCTGCGCCGGTCCGACTGGCGTGCCGGCGGCCAGCAGCGGGCTGCCGGCCGCGGTATCTTCACCGCGCCGGCGCACGTGCTGGCCTTGCTTGGGCGCGCGCGTGATGTGGAGCCGGCCATCGGCTTCGCGGGTGTCTTCCTGCATGACCACGGTGTCGGCGCCGGCCGGCATCAGGCTGCCGGTGAACAGGCGCGCGGCGTGACCAGGCTGCAGCGGCCGCGGCGCATGGCCGGCATAGATGATCTGGTCTATGGGCAGGCTGGCGCCTTCGCGATAGTCGGCATAGCGCAGCGCATAGCCGTCCATGGCGCTGTTGTCGCCCGGCGGCAGGTCCAGGGTCGCGGTCAGGTCGTGCGCCAGCACAAGGCCGGTGGCCTCGCGCAGCGCGGCTTCCGTGCTTGCCTGGGGCCGCGGCGCGCCATTGGCAAGGCGGGTCTGGGCGTCGTCGAATTCCAGCATGGGGCGTCTGCTCGTAAAGGGTGGATGTCGGCGGGATGAAGCCGATGGAATAAGGGCGAGTGGGCCGTGCCCATGCACCCTGGGCGGCGCACCAGGACGGCGGAGCCGCCCTTAGTTTGAACGTTCGCGCCCTTGCCGCTCCTTGGTTTCCTGCAATTTCTTCTGCAGATGGCTGGCGAAATTGCAGGGCTTGTGACGGCTGTCGAGCTGTTCGCGCAGGATGTGGTTCCATGCGGTTTCGCAGGCGCCGGTAGAGCCCGGCAGGCAGAAGATCACCGTATCGTTGGCATAGCCGGCCAGCGCGCGCGACTGGATGGTGGAGCTGCCGATTTCCTGATACGAGACGTGGCGGAACAATTCGCCGAAGCCGCTGATTTCCTTGTCCAGCAAGGCTGCCACCGCTTCCGGCGTGGAGTCGCGGTGCGAGAAGCCCGTGCCGCCCGTGATCAGGACGACCTGCACTTGGGGGTCGGCGATCCACTCGCTGACGACCCGGCGGATCTGGTAGACGTTGTCCTTGACCAGATCGCGCCGCACGCAATCGTGGCCGTCACGCGCCAAGGTTTCGGCAAGCCAGTTGCCGGAAGTGTCATTGCCCGCGGTGCGCGTGTCGCTTACTGTCAGTACGGCGCACGCCAGGGATGCCTTCTTTTCTTCGTTCCGCTCGCTCATGTCTTTTCCTTCGATGAAGCGCTGTCGCCGGCATCCCACGAGTGGGTCCGGTCGTGATCCGATTGGCGTTGCTCGACCCAGAAGCTGCGCCCGCTGGCCAGCGTTTCGCGCTTCCAGAAGGGCGCGCGCGTCTTCAGCGCGTCCATGATGTATTCGCAGGCGCGGAAGGCATCGCCACGATGCGCGCTGGCGGCGCCCACGAATACGATCTGCGCGTTGCGTGACAGGGCGCCCACGCGATGCGCGATGACGAAATCGATGATCCGCCAGCGCTTCATGGCCTGGCCGCCGATTTCTTCGAGCTCGCGTTCGCACATGCCTGGATAGTGGTCCAGGAACAGGGTTTCGGTGGCTTCGTCCGACGAGAAGTCGCGGACGTACCCGGTAAAGGTGGCGATGGCGCCCGCCGCGGCGCCGGCGCGCTCGCGCAGCGCGGCCTGCAGTGCCGCCGTGTCGAAGTCGGCTTCCTGTACCACGACCATGGCCATCAGCCTCCTGTGACCGGCTCGAAGATGGCGACTTCGTCGCCGGCCCGTATGGTCACCGTTGCCTTGGCATGCGTCTGGTTGACGGCCAGTTTCAGCCGGGCGGCGGGAGCCAGCTGGGGATAGCGCTGTTCCAGGCTGTCCAGCAGGGCACCGCCGGTGATGGCGTCGTCGGGAAGCGTCCAGGCTTCAGCGCGGCGGCCGGTCAGTTCGGCGACGCGCGCAAAATACAAAAGTTGGATGGCCGGGGTCAGGCCGGGGTTCACATTCGATCCGCTCACCGCGCACCTCTGGGCCGTCGGCCCGAAATCGTCTGCATGCTGTCCTGTCGCGCCGGCCCGCGGGTGGAAACGGAAGAAATGCCGGCCGGGGACGCATCGGTCCCGGGGACAATCGCATTCTACTCCGTCGTGCCTGGGGCGCTCGCGGGCGCGGCGGCCGACCATTCGCCGCTTTTGCCGCCGGCCTTGTACTCCAGGCGCACCTGCTCGATGACGATGCCCTTGTCCGCCGCCTTGCACATGTCGTAGATGGTCAGGGCCGCGACGCTGCAGGCGGTCATGGCCTCCATTTCCACGCCGGTGCGGAAATCGGTGCGGCAGGTAGCGCGGATATCCACACTGTGCGCCGCGTCGTCCAGCGCGAAGTCCACACCCACGAAAGACAGCGGCAGGCTGTGGCACAGCGGGATCAGGTCGGCGCAGCGCTTGGCGGCCAGCATGCCGGCCACGCGGGCGGTATTCAGAACTTCGCCCTTGCCCTGGCCGGGCTGCGTGAGCAGTCCGTAGGCGGTGGCGTTCATGCGCACGCGCGCGGCGGCGATGGCCACGCGCGCGGTGACCGTCTTGCCGCCGACGTCGACCATGCGGACCTGGCCCGATTCGTCGAGATGGCTCAAGGTTGGGGAAGGAGTGGGCATGCTGGATTAAATCGCGTGTCGGCGCGCCTGTTCAATATTTGAAACGAATTATCGGAAGCCGCGCGGGAGGAACGTAAATGCTTGATGTTGCACTCAAACGCGCGCTAAACAAGGGATAGGGTTGTGCCTATGATAATGGACGCCATCCGGCCCCGGGGCGATAATGCCGCAACCTGGACAGGAGATGATGGATGCCCACGCATTTGCCCCGAATACGATTCACGCGCAGGTTTTTGCGGATCACCGGGGCGATAGTCGGATTCATCCTGTTGCTGCTGGCCCTGGCCGCATGGCAGGTACCGGAATTGACCCGCCGCGCCCTGACCCGCGACGTGGCCGCCATGCTGGGCCGCGATGTCCAGGTCGGCAAGATCACCTTCAATCCTTTCACGTTGACCCTGCGCGTGCACGACCTGGCAGTGGCGCAGCCGGGTGGCGAGCAGCCGCTGCTGGCGGTGGCAGAGGCCGACGCCAGCGTTGCCTGGAAATCCTTGTTCTGGTTCGCGCCGGTGGTCGACGCATTGGTAGTGCGCGAGCCGCGCGTGGCGCTGGTGCGCGACAGTCAGACGCATTTCAATTTTTCCGACGTGCAGCAGAAATTGCAGGAACTGGGTTCCGGCAAACCGGAAACGCCGCCTGAAAAAGAGCAGCCCCTGCCGCGGTTTTCGCTGAACAATATGCGGCTGGAAAACGGCTCTATCACGCTGGACGACAAGGTGACGGGCCGCAAGCAGGTGATCGATGAGATCGGCCTGGGCATACCGTTCATTTCGAATTTCGGCTATGCCACCGACATCGACGTCGTGCCGAAATTCCATGCCCGCATCAATGGCAGCAGCTTCGATTTGAACGGCACGGCGCGGCCGTTCTATACGGTGCCCACGTCGACGCTGGACGTGGTGTTCAACGGGCTGGAACTGGAAAAGTGGGCCGATGCCTGGGGCGTGCCGCTGCCGGTCAAGCTGAATCGCGGCCTGCTGGATTCCGACCTGCATATCCACTTCGAACAACCCAAGGACGCCGTGCCCAAGCTGCGCATCACCGGCGGCATCAGCCTGCGCGACCTGGATTTGCGCGAGTCGTCGGATGAAAACCTGATGGCGTGGCAGGCGTTGAACGTGCGTGGCGTGGATGCGCTGCCGCTGGAACGCCGCGTGCAGATAGGCGAGGTGGAGCTGGTCGATCCGCGCATCCAGTCGCGCCGCTACGCCGACCAGCGGGTCAATTGGCTGGACATCATCGACAAGCTGCAGCGGCTGGGCGCCGGTGCGAAGGCGGAAGGGCCGACGCCGGTAAGCACGGTGAAGACGGCGTCCGTACCGGCACCGGCGGCCGGATCATCCACGCCGGCGGCCAGCGCGAATGCACCGGCCGCCAACGCCACGGCTCCGGCAGCCGCGCCCGGATCCGCCGCAACCGTTTCCACGCCCACGCCCACGCCCACGACCACGACCACGACCACGGCCCCGGCCAACGCGACCGTCGCGGATACGGCGCCCGCCGCCGCGCCCGCGCCGGTCGAGCCGGACCCGTGGCGGATCAATGTCGACAAGATTTCCATCGCCAATGGCCAGCTGCGCCTGCGCGATGCGCCCACCAAGCTGGACTACGCGCTGGACAAGCTGTCCCTGTCGTTGACGCACGTGCAACTGCCGCAACCCAAGGACCAGCCCATCGCCATCCAGGTGGGCGCGGAGAATCCCGATGGCGCGACGCTGCAGGCCAGCGGCGGCGTCATTCTGCAACCCTTGGCCCTGAACCTGGACGCCAAGGCCGAGCGCCTGCCGCTCGTGCCTTTCGCCGGCGCGGTGCGTGGCGCCACGCCCGTGACGTTGCTAGGCGGCACCGTGGGCGCCGCGGCCAAGGTGGACGTCAAGGATCGCAACGGCACCTATGCCATCCAGGCATCCGACATCAAGCTGGACCTGGCCGGCGTATCGGCGCGCGACGAATCGCTGAATCCGCCGATTACCGTCGGCCTGAAGACGCTGTCGCTGGGCGTCGACAGATTCGTCCTGGGATCGGGATCGTCCAAATTCGACCTGCGTGCCGCCGGCTTGCTGGGCGAAGGCAATCTGGCCTCCCAGGGCACCGTCACGCTGCAACCGCTGGCTGTGAAGGCCAGCGTCGACCTGTCCAATCTGAATGTGGCGCAGTTGGCGCCCTACGCCGCGTCCCGATTGAACGCCACGGTGCGTTCGATCAGGGTGGGCGCCAAAGGCGATGTCGATTTCGCCGGCGCGCAGGGCGCGACACCCATGAAGGTGTCGTGGAAGGGCGGCGTGGACGTCAATGACCTGAACCTGCAGGACAGCGTGAACCGCGCGGATTTCCTGGCCTGGAAAGAGCTCAGCCTGCGGAACATGGCGATATCGATGGCCGGCGGCAAACCGGTTATCGATCTGGGCGACGTCCTGTTGGACAACTTCTACGGCAACGTGCTGCTGAATTCCCAGGGCCAGCTCAATGTGCTGGACCTGGTGGCCGAGCCCGGCAAGGCCGGCGGGTCCATCACGCAGGACACGCCGGCGCCGGCGGGGTCGTCCAAGGCATCGGAGCCCAAGGCGCCGCCATCGCGATCCAGGGAATCATCGTCCAAGGCATCGGCTTCGTCGTCCAAGGGCAATGCCGAAATGCCCAACATTGCCGTGCACAGCGTCACGTTGAAAAACGGCCGCGCGACGTTCAACGACCGCTTCGTAAAGCCCAACTACACGGCGGAACTCTCGGCCATCGAAGGCTCGGTTTCGGCGGTCTCTTCCACTGATCCCAAGCCCGCGAACGTCAGCGTCAAGGGCCGCGTCTATCGTACCGCGCCGTTGACGATCAGCGGCGTGGTGCAACCCTTCGCCAAGTTCCTGACGCTCGATATCAAGGCATCCGCGCGCGGCGTGGACCTGCCGCGCTTTACGACCTATTCGGCGAAATACGTCGGGTATCCGATCGAACGCGGCAAGTTGTCGATGGATATCGAATACAGCATCAAGAACCGCCAGTTGCAGGCCAGCAATCGCGTACAGCTGGACCAGCTGACTTTCGGCCCCAAGACCGACAGTCCACAGGCTACCACCTTGCCCGTTATGCTGGCCGTCGCATTGCTGAAAGACAGTTCGGGCAATATCGATATCAATCTACCGATATCCGGGTCGCTGGACGATCCCAATTTTTCGGTGGGCGGCATCATCGTGCGGGTTATCGGCAACCTGATCGTCAAGGCGGTTACGGCGCCGTTCAGTCTGCTGGCCTCGGCATTCGGCGGCGGCGGCGACGAGCTTTCCTACATCGCCTTCGAGCCAGGCAGCACCACGCTGACCGACGACAGCAAGGAAAAGCTGAAGAAGTTGGCCACCGCGCTGGCCAATCGTCCGTCGATGAAGATGGATATCGCCGGCCGCGCGGATCCGGCCAGCGACGAGGCCGGACTGCGCCAGGCCTGGGTGGATACGCGCATCCGCATCGCGCGCTCGCGCGCCACGGGCAAGAGCGGCCGCCTGGATGGCGACGCGCCGCTGTCCGGCGCGGAGCGCGCGAAATACCTGGCGGCGGCCTACGACGACACCAAGATCGACAACAAGCCGCGCAATTTCATCGGCATGGCCAAATCGGTACCGCTGGAGCAGATGGAATCCTTGCTGAAGCAGGCCGCGCCCGCCGGCCAGGAGCAGTTGCGCAAGCTGGCCGATGCGCGCGCGCAGGCCGTCTACGAACAGCTGCAGCAGGACGGCGCGCCGACCGACCGTATATTCATGGTGGCGCCCAAGCTTTCGGCGGACGGCATCAAGGACGATGGCCCGCCGACCCGGGTCGAGTTCGCATTGAAGCGTTGACGACAGCCCGCCGGGGTGCTTCCGGCAATCGATCGAGAATGGAGTTCACCAGCATGGACGACAAACACCTGGATAGCCTTTTGCCACCGCTACGCCTGGACCGCCGCGGATTCATCACCGCGGCCGCGGCGTCGGGCTTTTGCCTGGCGGCGGGGCCGGTGATGGCGCAGACCGTGATCAAGACCGACGCCAAGGGATTGACCGCGGGCTGGGTCGAAATCCCCGCGGCCGGCGGCAATATGCGTGCGTATCGCGCGCAGCCGCAGAAAGCCACGAATCTGCCCACGGTGCTGGTCATGCCCGAGATCTTCGGCCTGCACGAATATATCCAGGACATCTGCCGGCGCCTGGCCCACCGGGGCTATCTGGCTATCGCGCCCGATGTATTCGCGCGTCAGGGCGACCCGACCAAGTACACCGACATCGCCAAGCTGCAGGCCGAGGTCATCAGCAAGATTCCCGACGGCCAGGTTATCGGCGACCTGGACTCCACCGCGAAGTGGGCGGCCGGCCATGACGGCGATGCCAACCAGCTGGGTATTATCGGTTTCTGCTGGGGCGGCCGCTTCGTGTGGCTGTATTCCGCCCACGATCCCAAGCTGAAGGCAGGGGCGGCGTTCTACGGCCCGCTGCGCGGCAAGCGGGACGAGACGCTGCGGCCGAAGTTTCCTGTCGATATCGCCGGCGAGATGCACGCGCCGGTGCGTGGCGCCTATGGCGCGGAAGACACCGGGATCACGCAGGACGACGTCGCCGCCATGCGCGAGGCGCTGTCCAAGGGTTCGGCGGCGGCCAAGGCGTCCGTGATCGACGTCTACCAGGGCGCCGGCCATGCCTTCCATGCGGACTATCGTCCCAGTTATCGCAAGCCGCAGGCGGAGCAGGCCTGGGAGCGTATGCTGGAATGGTTTTCGCAGCATAATCTGAGAGCACCGTCGCAAGGATGACGGTTGACGGACACGAATCGCGTTTTTCGTTGTTTCACTGGAGATATCAATGACCATCAAAGTCGGCGACCGGGTACCGGACGGCACCCTGACCGAATTCATCGAAACCGAGACCGAAGCCTGCGCGCTGGGTCCGAATAATTTCCAGGTTGCTGACCTGGTAAAGGGCAAGAAGATCGTGGTGTTCGCCGTTCCCGGCGCTTTCACGCCGACCTGCTCGAACAAGCACCTGCCGGGTTTCATCCAGAACGCCGCGGCCTTCAAGGGCAAGGGCGTGGATGAGATCTGGTGCCTGTCGGTCAACGACGCCTTCGTCATGGGCGCCTGGGGCCGCGATCAGAAGTCGGACGGCAAGGTGCGCATGCTGGCCGACGGTTCCGCGACCTGGACCAAGGCCCTGGGACTGGAGCTGGACCTGAACGCCCGCGGCATGGGTACGCGTTCGCAGCGCTACGCGATGGTGCTGGATAACGGCGTGGTCAAGACGCTGAATATCGAGGCGCCCGGCAAGTTCGAGGTCAGCGACGCGGCCACGATGCTGGCGCAATGCTGACGCGGCCCGCGGCCTGCTGAATATCGCCCCAGAGAGCCGCCGCGTGCGGCTCTCGTCGTTTGAGCTCCCTGTCTGGGCACTATGTTCGCCACGATTGCATCTTTTTCGTCCTTGTACGCGGCAGCGCTGTTGATGCTGTGCGGTACGGGGCTCTTCAATACCTTTATGGGCCTGAGACTGACCGCGCAATCGGTCAGTCCGTTCTGGGTAGGTACGCTGATCGCCGGGTACTACCTGGGGCTGGTGTGTGGCGCGCGCCTGGGGCACCGCCTGCTGATCCGGGTCGGCCATATCCGCGCCTTTGTGGCCTGCGCGGCCATCGCCGCCGTCATGGTGCTGGCCCAGGCCTCGCTCGAAATCCTGCCGCTGTGGCTGGTGTTCCGCTTTATCGCCGGTATAGCGATGGTGACGCAGTTCATGGTGCTGGAAAGCTGGCTGAACGAGCAGACGGAAAACCGCCTGCGCGGGCGGGTGTTTTCCGTCTACATGCTGATGTCCGGCCTGGGGACCGTGCTGGGCCAGTTGTCGCTGACCTTGTTTCCCACGCTCGATCTGCGGCCATTGACGCTGGTCGCCGTGTTCCAGATTCTTTGCCTGGTGCCTATCGCGCTGACGGCGCGATCGCATCCGGCCACGCCCGTGCCCGCGCCGCTGGACTTGAAGTTCTTCGCGCGGCGCGTGCCGCTGTCGATGACGGTGCTGTTCGTCGCCGGCTTGCTGTCTGGCGGGTTCTACGGGCTGGCGCCGGTGTATGCGGCCCGGCATGGTTTTTCCACCGTCCAGGTCGCGGTATATGTGGCCGCCACCGTAACGGCGGGGCTGCTGTCGCAATTCCCGATGGGCTGGGTGTCCGACCGCGTGGACCGCGCGGGATTGATCCGTTTCAACGCGGCGCTGCTGACCGTGCTGCCGGTGTTGATGTGGGGGTGGCTATCCATGCCGTTCCCGCTGATGCTATTGCTGTCCTGCGTGTTCGGCGTGCTGCAGTTCACGATGTATCCGTTGGGCGCCGCCTTCGCCAACGACCACGTCGAGCCGGAACGGCGCGTGGGGCTGAGCGCGATCCTGTTGATGGCCTATGGCATCGGTGCCTGCATAGGACCGCTGATCGCCGGGGCCTTGATGTCGGCGGCGGGACCAAACATGTACTACGTATTCATATCGGCCTGCGCGCTGACGCTGGTGTTGACGGTACGGCCAATCAAGGTCACCCACGAGCACCAGGTGGACGAGGCGCCGGTGCATTTCCAGGCCATGCCCGATGCCTTGCAGAGTTCCCCGGCGGCGGCGGCGACCCTGGATCCCCGCGTGGATCCGGAGGTCGATAAGGAGCTGGTCATGGTGGAGCCGCAGGCCAATGAACGGTAGACGGCAGTCCCGCTTTCGATAGGAGCAGGACTTTCAGGCTGGCCCCGCTGTTTTTGCCGAGGGCCCGCTGGGTTGCGGCGGTGTCGTTGCAGTCGATCTTGTTATCGCCGCAGAGGGGTCGGCCAAGGACCCAACTGGCCTTCTTTTGCGGATTGCGGGGTCCATCGGAAAACTTCGCTTTCATTTGCCGTCACGTGCAATGGGGGCAGTCTTTGGGTTTCGCTATGGTGCTCATAGCCAATGACTAATCGGTGGCGATTACTGGTCTTTTTGGGAATATGATTTCCTGGACCTAGGGTTTATCCCTAGCTTGTTGCGGCGCAGAATGCGTTTCATCGGGAACAGCAACGGACACCTCGGAACCTTCCCCTTCCCCCTCTGGGGTGTCCGTCCCGAACCATTCAACCAGGACCAAGGAGTACTGCCATGAACGCCAAGACCATTGTTTCCGCCCTGATTCTTTCTTTTGCCGCCGTCGGTGCCGCTCAGGCTGCCAACAGCGAGCCGGACAACCAGCCCTTCCAGGGTGTGTACGGCCAAGCGGCCAACAGCGTAAGCCGCGCGCAAGTCGTCGCCGAGCTGCAACAAGCTCATCAAGCCGGCCTGACCGGCAATGCCGATATCGACAATGCGCCCTTCACCGCGCAAGCCGATACGGGTGTGTCCCGCGCCCAAGTCGTTGCCGACATCGATCGTGGCAACACGGTAACCAGCGTTGCCTTCGGCGACTCGGACAACCAGCCGTTCCAAGGTGCGTAAGCGCCGAGCGGGATTCGACGCCCGCTTATCGCCGCCGCGGCAGGTGCCGCATGAATACAGGCCCCGCTTTTTATGCGGGGCCGATTTTTTTGTGGTCCAAGCCTGTTCACGCACTCATGCGTGGCCTGTTGCTGGTGTGAAGAGACCCTAATTGAACGTGTGTGAAATGGTGGCGGTCTTTCCGGCGGTGACGGTAAGGCTCTGATGTACGTCGGGCCCGGCGTTGTTGCGGATCGTGATGTCGTAGGTGCCCGGCGCCAAGGTCACGCTGTTCAAGGGCGGACTGACGCCGCGTGACTTGCCGTTGACCAGGATTTCGCCCCAGGGACGAACGGCGATCGCTATCGCGACGGGTGCCTTGCTCGTGCGAGTTTTGGCATCGGCCGGGGTGGACGGTTTCGCATCGGACGAGCCGGCCGGCGTCGCGGTCGCTATCGCTGTATTGCCCGTCAAGGGCGTTCCTGTCGAGGACGTTCCTGTAGCGGACGCACCGTTGGCCGATGCGCCGGCCGCGCGAGATCCCGCGCCGGCGGTGGCCGATCCGGCATTTGGTGCGCCGGCTGTCGCCGAGGACGTATTGGACGTGCTGGAGTCAGCCGCGGCGGCACCCTGGCTGGAAGACGATTGCGGATTGGTGCCTTGAGCGCTGGATGGCGCGCTCGTGGCGCCGGGCGATGCGATGCTGGCCGTCGATGAAGCGGATGGCGATCCGCCGGCCATCGGTGCGCTGGACGCGGTGCTGTTGGACGACGCACCGCTCGCCGCGGCGCCGGCGGATCCGGCGCTGGCCTGGGATTGAGAGGACGTGTCGTTCGTTCCCGTGGAGCTGCCCGGCGCATTGCCCGGGGTGCCGCCAGGTGCGTTGCCGGTGGCGGCGTTCGACCCGCCGTTTCTGCTGCCGTTCGATGCGCCTGCCGAGGTACCGTTCGCGTCATTTCCTACGGCATTGCCTCGCGCGTTGCCGGATGCCGTATCCGACGCGCTGGCGACGACGTTGGATCGGGATGGCGTCTGCGGACGCACCCAGAGATAGAGGGCTGCGGCGATGATGACGATGACGGCCAGGATCATCAGCAGCGGTGCGCGTTGCCGCTGGGGCGGCTGCGCGGCGGGCGGCGCCTGCATCCGCTCGGGGTGAGGGCCTTTCCGGTCGCCCCGCGCGTGGATGGATGCCACGGCGGCTTCGTATTCAACGGCCGCCGGGTCGCGCGCCGTTTCAGGCGCCGTGGTCGGCGCCGCGGGTTTTTGCTCTTCCCGGCGCACCGCGACCTCTCTCGACTGGCCGGTGGCAGGCTGCGGCGCCGGTTGGACATTACCGCGCATCACCGGCTGCGCATTACCACGCGGCGCAGGCCGGGCGTTACCGCGCGGCATCGGCCGGGCGGCGCCGTGCGGTGCCAGCGCATCCGGCGGCATGCCCGCCGATGCAACCCCGGCAGTCGCGGACGCGCTATTCGGGGTGTCTGCCGTCATCCGCGCCGTGGCCCAGGCCGAGGTGGCCTCCAGGCCGTCCGCGTCCTCCAGTGTGCTCAGGCGCTCGCCGGTACGGGTCGGCGGCGTATGAGGTTCGACGGCGGCCGGCATCATCTCCAACCGCAGCGCGCGGGCGAATTCGTCGATGGTCTGCGGGCGCGCATAGGCATCCATGGCCAGGCCGCCGTCCAGCACTGCGCAGAAGGCCTGCTCATCCTGGCCGCGGCGCCGGGTCAGGGGCACATAATCGTCGCGTACGCAGCGCGCCAGCGCCGGCGGCGGCGCCAGGCCGGTCAGCAGGGCGCAGGCGGTGGCCGATAGCGCGTAGATGTCCGTCCAGGGACCGCAGGGGGTGTCCGCATCGTCCGTGTACTGCTCGAACGCGGCGTAGCCGTCATGGCGCGAGGCGTCCTCGGCATTGGCGTCGGGAGCCAGCGGCGCCGTCAGCAAACGCGCGCGGCCGGATTCGTCCAGGCCGATGGTCGCGGGAGCGATATCGCCATGCGCCCGGCCGGCGCGATGCAGGACTGCCAGGGATGGCACCAGGTCGGCCAGGATGCGGCGGATGCGATCCGGCGCCATACCGCCGGCGCGTGCGTAGCGGTCCAGCGTTTCAGGACCGCGGTTGTCGGTGCCGCCGGGATCCGGCGCATCGTGATCGCGCGCGGGCAGGGATGCGTAGACTGGGGGCATGTTCGGCTCCTGAAGCTTGCGTCGTCATCATGGCCGCCGCGCGGGCAGCGAGGAAAACAGTCGGGAAAACAATGTTGCGTTCAGCGCGCCGCCGTGTACATAGGTCTGAAGCGGGGCGCCGTCAGCCTGGTTGGTCCACCAATAGCTGGTATGAGAACTGGGGTTGAAGCAGAAAGGCAGGTCCGGCCAGGCCGTCAGCGCGCGCGTGGCCAGGGGCGTGGGGGCCTGTGCGCTACCGGCATTCAGGATATCCATGATGTCGTTGCCCGCCGATGACGGCAGGTCCGGCGCGGCGCTGGGCAGCCGGACGTAGAGCAGCGAT
Source organism: Bordetella sp. (assembly GCA_035493915.1). GTDB lineage: Bacteria > Pseudomonadota > Gammaproteobacteria > Burkholderiales > Burkholderiaceae_B > Bordetella_C. The sequence goes on from DATJHN010000058.1 coordinate 38,961, forward strand.
TTGTCGAACAGCTCCGGCGTGCAGCCGTTGCGCACCGCCGCCAGCATATTGACGCCGATTTCGCGGTAGTACTCGCCGGCACTGTCCAGCAGGCCGCTGTGGTATTCGACGGCCGGCATGGGCCAGGCCACGCACAGGGGATAGCCGCGGCCCACGCGGTCGCGGCTGGGGGCGATGCAGCCCAGCTGCGCCACACCGGCGCCCAGGCCCGCCGGAATGGCGAAATTCCAGATCGGCGCGGCCGCGAAGCCGCGCGCCGTATGGGCGTCCGCGGTCTGCTTGAGGCCGGCCACGCCATGTTGCAGCCAGCGGTCCCACCATACGATCAGCTCGCGCGGCAGGCGCCGATGCACGAAATCGCCCGAAGCGGGGATTTTTCCGTACCAGCCCAGGCGGCCGGCCGGCGCGCCTGATCCCCCCGGCCCATTCAGCCCGTTCAGGCGCACGCCTTCCATGGTTTCCGTCCGCTGGCTTTCGATTCGCTTGCCCATGCCCTTATCCGCTCAGGTACGGCCCGGGCACGAGTAGCCCTGCATCTCGGCCAGGTGAAAGGGACTCTTGACGCTGCTGGCGGTAATCTCCAGCACCACCTTGCGGCCATTGAAATCGAAGGTCGCCACGGTGATCTCCGGCGATTTGCCATGGGTCAGCTGGGCCTTGTCCAGCATGCGGTTCAGCGCCCAGGGACCGGAAGTCGTCATGCCGGCGGTACCGACCTGAGGCGTCAGTTCGATGCTGACCTGGTTGGAGCCGCGCGTACCGGGCCATTGCACCGTCGTGGCCACCTGCGGGCCGTGCACATAGCGGATGGTCTGGCCGTCCACGTCCATCAGGAACTGGGTAATGCCGGCGTCCATTTCCAGCGGCCGGATGGATACGCGGTACGAGGGCATGGGATTGCCCGAGGTGAAATACACATCGCGGATGATGCCTGCCTTCTGGAAGGCGTCCAGGTAGCCGGCGGTCGTACCGGCCTTGCCGTCGATGCCGGGCTTGAAGCGCCAGCGCGGTCCCGACACGTCTATCTGGTTGACCAGGTTCTTCTGGAAGAAGTCGTCCATCATGCCGTTGGGCGCGAACAGGCGGGCCATGTCATTGGGCGCGACGTCGCGATTCGAGTCCTGCGCGAAGGGGTAGCGGCCGGCGATGGACTGCCGGCAGAACAGGCCGATGGTGGCGGACACTGTTTCTCCCATGCGCTCGCGGGCGACGCCGGATACCTGGCCCGACGCATTGACCGACAGTGTGGTCAGCAGATCGCGCACCGGCCCGGGCATGCGGCCGGCTTCGGCCTGCAGCTTGGTCACCGCGTCGGAGCCCGGCGCCGGACTGGCGCTGCGCAAGGCGGCGTCGGCGGCTGTCAGATAGGTGTACAGGTCGTTGATCAGCCCGGTGGTGGCGGCGATCGGCGGCGGGCTGCCGGCGCCTTCGCTTTGCGTCAGGCGGCGGTAGGGTTCGAAGTGTTTGTCGACGATGAGCTCCAGCTTGTCGTCGCTGGCGTCGGCGCGGGTCGCGGCGGTGGGGCCGGTGGGACCGAACATCTGCTCCAGCGCGTCGCGGGTGCTGCTGACGTGGTCGCGTGCCTGGTCGATCAGCGAGCGCTGGTCCGTATTGGAATCGCGCAGCAGCGTGGTCTCGCGGGCAACGCCGCGCACCAGTTGCGTCAGTGGCGAATCCGGCGCCGACAAGGTGCGCGCCATCTGGATGTTCTGCAATAGCGAATTGCTCGGCACCAGTTGCAGATCGTTCAGGTACGCATCCCAGCGTGCCACGTAGTCGTTCATGTACAGGCGCTTGATGTCGACGATAAGCTGGCGCCGCGCGGTATCGTCCAACAGGCCGGGTGGCGGAATGTCCAGCACCCAGGCATCGTCGGTGCGCAGCACTTCGGCGACACGGTCGACGCGCTTGTTGAAGACGTCCCAGTAGCCGCGGTAGCTGTACAGCGCCGGAATCCCGTCGGTCAGCGGCTTGCCGCTCTTGCGCACGAAGATCGACGTGGCAGCCGGGCCGCCCAGCGTGGCGGCGGTGCTGTCGGGCGCGTCCAGGTCGTTGGCCAGCATGCGCCGCAGGCGGCTGTAGGCCCGTTGCGCCAGCGTGTAGTGCGCCAGGCGTTCGCGCGCCTGCCGCACCAGTTCGTCGTCGCGCGGAAAGGGCGAGGACAGCACGCGATCGCGCACCAGGTTGCGCAGATGCAGCGACAACTGCTCGTACTGGCGCCGCGTATAGCCTTCCGGTAGCGTCTTCTGCATGTCCGAGAGCAGCCAGGCATGCATGAAGTCGGCGTCGTAATGATTGGCCTCGTACAGCATCAGATAGGCCCGCAGCGCTTCGTACGAAAACTCCAGATCGTTGGCGGGCGCATTGCGCAGCGCGGTTTCCACGCGCCGCGCCACCTGCGGCAGCAGCGTCTGTTCCAGCGTGCCGCGATAGATGCCCAGCGCCGCCGACTCCATTTTGCGTCCCTGGTACAGGCCGAAGGTATAGTCCATGGGCGGATCGGCCAGCTCGAAATTGGCGTCGCGCGGCAAGTACCACAGGCTGTCCAGGTAAGGCATCAAGCCAAGTACGTCGCCGGCCTGCGTGATCTTGATATCGCGGCCGAGCTTGTCGACGGTGGGCACGCGCCGCGCCACTTCGTCCAGATACGTGGTGTTGTTGCGGTAGCTGACGATCCAGCCCAGCGCCAATGCCAGGAACAGCGCGGTGATCACGCCGTAGCCGGCCCAGTGCAGTTGCCGGTAGCGGCGTTCCCAGCGCAGGTTGCGGCCGGCCAGGCCGGACTCGCGGAAGATCACGTCCTGCAGCAGGTTCTTCAGGAAATAGCTGCGGCCTTCGCCGTCCGCCGGCGCTTCGGTGGCGGTCGCCGCGCCGGTGTCGATGCGCAGGTAGCGCTTCAGGTGGCCGGTGACCTGGTCGAAGGTTTCGCCGCCCTGCGTGCCGCTTGTGAAGTACACGCCGCGTGGCAGCAGGCGCGCTTCGTACTTGGACGTGGCGAACACGTCGCTCAGGAAATGGCCCAGCACGGCCTGCAGGCCGGCGAACTGCTGCGGCAGCATATAGGCCAGCGCGCGCCGCGCGGAATCGGTCTCGGCGGCCAGGACTTCCGGCAGGGCATCGTCCAGCCGGCGCTGCAGCAGGCGGTACTCCGCATGGAAGGATTCGTACAGGTCGAAGTCGGTTTCCTGCGTGCGTCCGTAGGGCAGGGTAAAGCCCCAGACCTGCGCCAGGTCGTCGCGGCTGAACGAAGCAAAGTATTCCTCGAAGCCGGACAGCAGGTCGGTCTTGGTGACCAGCACGTAAACCGGAAACTGGATACCCAGCTGCTCGCGCAATTCCTGCAGGCGCCGGCGCAGCACCGCGGCGTGCTGGACGCGTTCGGAATCCGATGCGCCCAGCAGGTCTTCGACGCTGACTGTCAGCATGGCGCCGTTGATGGGCTGGCGGCCGCGATACTTGGACAGCAGGCCCAGAAAGCCCTTCCATTCGTCTTCGTCGCCGGTGGGGTCGCTTTCGTGGGTGGTGTAGCGGCCGGCGGTATCCAGCAGCACCGCGTCGTCGGTGAACCACCAGTCGCAGTTGCGCGTGCCGCCCACGCCGCGCAGCGCCACTTTGCCGAAGCGGTCGGCCAGCGGAAAGTTCAGGCCGGAGTTGACCAGCGCGGTAGTCTTGCCGGCGCCCGGCGCGCCGATGATCACATACCAGGGTAGTTGGTACAGGTACTGCTTGGAATACCGGTGCAGCCCGAAGCGGCCGCCTTCCTGGAAACGCGCCTTGCGCAGCAGTTCGACCGCTTCGTCGAAGCGTTCTTCCAGTTGCCGCATCTGGTCGTTGTCGGCTTGCTTGGCGGCGGCCTTTTCCTTGGCGGGCCTGCGGATCTGGCCCAGCAGCTGCGCATTCAGGCGGCCTTCGCGCCACTTGCGCCAGATCAGCCGAAGCAGCCAGAAGCCGAACAGCGCGGCGATGACGATGATGCGGACCGTCTCGCTTTCCAGCGGCCGGGTCGCGCCGATCGCCAGCAGCGGGCCCATGATCCAGACCAGGATGGACAGGGCGACGACACCCAGGAAATTCCACAGGCCGCGGCTGAACATAAAGCCGAAGAATCGATAGAACAGCGATGAAATCATGGTTGCGAACCCTCTAGCGTGGATTCGCGCGGTACAGGCGAAAGCATCAGCGTGATCTCCACCCGGCGGTTCAGCGCGCGGCCGGCGGGCGTGTCGTTGGGTGCCATGGGATCGGCATCGCCGCGGCCTTCGGCGCGGACGCGGCCGGGCTGGCCCAGGCGTTGTTCAAGGATGTTCTTGACGGTATCGGCGCGCGCTTGCGACAGATGCCAATTGGACGGGTAGCGCGCGCTGCGTATCGGTATGTTGTCGGTGTAGCCGCGCACCAGGATGACGCCGTGCGTTTCGCGCAGGGCATCGGCCACGCGCGACAGCACCGCCACGTACGAGCCGCGTACTTCAGCCGCGCCCGATTCGAAGGCGCCATCGCCGCGCAGCACGACCACGCTGCGGTCGACCTGATCCTGCACCGTGACCAGGCCGTCGCGGATTTCCGGCGCCAGGAAGATCGCCAGCCGCGGCGACGGCGCGGGACGCGGCTGCGGCGGCGCGGCGATCTGCACGGTGGGCGGTTTCAGGCCGTTGACGGCGGCGAACACCAGGTCGGA
>DATJHN010000059.1:0-8436 GCA_035493915.1 Bordetella sp.
GCCACGCACCCATTCCAGCGCGATGAAGCCGCAGGCGAATGCCAGCGCCGCGCGCAACCGGCGTGCTGGGCTGGTGTCCGCCGACAGCGGCGCCAGCCAGCGCCCGAGCACGCCGCCCGCGGCGGGGAACAGCGCGATAAATCCGGACAGCGCCAGTACGCCCGCGGCGGCCAGCGGCGACGACAGTCCGCCGTAATCGTGCATGCTCACGAACAGCCAGTACAAGCCCAGGGCATAGCAGGCGAAGTAAAAGATCCAGCCATCCCACAACGCGCGCCGCAGCGTGGGCGCGGCCAGCTGCCGTCGAGCGAGGATGGCCAGCGTCAATACCTGTACCAGCGCCAAGACGCCGTCGGGCAGGGGATCGGGAGCGAAGGTCAGTGCCTGGACAGCGCCAGCCGCCGCCACGCAGGCGGCGCTCGTCGCCCGCGGGTAGCGCGTCATCAAGGTCTTCATTCAGCGTCGGTGGGGGGAATAGCGGGAGAGGAGGGAGGTAGCCGCTTTACGCGCAGCCACAGGGCGCGGCGCGCATCGGCGCGCACGACTTCAAAGCGCAGGCCTTCGCGTTCGGCGTGGTCGCCGCGGCGCGGGATGCGGCCCAGTTCGCCGCCCAGCCAGCCGCCGATGCTGTCGTATTCGTTGTCCGGCAGCGCCAGGCCGAAGACCTCGTTGAACTTGTCGATGTCCGTCGTGGCCTGCACCCGCCATTGGTTTTCACCTTCGGCAAAGATGGTGGCTTCGTCGTCTTCGTCGAATTCATCCTCGATATCGCCGACGATTTCTTCCAGCACGTCTTCCATGCTGACCAGGCCGGCGATACCGCCGTATTCGTCGATGACGATGGCCAGGTGGTTGCGGCTTTCACGGAAATCGCGCAGCAGGACGTTCAGGCGCTTGGATTCGGGGATGAAGACCGCCGGACGCACCAGCGATCGCAGCTCGATATCGGGCTCCAGCATGCAGCGCAGCAGGTCCTTCGCCAGCAGGATGCCGATGATGTTGTCGCGGTCATCCTCGAATACCGGAAAGCGCGAATGCGCGGTATCGATAATGATGGACAACAGATAGGGCAACGGCTGGGCGATATCCAGCAGATCCATGCGCGAACGCGGCACCATGATGTCGCCGACGGTGCGCTCCGACACCGCGAGCGCTCCCTTGATCATCGCGTACGATTCGGCATCCAGCAGATCCCGCTCGTGGGCGGCTTCCAGGATGGCCTTGATGCCTTCGCGGTCCTCGGGTTCGCGCCGAACCAGGGACAACAGGCGGTCGAGCAGGGATTTGTTCGCGGGCTTGGTGTGACGCGAAACATCCGCGTCGTTCGCAGGGTAAGGGTCAGGCATCGTCCAGAGGACAAAGTTACAAAAACCCAGCATAACCGAAGTTGCGCGGCACTTTTGTAACGGTACGACGGGGATTACCCCAGCCAGATCAACGGGTCCGGTTCGGCAATCATGGCATTCATCGCGGCAGGTAGGGATCGGCGATGCCCATGCTCTCCAGCACGCGGGTCTCCAGGCGTTCCATGCGTTTGGCTTCGCCGGCCTTGATATGGTCGTAGCCCAGAGCGTGCAGGGCGCCGTGGATGGTCAGGTGGGCGGCATGGTCCAGCGGCGCCTTGTGCTGTTCACGGGCCTCGCGGCGCAGCACGGGCAGGCACAGCACGATGTCGCCGCGGGCAATGCCGTCGGGCCCGATGCCGTACTCGAAGGTCAGCACATTGGTTGCGTAGTCCCGCGCGCGAAAACCGTGGTTCAGCTGACGCCCCTCGGCCTGGCCGACTATGCGCAGGCTGATCTCCGCGCCGGCGAACGCCACCAGCCCATCCTGGCGCGCCGCGTCCAGGGCGCGCGTGATCCATCGGCGCAGCCGCCAGCGCGGCTAGGCCGGTGCGGCGACGGCATACTGCACGGACAGGGACAGCATGACGCCCCGTGCGTCAGCCTTCATCGGCCGCCGCCTGTTCGTAGGCATCGACGATGCGCGCGACCAGCGGGTGGCGCACCACGTCGCGGCTGGTGAAGCGCGTCGTCGCGATGCCCTGCACGTCCTGCAGCACGCCCACCGCGTGCGCCAGCCCGCTTTGCTGCCCGCGCGGCAGGTCGACCTGCGACGGGTCGCCCGTGATCACCGCTTTGCTGCCGAAGCCTATACGCGTCAGGAACATTTTCATCTGTTCCGGCGTAGTGTTCTGCGCTTCGTCCAGGATGACGAAAGCGTGGTTCAGGGTGCGGCCGCGCATATAAGCCAGCGGCGCGATCTCGATGGTCTGCTTTTCGAACAGGCGCTGTACCCGCTCGAAGCCCATCAGGTCATACAGCGCGTCGTACAGCGGGCGCAGATAGGGATCGACCTTTTGCGCCAGGTCGCCCGGCAGAAAACCCAGGCGTTCGCCGGCTTCCACGGCGGGCCGGGTCAGTACCAGGCGCTGGACCGTATCGCGCTCCATCGCATCGATGGCGCAGGCTACCGCCAGCCAGGTCTTGCCCGTGCCGGCCGGCCCGATGCCGAAGGTGATGTCGTGCTTAAGAATGTTTTCCAGGTACTCACGCTGGCGCGGCGTGCGCGGACGCAGGTCGGAGCGGCGGGTGCGCAGCGAGATGCCCTCGCCGTAATCGTCCATCGCCGGCACTGCCGGAGTCGCCGCCGGCTGGCCGGCCCGCCCTTCCGCGACGCGGCCTACGCCGATTTCCACCAGGCCCAGCTGGATATCGTCCACCGACAGCGGCTTGCGCGCGGCCTGCTCGTCGAAGCGGCGCAGCGCCTGGGCAGCCAGCTCGGCCTGCTCGCCTTCCAGCGTGATACGGTTGCCCCGCCGCGACAGCTTGACGCCCAGGCCGTCGGCCAACTGGCGCAGGTTCTCGTCCAAGGGGCCGCACAGATTCGCCAGGTGGGCGTTGTCGCCGCCGATCTGCACCGTTACGCCGGGCAGCTTGCGCGCGGTACGCGCGCGCGCGCTGGTCATGCGGCCTCCGTATCGGCGCCGGTCAGCGCAACCCGTGCGCGCAGCGAGTTGGTGAATGCCTCGGTGATGACCACGTCGATCATGTGCCCGATCAGGCGCGCCGGCGCCGCGAAATTGACGATGCGGTTGTTTTCCGTGCGGCCCATCAATTCGTTTGGATCGCGCCGCGACGGGCCTTCGACCAGCAGGCGCTGCGTGGTGCCCACCATGGCGCGGGAGATCGCCGCCGCCTGTTCGGCGATGCGCGCCTGCAGGCGCTGCAGGCGCTGCAGCTTGACGGTCTGCGGCGTATCGTCGGCAAGGTCGGCGGCCGGCGTGCCGGGACGTCGCGAGTAGACGAAGGAAAACGAGGTATCGAAGCCGACGTCGTCGATCAGCTTCATGGTCTTTTCGAAGTCTTCTTCGGTTTCGCCGGGAAAGCCCACGATGAAGTCGGACGACAGCGTCAGGCCGGGGCGGGCTTCGCGCAGGCGGCGCACGATGGATTTGAATTCCAGCGTGGTGTAGCCGCGCTTCATCGCGGCCAGTATGCGGTCGCTGCCCGCCTGGACCGGCAAGTGCAGGAAGGCCACCAGCTTGGGCAGCCGCGCATGGGCCTGGATCAGCCGCGGCGTCATTTCCTTGGGATGCGAGGTGGTATAGCGGATGCGTTCGATGCCGGGAATGTCATGCACGTACTCCAGCAGCATGGCGAAGTCGGCGATTTCCTGACCGTCGCCCAGGCGGCCGCGGTAGGCGTTGACGTTCTGGCCCAGCAGCGTGACTTCTTTCACGCCCTGGTCCGCCAGGTCGGCGATTTCGACCAGGATGTCGTCGAAGGGCCGCGAGACTTCGTCACCCCGCGTGTAGGGCACGACGCAGAAGCTGCAGTACTTGCTGCAGCCTTCCATGATGGACACGAAGGCGGTCGCGCCTTCGACGCGCGGCGGCGGCAGCGCATCGAATTTTTCGATGCTGGGAAAGCTGATATCCACCTGGGCGCGGCCTTCGGCCTGGCGCTGGCGGATCAGTTCCGGCAGGCGATGCAGGGTTTGCGGTCCGAACACCACGTCCACATAGGGCGCGCGCTTGACGATGGCGTCGCCTTCCTGGCTGGCCACGCAGCCGCCCACGCCGATTACCAGCCCTGGCTTGGTCTGCTTCAGATGCTGCACGCGGCCGAGGTCGGAAAACACTTTTTCCTGGGCCTTTTCGCGCACCGAACAGGTATTGAAGAGAATGATGTCGGCGTCTTCCGGCGTGTCGGTAAGCTCCACGCCCTGCGACTCACGCAGTACGTCGGCCATCTTGTCGGAGTCGTACTCGTTCATCTGGCAGCCGAAGGTGCGGATGAACAGCTTGCGGGGGACGCCGGAGACGGGAATGTCGGCGGAAGCGTCGGCGGACGATGCAGCGCCGTCGCGTGCGAGGGTAATTTCTTGCATATTGGAGGCCGTGACGGGTGTAGATCCCGGGGGCATTGGGGGAAACACGGAATTTTACCCCGGATGACGCGCTGTCTTGGTATTGTCTCGAACCGGCCCTAGCATGGCGCCGGACGCGCGGCGGAACCGCAGGGGGGCGGAGCCGCGCCTGACAGTCGACGACAACGAGGGGATATGGTCGAAAATTCAGCGCCGCGCGGCGATGCGCGCGGCAATCAAGCAATCCATGGCGTACGCGCCGATGCCCGCACAGGCTGGGTGGCGGGATGGATCCTGGCGCTGTTGCTGATCGGCGGCCTGCTGCTGTTCGTGGACCTGCCGTTGGCGCAGGCTCTGCAAGCTAATGTCTCCCCTACGGTCGACCACATTTTCAAGTGGATAGGCAAAATCGGCGATAGCAACAATTACGCCTGGATTGTGCTGTGCGTGTATATCGCGTCACTGGTGGCGCTGCGCCGCGGCTGGGACGGCGCGTGGGTGGGCGGCTATGAGCGCGTGACGCGCGGTGCCTTGCTGCTGATGGCGGCGTGGGCTGTCGGCGGCATCGTTACGGCCCTGCTCAAGCAGACGGTGGCACGCGCGCGGCCCGAGATGTTCTTCGAACATGGCTTCTACGGGCTGGGCGTCCCCTTTCAGGGCAAGCCCTTCAATTCTTTTCCATCCAGCCATGGGCTGACGGCCTTTGTCCTGGCGTCGGCGATCGCGGTGGTCGCGCCGCGCTGGCGCTGGCCGGTCTACGCGCTGGCCGTGCTGGTCGGTATCAGCCGCCTGGTCAACCTGGATCATTTCGCTTCCGACGTGGCGGCGTCCGCGCTGATCGCGATCACCGTGGTGCACGCTCTTAAACCGTGGTTCCTGGACCCCATGTACCGCTGGCCCGCACGCCTGCCCTGGCAGTGGTTCGGCAAGAATGCGCGGCGCTGAGCGTCAGCGCTTCTCCGGTTCCAGCTTTTCCCGCTCCAGCTTTTCCTTCACGCGGCGCGCCAGATCCAGCATGGGGTCGTCGGGCGGATAAAGTGCCTGCCTGCCCACGATGGGAAAGCTGCGGCCTTCCCAGAATTTCTCCGGATCGAAACGGAATTTGGCGATCAGGCGCCGCCCGAAATCCGTTTCGTGGTGCAGGTACAGCGCCTTTTGCCCGATGCCGGACATTTCGGGATATTCACCCAGCAGATAGCCTTCCTGCAGATGCGGCCGTACCGCCGATGGCGGGCAAACGCTGGATAGCCGTACTGTTTGCAGGCCTGCTTCCGCGCTGGCGGTAATGCCGCCGTTCAGGTGCGGTACGCCCAGTACGAACACGTAGGCGTCACGCTCGGCGCCATGGCTGGCGAATGACGCCGCGATGCGCAGCGAATGCGTGACATCGAGCAGGGGCGTGGCGCATACCTCGTAGTGCTGCAGGATCGCCCACCGGACTATGCTCTGGCGCATGACGCGTTCCACACCCAGCAGGCGCGCCGCCGCATATTCCTCGGCCAGGATTTTTTCGGCCGCCGACAGGTGCGCATATCGCTCGCGCAGGTCGGCAAGGCCGGGGTTTTTGCCGGCTGTTCCGCGCAGCAAGGTGGGCTTCAGCGACGTATAGCCGGAATGATTGCGGTGATCCGCGCTCTGGCCGCGAAACAGCAGGATGTGATCCCGGTTATGGAATTGCAGTTCCGCGACCTTGGTCGCCAGGTCGAAATACGATGCGACCTCGTGCGCCGCGGCCTTGCGGTAGTCCTGGCGCTTGACCACCCTTGCCGTGGGCGAGTCGCCGGTGAACGACCACAGCTTGTATTGGGTGATCGGCTCCAAATGTCTTTGTCCTTCCCGTTAGATGCCTTGTCCACCGGGCCGGCGCCCGATTTCGATGGCTTACTTACCCAGCCATTTCGCGCTGATCTGCGTGTATTCCCCGCTGGCCTGGCTCAAGTGCAGCCACTGGTCGACGAAATCCTTGAATACCTCGTCGCCCTGGGGCAGCAGATAGGCCATTTCCGCGTACTGCAGCGGCTTGTCGGGATTTACCGGGCACAGTTCCGGATGGGCTTTGCTTTGCACGATCGCTTCCGCGGCTTCGGTGACGAATACATCGGCTTGTCCCTTGATCAGCTCATCGAAGATGGTCAGGTTGTCCGGATGCATGATCAGTTTCGCATGGCTCAGTTTCGTTTTCGCGAATCGCTCGTTGCTGCCGCCGGGGTTGGCGATGACGCGTACCGAAGGCTGGTCGATGGCCGCGATGGTCTGGAATTTGGACACGTTTTCGCAGCGTGTCAGCGGGGTCTTGCCGTTGATCATGTAGGGAATGCTGAAGTACGCCTGCCTCTGGCGTTCCAGCGACACCGAAATCCCGCCCACCGCGATATCGCATTTGCCGGCGACGAAATCAGGCAGCAGGTTCGCCCAGGTCGTCTTGATGAATTGCGGCTTGGCCTTCAGGGCGGTCGCCAGGGTCTGCATCAGGTCGACGTCGATGCCTTCGAACTCCCCGGGCGCATGCTGGAAACTGAAGGGCTTGTAGTCGCCGGGCGTGCAGACGCGCAGGACCCCGGCCTGTTCCACTCGGGCCAGCGTGGAGCCGGAAGCCGGCGCGGACGACGACGCGGGTGCCTGGGCAAATGCCAGCGCCTGGAAGGAGAACAGGATCAAGGCGGCAAGGATCTTCATGAGCGCGATTCCTTCGGTATAGGAGTTATATGTCCGCCAAATGTAATCGGTGCCAGCCCTTTTATTCATTGCGGGTTTGCACGGCTTGTCAGCCGCGGCGGATCGTCGCAGCGGATACAAGCGACAGGCACCTCGCGTAAACCGAGCGGCACGTTGCGGAACCGTTTGATCCGTACGCCGTCGAAGGGAGGAACGGCCGTCTCAGCACGCCAATGGACGCGCCGCGGGGCTGGCGCACACTTCTCGCGGTTTCTGTACAGGAGCATTTCATGCGTTATCTGTTCATTTTTCTGGTCGCGTTGTGCGCGCGTGCCTATGCGGCGCCGGTCGGCGACGTCGAGCGCTTCGCGTCCGGCCTGCAGTTTCCCGAAGGTACCGTGTTCGTCGGTGATCAGCTTTACTTCGTCGACTATGGCGCGTCCGCGGTGCTGCGTCTGGGCGCGGATCGCGAGCCGGTGACATTGTGGCGCGCGGCCGGCTGCGGCCCCAATGGACTGCTGCCGCTGGCCGATCAAACTTTGCTGGTCGCCTGCTACGACGCGGGAACCGTCGAACAGCGCACCCTGGACGGCCGGCTGCTGCGCGTGATCAACCACGGCGCGCGGGGCGAGTCCCTGGTACGTCCCAACGACCTGGCCAGGGATGGCCATGGCGGAGCCTACTTTACGGCTTCCGGCGGTGCGGATGGTGTCGCCGGCAGGCTGTACCACCTGACGGCCGGCCTGGACCGAGCGGACATGGTGGTGGACCACGTCCAGAACGCCAATGGTGTGGCCCTGTCGCCGGACGGCGCTACGCTCTATCTTGGCGAAAGCACGACCGATAAAGTGTTGCGATTCAAAGTGGCGCCGGACGGCAGCCTGGACCAGGGACAGGATTTCCTGGTGCTGGATCAGCGCTTGCCCGGCGCGGGCCGCCACACGCCCGACGGCGTGCGTACCGATCCTGCCGGGCGCGTTTTCGTCAGCCTCTACAATGGCGACGGCTTTGCCGTCTTCGGGCCGGACGGCGGCTTGCTTGCCAGGCAATCCCTACCAGGCGCCCACCATTCCAACCTGGCCATCTCGCCGGACCAGGCCTGGATCTATGGCACCGTCGATGACGAAGACGGAAGCCTGTACCGGGTCCGCAATCCGATGGCGGCACCGTAGCAGGAATGAGGCTTGTGCGGCGATGCACGAGATGGGGTGTGGACCTCGGGGCGATGGGCTTTTCGGGGTGCGCAGGCAACGACAAGAGACTATAAGGCGCCATGACCGGGCCACGGCAGGCTCAAAGGATCGCCATGACGAACAGGATACGGCTGGACAAATGGCTATGGGCCGCGCGCTTCTACAAGACGCGCAGCCTTGCTGTAGAAGAGATCGGCAAGGGCCGTGTGCTGGTCAA
>DATJHN010000060.1:0-9631 GCA_035493915.1 Bordetella sp.
ATGCCAATATCGGCGCGGCGCGCGCGGCATTCTTCCCCACCATATCCCTGACCGGGCTGCTGGGCGCCGCCAGCCCGTCGCTGTCCGACTTGTTCAGCGGCGGGCAGGGGTTCTGGAGCTTCTCGCCCTCTATTACCACGCCGATCTTCGCTGGGGGCAGTATCCGGTCCGGGCTGGACCTGGCCAAGGCGCGCGATAATATCGCCGTGGCGCAGTACGAGAAATCCATTCAGCAGGCGTTCCAGGAAGTTTCCGACGCGTTGGCCGGCGAGGCGACCTATGGCGCCCAGGTGGCTGCCGAACGCGCGCTGGAGGTCTCGTCGGCGCGCACGCTGGAGTTATCGAACATGCGCTATTCGGGCGGCATCGACAGTTATCTGCAGGTGCAGACCGCCCAGGTGGCTTATTTCAATGCGCAACTGTCGCTAGTGCAGACGGGGCTGGCGTCGCTGGTCAACCGGGTGCAACTGTACAAGGCACTGGGCGGCGGTTGGGAAGAAACGACGAAGACGCAATGATAGAACTAGGTGTAAATATCGATCATGTCGCCACGCTGCGGCAGCAGCGGCATACGGCGTATCCGGATCCTATTGTCGCGGCCCTGCGGGCCGAAGACGCGGGGGCCGACCTGATCACCTTGCATTTGCGTGAAGACCGCCGGCATATCCAGGATGCCGATGTGTATGCATTGCGTCCGCAGTTGCGCACGCGCATGAACCTGGAGTGCGCGGTGACCCGCGAAATGCTGGATATTGCCTGCGCAGTGAAACCGCATGACGTCTGCCTGGTGCCGGAAAAACGCGCCGAGCTGACCACCGAGGGTGGACTGGACGTAGTGGGTGCGTTGGCGGCGGTCACCGATGCCGTCACTCAGCTGCATGCGGCGGGTATCCGCGTGTCATTGTTCATCGACCCCGACCCGGTGCAGATCGGCGCGGCGGCGCGCGCCGGCGCCCGTGTCATCGAATTGCATACCGGCGCCTACGCGGAAGCGGAAGGCCGGGCAGCGACAGCGGAACTGGCGCGGATCGACGCGGCGGTCGCCGAAGGGTTGCGTCACGGCCTGCGGGTCAATGCCGGGCACGGCCTGCATTACGGCAACGTGCAGCCGGTGGCGGCACTGGACGGTATCTCGGAACTGAACATCGGCCACGCCATCGTCGCCCAGGCGATTTTCGACGGCTGGGACAAAGCGGTCCGGGATATGAAAGCAAAAATAAGGTCCACCCCTACGCGCTGACGCGCGCCCCTCAAGGGGCGATGCCGCAGGACCGGCGTAGCCGGATCCTGGGCATCCCTGATAGCGGAGTTCTTTTGAGAGGTTGGATGGGGACCACCCCCACGCGCTTTCGCGCGTCCCCCTCAAGGGGGCGGCACTGGCGGACCGGGAGGATGGCTCTACCCCCTACCGCGCTAGGCGCGGCCCCCCCTTCAAGGGGGGCGGCACCGGCGGACCGGGAAACCGGGATCCGCGGTGCCTGCGATGGATGGGGCTCCGTTGGGGAATATCTCTGGCGGGTCGCGTATTATTTCCGGTTATGCAGAACTCCTCGTCTTCCCTGTCCCCGATCGCGCCCGCTGCCGCCATTGCCGGTATTGGATTGGATTTGATTCGTATTGACCGGATCGAGCGTGCGTTGGCGCGTCATGGCGATCGGTTTGCCGAGCGGGTGCTGGGGCCGCAGGAACTGGAGAAGTTTCATGCGCGGCGCGCGCGTGATGCCATGCGGGGTGTGCGCTTTTTGGCGACGCGTTTTGCGGCCAAGGAGGCCTTTTCCAAGGCTATTGGCCTGGGGATGCGCATGCCCATGGCGTGGTCGCGTTTGCAGACGCTGAACGCGCCGGGCGGCCGGCCTGTCCTGGTGTTGGCGCCGCCGCTGCTGGAATGGTACGCGCCGCGTTTTGGGGCGGCGCACGTTTCGTTGACCGATGAATCCGATATGGCCGCTGCCTACGTGGTGGTCGAACGCAAACCCTGACTAAGAGCCGCGCGCAGCCGGCCCGCCGTCGTCCGGCGGCCTGGGGCTACGCGGCAGGCGCTGCAGCGCCTCGATCAAGGAATTTTCACAATGTCCCGCAAGAAGAAAAATATTCTGCCGCCCGGTCCCGTCATGGTCGACGTGGCCGGAAGTACGCTGACCAAGGAAGAGAAAGAGCGCCTGCGCCACCCGTTGGTGGGCGGTGTGATTCTTTTCGCTCGTAACTTTCACGACCGCGAAACGCTGTGCAAGCTGACGGCGAAGATCCACAAGGCGCGCGAAGAGCCATTGCTGATCGCGGTCGACCATGAAGGCGGCCGCGTGCAGCGCTTCCGCAACGACGGTTTCACCCCGCTGCCGGCCATGCGGCGGCTGGGCGAGATATGGAACGACGACCCTATGGCGGCCATGCGCCTGGCGACCGAGGCCGGCTATGTGCTGGCGGCGGAATTGCGTGCCTGTGGCGTCGACCTGAGCTTCACGCCGGTGCTGGATCTGGATTATGGCGTTAGCAAGGTGATCGGCGACCGCTCTTTCCACCGCGATCCGCGAGTGGTGACGATGTTGGCGCGCGCCCTCATCCAAGGGCTGGGACTGGCCGGCATGGCGGCCTGCGGCAAGCATTTCCCCGGCCATGGCTTTGTCAGTGCCGATTCCCATCACGAAATTCCGGTCGACCCGCGCAACCTGGAGCGCATCTTGCGCGAGGACGCCGCGCCGTACGGCTGGCTGGGTGACGGCGTGCTGCCCGCGGTGATGCCGGCGCACGTGATTTATCCCAAGGTCGACCGCCAGCCGGCCGGTTTTTCGCGCCGCTGGGTGCAGGAAATCCTGCGCCAGCGCATGGGCTACGATGGGGTGGTGTTTTCCGACGACCTGACCATGGAAGGCGCGGCGGTGGCCGGCGATATCCTGGCACGGGCCGAAGCGGCGCTGGGCGCCGGCTGCGATATGGTGCTGGTGTGCAACCGGCCCGATCTGGCCGATGACCTGCTGGCGCGCCTGGCCATGACGCCCGACCCCGTGGCGGTCGAGCGCATTCGCCGCCTGATGCCGCGCCAGCCCGCCGCCGATTGGGAAACCCTGCAAGCAGACCGCCGTTACCAGAATGCCCGAAGCCTTCAATCTCAAATCGTTTCTGGCTGATCTGCCGCATCTGCCGGGTGTCTACCGGCACATCGATGCGAATGGCGAAGTCATGTATGTCGGCAAGGCGCGCGACCTGAAAAAGCGCGTGTCCTCGTATTTCCAGAAGACGCTGACCAGTCCGCGAATCGCGCAGATGGTGGCCAAGGTCGCGCAGGTGGAAGTCACCGTCACGCGTTCCGAGGCCGAGGCCCTGATCCTGGAAAACAACCTGATCAAGAGCCTGCGGCCGCGCTACAACATCCTGTTCCGGGACGACAAGTCCTATCCCTACCTGCTGATCACCGCGCACGATTGGCCGCGCATCGCGTATTACCGCGGCTCCACCAACAAGCCGGGCCAGTTCTTCGGCCCCTTTCCCAATGCCTGGGCGGTGCGCGAAACCATCCAGATCCTGCAAAAGGTCTTCCGGCTGCGCACCTGCGAGGACACGGTATTCGCCAATCGTTCGCGGCCCTGCCTGCTGCACCAGATCGGCCGCTGTTCCGCGCCGTGCGTGGGCGCGGTGGCAGCCGCGGATTATGCCAACGACGTGGCGCGCGCCGGCCGTTTCCTGAACGGCCAGGCCAAGGAAGTCATGCAGGATATCGAGGCTCGCATGCTGCGCGCGTCCGAGGCCCTGGAATTCGAAAGCGCCGCGGCGCTGCGCGACCAGATGGGTTCGCTGGCGCGCGTGTTGCACCAGCAGACGATGGAAGACATGGGCGGCGAAGACTGCGACATCATCGCCGTGGCCATCGCCGGCGGCCGCGTCTGCGTGAACCTGGCCATGGTGCGCGGCGGCCGGCATCTGGGCGACAAGCCGTTCTTTCCCTCTCATGCGGAAGGAGAGGCGGCGCCCGACGTACTGGAGGCCTTCGTCGGCCAGCACTACACGGAAAATCCCCTGCCGCCCATCCTGGTCTGTTCGCACGCATTGCCGGACGAGGAACTGATCGCCCTGCTGGCGGAGCAGGCAAAAACGCGCAGCCGCGTGCTGACGCGTCCGCAGGGCGTGCGCCGTTCCTGGCTGGAGCAGGCCAGCCGCAATGCCGAAATGGCGCTGGCGCGGGCCCTGACCGAGTCCGGCGCGCGGGCCGCGCGCACGCTGGCGCTGGCCGAAACCCTGGAGCTGGACAGCGACGAAACGGCGCTCGACGCCCTGCGCATCGAATGCTTCGACATCAGCCATACGGCCGGAGAGGCCACGCAGGCGTCCTGCGTGGTGTTCGAGCACCACGAGATGCAGCCCTCGCTGTACCGCCGCTATAACATCGCCGGCATCACGCCCGGCGACGACTATGCGGCCATGCGCCAGGTGCTGACCCGCCGTTTCGCCAAGGTGGCCGACGGCGAGGCGCCGCTGCCGGGGCTGGTGCTCATCGACGGCGGCAAGGGGCAAGTGGAAATTGCCCGCCAGGTTTTTGTCGAGCTGGGCCTGGATGTGCAGGTGCTGGTGGGCGTCGCCAAGGGCGAGGGTCGCAAGGTGGGGCTGGAAACCCTGGTCTTTGCCAATGAGCGGCCGCCGGTCGCCCTGGGACCCGAATCGGCCGCCCTGATGCTGATCGCTCAGATCCGGGACGAAGCGCACCGTTTCGCGATCACGGGCATGCGGGCGCGGCGCGCCAAGGCGCGCAACGTGTCGCGGTTGGAGGAAATCGAAGGTGTCGGAGCCCGCCGCCGCCAACGCCTGCTGGCGCGGTTCGGCGGATTTTCGGGGGTGTCGCGCGCAAGTATCGAGGATCTGGCGTCGGTGGACGGCATTTCCCAGGAACTGGCCGAACGCATCTACGACGCCCTGCATTGAACGTGCCGGCCGGGCAGGGCGTCTGGCTGGAACGACCAGCGCGGCTGGAAGGCTCCCGCCTGGGGATCATGACAGCCCAGAGTCACGGGCTGTTGTAGCATACGCGTCATCATGCCTATAAACGTTCCGATAATCCTGACGTGGCTGCGTATCGCCATGATCCCGCTGGTTGTTGGGCTGTTCTATCTGCCTGCCAGCTGGCTGCCAGAGTCCAGCCGCGATATGCTCGCCGCGTGGGCGTTCATCATCGCCGCGCTGACCGATTGGTTCGATGGCTGGCTGGCCCGCAAATGGGATCAGACCTCGGCCTTCGGCGCCTTTCTGGATCCGGTGGCGGATAAGCTGATGGTCAGCGCGGCACTTATCGTGCTGCTGGACCTGGGACGCGTCGATGCCTTTATCTCGCTGATCATCATCGGCCGTGAAATCACCATTTCCGCGCTGCGCGAATGGATGGCCAAGATAGGCGCCAGCGCCAGCGTGGCCGTGCATCGCCTGGGCAAGTTCAAGACGGCGGCGCAGATGGTGGCGATTCCCTGCCTGCTGTACTACCAGCCCATTCACGGTGTCAGCACCAAAGTGATGGGCGATATCCTGATCCTGGTCGCCGCCGTCCTGACGGTATGGTCGATGCTGTACTACCTGCAGCGCGCCTGGCCGGCCATCCGCGAAAAGAGTCTATGACGATCCGTTCCATCTCCGCCGTTCCCCTGTCCATGCCCTTTGAAATCGGCGGTCCCAAGCCGATGCTGGCGGGCAAACCCCGCGAAATGGAGATGCTGCTTATCCGCGTGGAAACCGACCAGGGGCTGGTGGGGTGGGGAGAAGCCTTCGGCTTTGCCGTGTGGCCGGCGACCAAGGCCGCCGTCGAGGCCCTGGTGTCGCCCATGGCGGTGGGCCGGGACGAAGCCGATATCGCCGGCATCATGAACGACCTGACGCGCAAGTTCCATCTGCTGGGCCGTTCCGGCCCGGTCATGTACGCGCTGTCCGGACTGGATATCGCGCTGTGGGATCTGGCCGGCAAGGCGGCCGGCCAGCCGCTCGCCGAACTGCTGGGCGGCCGTCGGCGCGACAGCGTGCCGGCCTATGCCAGCCTGATGCGCTACACCGATCCGGACGTCGTGGCGCGGAACTGCGCTCGTGCGGTGGCGGAAGGCTACACCACGATCAAGCTGCATGAAATCGGCGTCGAGCAGGTCCGCCGCGCGCGCGAAGCGATCGGCCCCGCCGTAAAGCTGACCGTCGATACCAATTGCCCCTGGACCGCCGACGAGGCGATCTCCATGGCGCGCCAGATGAAAGACCTGGATCTGCATTGGCTGGAAGAGCCCGTTTTCCCGCCGGAAGACCATGCCAACCTGGCGCGCGTGCGCCGCGAGGCCCCGGTGCCGACCGCCGCCGGCGAGAACGCCGCCGGCTACCTGGAATTCCAGGCCATGTTCGAGGCCGGTGCCGTCGATTACGCCCAGCCCAGCGCCACCAAGGTGGGCGGTATTTCCGAGCTGATGCGCATTGCGGGCCTGGCACGCGAATACGGCGTAAAGCTGGCGCCGCATTCCCCTTATGTGGGCCCCGGCCTGCTGGCGACCATACACGTGCTGGCGGCGCTGGAAGAAGAAATCGAGCTGGAATACTGCTACTGCACAATAGACGAGAATCCGCTGGGCGATGCCGTTCTGGCGTCCGGCGCCCGCGTGGCGGTGCCGCGCGGGCCGGGCCTGGGCCGCGATCCGGATATGAAACTGGTCGAGAAGTGCATGGTGCGTTAAGGCCTGTAAACAGGTCCCAAGCATGGGAATGGGCGGGTGGCGAAATGCGCTGTCCGCCGATGCCGGCATGGAATAGTGGAAAGCGTCGCTGGAAAGCACACTGTCCGCCAGTTGGACATCCCGCGCCGCCCCATCTTGCGTGAATGGCCGTAACGGCCAAAACTGCTGAAAGAAATCAAACAATCCGTCAGGAGACATCATGGCATTGATCTCGTGGGCCAGGCGTTGGGCACCGGCCGTTCCGTTTATCCTGGCCTTGGCGGGCGCGCCGGCCGCTCCCGCGCTGGCACAGGGCAGCTATGTGCGCCTGGTGGTGGCATTCCCGCCGGGCGGACCTTCCGACCTGATGGCGCGCGTGATCAGCGAGCAGCTGGGCAAGGAACTGAAGCAGAACGTGGTGGTTGAAAACCGCCCCGGCGGCAACGGCGCGGTGGCCGCGCAGTACGTGCTGCACGAGCCGGCCGATGGCAAGACGCTGTGGATCACCACCGCGGGCGCGGTCACCATCAATCCGTCGCTGTACCCCAAGCTGGCCTATGACGTGAAAGCGTTCGCGCCGGTGTCGCTGGTGGTGAACACGCCGGAAATGCTGGTGGTGAATCCCAAGAACCCTGCCAAGGATGCCAAGCAGTTCGTGCAGAACGCCAAGGACAAGCAGGTCAATTTCGCTTCGTCCGGCATCGGCAGCATGCCGCATATGGCCATTGCGCTGTTGACGGAACAGACCAAGGTTTCCTACCTGCATGTCCCCGAGAAGGGCGCCGCGCCGGCGATTTCCGACCTGATGGGCGGCCACGTCGACGCCTTCGTGGGCGATGTTCCCGGCATCCAGGCCCTGGTCAAGTCCGGCGGCCTGAAGGGCCTGGCCATCGCTTCGCCCAAGCGCAGTTCGCTGTTCCCCGATATTCCGACGTTCGCGGAGCAGGGCATCCAGAACATGGAGTCCCTGAACAACTGGAGCGGTATCTACGTGTCCGCCAAGACGCCGGCCGCGACCATCGATCAGATCAACCAGGCCATTCGCCGGACGCTGGCCGATCCCGGGGTTTCGGCCAAGCTGCGTGAGCTGGGCGTGGAGCCGCAGGCCACCAGCCCGGCGGAACTGGCGGCCCTGGTGGAACGCGACAGTGCCCAGTGGGCGCGCATTATCAAGACCAACAATATTCAGCCTGAGTAAGCCAGCCTGAGTAAGCCAGCCTGAACAGGTCAGCCGGAATAGGTCATCCTGAATGAGGCCGGCGTCGCGCCATGCGCGCGACGCCTATCTCTAGCGGGCATGGGCGGCGCCGTTTTCCCAAGGGTAGTTGCGGCTTGCGTGGCTACTGGCGGGCCGTGCGCGCATCGATCTGCGGCGCCGGCCAGTCCTGCGTCGCGCGCCAGGGGTTGATGTCCAGCCCGCCGCGCCGGGTGTACCGCGCGTATACCGATAGCCGCAACGGCCTGCAGGCCTTCATCAGATCGGTAAAGATACGTTCCACGCAATGTTCGTGGAACTCCGCGTGCTGGCGGAATGAAACGATGTAGGCCAGCAGGGCGGCGCGATCCAGCTTGGGGCCGTGATAGTGGATTCGTACGCTGCCCCAATCCGGTTGGCCCGTGACGGGGCAATTGGATTTCAGCAGATCGGACACCAGGGCTTCCTCGACCACGCCGGCGCCGGGTTCGCAGCGTAGCAGCTCGGGCGCCGGTGTATAGGCGTTCACGTCGATATCCAGGTCGTCCAGCGTATCGCCGGGCAGGTCGGCGATACGTTCCTGGCTGAAGCTGCCTGGCCGTATCAACTCCAGGCGCACGCGCCCGCCCGCCGCCGCACTGGCGTCCCGCTCGACGCGATCGACATAGGCCGCCGCATCGGGCAACCGGGTCTGATTGAGCGAATTCAGGTACAGCTTGAACGACTTCGATTCGATGATGCGGGGCGTGTCGGCGGGTACGGTGAAGCGGCCGACGGCGATCTGCGGCTTGCCGCGCGGATTAAGCCAGGATAGCTCGTAGGCATTCCATACGTCGTTGCCGTGAAACGGCAATGGCGTGGTTATGCCGATTTCCGCGCGGTTTTCGGCGCGGTCGATAGGAAACAACAGGCCGGCGTCGTAGCAATCCGGATAGGCAACATCGTGCCCCAGCGGAGCATGGTCGAGATTCATGGATGGGCAGTGCGGCATTACTTGGAAATGCCATTTTAGGCCTGCACGGCAGGCGACGCCGCGACGATGCGTCGACCATGCCGTCAGACCGCTATCGCTATCGCGGGTCGGCCGCCGTGCCGGAATCCAGGTCGATCAGACGTTCCGGATGGAGCAGGAGATTCAAAACCGCCGCGTTATGGCGATAGTCGCTGTCGTGCAGGTGGAACTTCTCGTCCATCAGGCCTTGCTCGATTTCTCTCCACACAGGCCGGGGATGTTTGCCCGCAAGGCTGGCCAGCGTCTCTTTCCAGGCGCAGGTCGTGCGGTACACATTGATCGCCTGCGTGGTCAGGCGTTCGTAGTCCCCCGACTTCTTGAGCGCTTGGCCGAGTGCGATGATCCCTGGTCCATCTTCGGCCCGAGGTTCCAGCGGCACACCGTTCCTGACCGCATCGATGGTTGCGCGGCTGATGCCTTTTTCTCGCCATTGCCTGACGATGCCGCGCAGGATGGCTGTTCCATCCAGATAATCCGGCATGGTCCGCAACGCGGTTTTCCGCGCGCCTGGTGAGAAAGTAGCGCAGGCCGAGCCGAACTCCGCCGTTCGCCGCGGTGGACGCGCCGCGGCCTGCACCGTTGGCTCGAGCACTTGGGCCATTGACGGACGTCCTCTTGACCGACAGCTTGCCGGGGCGGGCAGGTAGTTCGCGAAAGCGTCCGCCGCGATGGACGTTGTGTTCGTGTTCGTAGTCATGCTCGCGCCTGCTTGCGGAAAGAATGCCTCGGGAGCAGGGTCGAACAGGGTGTCCAGGCTGTTTG
>DATJHN010000061.1:0-13056 GCA_035493915.1 Bordetella sp.
TCACGCTGGCATGAACGGCTTTCCCGCAAATGGCGCGCACGGGCCACAAAACGCCGGCGCCGGCATATTTCGGCGCCGTGGCCCGGGAAAAGCCCGGTAACCGCACGGTAAACTATCGGCATCCGCCTTTCCCGCCTTTCGACTCCGTTCAGGAACTTCCATGTTTGACCGTACCCGTACCATTTCCCAGGTTGATGAAGACGTCTGGTCCGCCATCCAGAAGGAAAACCACCGCCAGGAACAGCACATCGAGCTGATCGCGTCCGAAAACTACGCCAGCCCGGCCGTCATGCAGGCCCAGGGCACGCAGCTTACGAACAAGTATGCGGAATGGTATCCGGGCAAGCGCTACTACGGCGGTTGCGAATTCGTGGACATCGTCGAACAACTGGCCATCGACCGCCTGAAGGAACTGTTCGGTGCCGAAGCCGCCAACGTCCAGCCGAATTCGGGCTCCCAAGCCAACCAGGGCGTCTACATGGCCGTGCTGAAGCCGGGCGATACCGTGCTGGGCATGAGCTTGGCCGAAGGCGGCCACCTGACGCACGGCGCGTCCGTCAATGCGTCCGGCAAGCTGTACAACTTCCTTCCGTACGGACTGGATGCCAACGAAGTGCTGGACTACGGCAAGGTCGAATCCCTGGCTCAGGAGCACAAGCCCAAGCTGATCGTGGCGGGCGCCTCCGCCTATGCCCTGCACATCGATTTCGAGCGCATGGCCCGCATCGCGCGCGACAACGGCGCGCTGTTCATGGTCGACATCGCCCACTACGCCGGCCTGGTGGCTGGCGGGGCCTATCCCAACCCGGTACCGCATGCCGATTTCGTCACCTCGACCACGCACAAGTCGCTGCGTGGCCCCCGCGGCGGCGTCATCATGATGAAGGCCGAATACGAAAAGATCATCAACTCGGCGATCTTCCCGGGCATCCAGGGCGGTCCGCTGATGCATGTCATCGCCGCCAAGGCGATTTCCTTCAAGGAAGCCCTGCAGCCCGAATTCCGCGATTACGCGCACCAGGTTGCCAAGAACGCCAAGGTCCTGGCCGAAACACTGGTCAAGCGCGGCCTGCGTATCGTCTCCGGCCGCACCGAAAGCCACGTCATGCTGGTGGACCTGCGCGCCAAGGGAATCACCGGCAAGGAAGCCGAGGCGGTGCTGGGCCAGGCGCACATCACGGTCAACAAGAACGCCATCCCCAACGACCCGGAAAAGCCCTTCGTGACCAGCGGCATCCGCCTGGGCACGCCGGCCATCACCACCCGCGGCTTCAAGGAAGCGGAAACCGAGCTGACCGCCAACCTGATCGCCGACGTGCTGGACGACCCTCGCAACGAAGCCAACATCGCGTCGGTGCGCCAGCGGGTCGACGCCCTGACGGCCCGCCTGCCCGTCTACGGCTGAGAACCCGGGAACCAAGGTGCGCTGTCCGTTCTGCGGCCATGCCGATACCCAGGTGATCGACAGCCGGGTATTGGAAGAGGGCGAAACCATCCGCCGGCGCCGCCGTTGCCAGCATTGCGACAAACGCTTCACCACGTACGAACGGGTGGAGCTGGTCATGCCCTCGATCGTCAAGCGCAACGGCAGCCGCAGCGAATACGACCAGGCCAAGCTGCGCGCCAGCTTGTCCCTGGCGTTACGCAAACGGCCTGTCAGCACCGAAGACGTCGATGCGGCGGTTGCCCGCATCGAAGAAAGCCTGTTGACCAGCGGCAAGCGGGAAGTGCCATCCGCCTATGTGGGCGAATTGGTGATGACGGAGCTGCGCAAGCTCGACAAAGTGGCCTATGTCCGCTTCGCCTCCGTCTACCGCAGTTTCGAGGACATCGGCGAATTCATCGAGGCCATCCGCGAAATGCAGGGCCCGTTGCTCTCCGCCAAACTGCGCAAAGAGCCGTGATGCCGTAATGGACCAGGATCTGGACTTGCACCGGGTGGCAATGGGCCAGGACCGGAATCCTTGCGGGATGGGGCGATGAACCAGGACCAGGACCTTCACTGGATGCGCCATGCCCTGGGCCTGGCGCGCCAGGTGCTTTACATCACCGCGCCCAATCCCCGGGTAGGCTGCGTCATTGTCCGGGACGGCCGTATCCTGGGCGAAGGCGCCACACAGCCTCCAGGCGGTCCCCACGCCGAAATTCGCGCGTTGCGCGATGCCGCCGCGCGCGGCGAGTCGGTCGCGGGTGCCACCTTTTACGTAACGCTGGAGCCGTGCAGCCATTTCGGGCGTACGCCGCCCTGCGTGGATGCGTTGGTGGCGGCGGCCCCGGGCCGCGTCGTGGTGGCCATGGGCGATCCAAATCCACAGGTCAATGGCGCCGGGTTGGCCCGGCTGCGCGCCGAAGGCATTCCCGTTACCACGGGCGTCTGCCTGCAGGAAGCCCTGGCTTTGAACGCTGGTTTCGCCGCACGGATGAGCAGGGGAACCCCGTGGGCATGGATAAAAATGGCCGCATCGCTGGACGGCCGCAGCGCCCTGCATAACGGAATGTCGCAATGGATTACGGGACCCGAAGCACGCGCGGATGGGCATGCGTGGCGTGCGCGTGCCGATGTGGTGCTGACCGGGATGGGCACGGTGCTCAAGGATGATCCGCGTTTGACCGTGCGGGAAATAGCGGTCCCGCGCCAGCCGCGCAAAGCGGTGGTCGACGGGCGTTTGCAGATATCCGAAAGCGCCCGATTGTTCGACGGCGAGGAGGTCTGGATCTTTACCGCGCACGATGACCCCGTGAAGGCCGAGCGGTTGGCGCGCCGCAATGCACGCGTGATCGTGCTGCCAGGCCCGGAGCCGGGTCGGGTGGATCTGCCGGCCATGATGCGCTGGATGGCGCGCAACCACGTCAATGAAGTGCATGTCGAAGCCGGCGCCGGGCTGTCGGGTGCGCTGCTGTCGGCCGACTGTGTGGATGAGATCCTGGCGTACATCGCTCCGACCTTGCTCGGCGATGCGCCCGGCATGGTCAAGCTGCCCATGCTTTCGCACCTGGATGGCGCCAGGCGCTTCGATTTCATCGATGTTCATCAGTTGGGGGGCGATGTCCGCTTGCGCGGGCGTTTCGCCGATCGTTGGCAGGCGCTGCAGACTGCTGCCACGCCTCGCTGAGTTTATTACCCGGCGCTATCCCGCTAACCGCCCGCCCCTTTCGCAGGGGCGCGTATCCTATCGATATCGAGCCAGCCGGCTCAGGCCCGCCGCATGCGCATGCATCGACAACGGCGCCGAAACGTATGTGGTCAGATCTCTCCAGGAGTTTTTTTATGTTTACCGGCATCGTCGCGGCAGTGGGCCGAATCGCGCAAGTCCAACCATACGAATCCCATGACGGCAGCGCTGGTATACGGGTGCGTATCGATGCCGGAAATCTCGGCTTGTCCGATGTTCAGTTGGGTGATTCGATCGCCGTTCAGGGCGCGTGCATGACCGTCGTGGCAATGCGAGGCGACAGCTTTGAAATCGACATTTCGCGCGAAAGCCTGCTTCGTACCGTAGGCCTGGACCGCGAAGGCGAGGTCAATCTGGAAAAATCTCTTCGGCTGGGCGATGCGTTGGGTGGCCATTTGGTATCGGGCCACGTGGACGGCCTGGGAACCGTCGTCGGCTATGCGCCGGTGGGAGAATCGCGAGAGCTTATCATCCGCGCGCCGAACGAAATGGCGAAATATCTGGCCTATAAAGGCTCTGTTACGGTTAATGGCATCAGCCTTACAGTCAACCGCGTAAAAGATGGGGTTGAGGGTAGTGAGATCACCATTAACGTTATTCCTCATACCCAAAACATGACCACGTTGCGTAACGTAAACGTAGGCGACAAAGTTAATTTGGAGATCGATACGATCGCGAGATACGTCGAACGCATGATGCAGGTATCCGATGGCGGCGTTCGTTCGAACGTTGCCTGAATGCCGGCATCGTTCCACTACATCGCCATGGTTATTCGATCATTCGGGAGGTTGCGAAGGCTCGTTCCAAAAATCATTTCAGTCGTTTGCGCGAGTGGAACTTGTAC
This sequence comes from Bordetella sp., assembly GCA_035493915.1. Taxonomy (GTDB): domain Bacteria; phylum Pseudomonadota; class Gammaproteobacteria; order Burkholderiales; family Burkholderiaceae_B; genus Bordetella_C. The sequence continues at coordinate 4,018 of DATJHN010000061.1, forward strand.
CGCTCGCGAACAGACTAAATCGTATGGCCGTAATACCGTTGCGATAGCTGTGTGTGGGGAAAGCAACATAGCATCACCGTGAATCTGTATATGGTGAAGACCACTGGCGACACGGAGCCAAATAGGGCACACAATGGGATGACGGAGCACGGCTAGCCCTTTTCTGATGTTGTTGGAGGTATCACGATGCTGAACATCGTCGAAGGCTTCAAGTCGCAGTACGCCAGGGATCAGGAAACCGAGCTCACGCTCGAGGAATATCTGAACCTGTGCAAGCGTGATCCGATGGCATACGCCAGTCCCGCGGAACGTATGCTTGCTGCGATTGGGGAACCGGAACTCGTCGACACCCGCAACGATCAGCGGCTGTCCAGGCTGTTTTCCAACAGGGTGATCCGGCGTTATCCAGCCTTCAAGGAATTCTTCGGCATGGAAGACGTGATCGGCCAGATCGTCTCGTTTTTCAAGCATGCCGCGCAGGGCCTGGAAGAACGCAAGCAGATTCTCTATCTGCTGGGGCCCGTGGGGGGTGGAAAATCGTCCATCGCCGAGCGCCTGAAAACGCTCATGGAAACCTACCCGATCTACTGCCTGAAGGGCTCGCCGGTAAATGAGACCCCGCTCGGGCTTTTCAATCCAGCCCGTTTCGGCGAGGAGCTGGAGCGGGATTATGGGATACCCCGGCGCTACCTGACCGGCATCATGTCGCCGTGGGCGGTAAAGCGGCTGAAGGAATTTGACGGCGATATTTCGCAATTCCGGGTCGTGCGCCTGAACCCTTCCGTGTTGCGGCAGGTGGCGATCGCCAAAACCGAACCGGGCGACGAAAACAACCAGGATATTTCCTCGCTGGTCGGCAAGGTCGACATCCGCAAACTGGATCGCTTTTCACAGGACGACCCGGATGCCTACAGCTATTCCGGCGGTCTGTGCCTGGCCAACCAGGGGCTGCTGGAATTCGTCGAAATGTTCAAGGCGCCGATCAAGATGCTGCATCCCCTGCTGACCGCCACGCAGGAGGGCAACTTCAAGGGTACCGAGGGCTTTTCCGCCATCCCGTTCAACGGCGCCATCCTGGCGCACTCGAACGAATCCGAATGGCAGACCTTCCGCAACAACCGTCATAACGAAGCCTTCCTGGACCGTATTTACATCGTCAAGGTTCCGTACTGCCTGCAGGTGTCGGAAGAAATACAGATCTACAGCAAGCTGCTGTTCAACAGTTCGCTGTCGGAGGCCCCCTGCGCGCCTGGCACGCTGGACATGATGGCGCAGTTCTCGGTGTTGACGCGCTTGAAGGAACCCGAGAACTCCAGCATCTATTCCAAGCTGCGGGTCTATGACGGCGAAAGCCTGAAGGACGTCGATCCCAAGGCAAAGGCGCTGCAGGAATATAAGGATTACGCAGGAACAGACGAAGGGATGACGGGGGTGTCCACGCGTTTTGCGTACAAGATCCTGTCCAGCGTCTTCAACTACGACCAGACCGAAGTGGCCGCCAACCCGGTTCACCTGATGTACGTCCTGGAACAGCGCATCGCCCGCGAAGACTTCCCGGAAGACACGCGCCGGCGCTATCTGGAATTCATCAAGGGCTTCCTGGCGCCGCGGTATGCCGAATTCATCGGCAAGGAAATCCAGACCGCCTACCTGGAGTCCTATTCCGAATACGGGCAGAACATCTTCGACCGCTACGTCACCTTTGCCGACTGCTGGATCCAGGACGAGGAATTCCGCGATCCGGAAACGGGCGAAAGCTTCGACCGGTCGGCGCTGAACGACGAGCTGGAGAAGATTGAGAAACCGGCGGGCATCGCCAACCCGAAAGACTTCCGCAACGAGATCGTCAACTTCGTGCTGCGGGCGCGCGCCAACAACAACGGGCGCAATCCCACGTGGACGAGCTACGAGAAGCTGCGCGAGGTCATCGAGAAAAAGATGTTCTCCAACACCGAGGACCTGCTGCCGGTCATTTCCTTCAACGCCAAGGCATCGGCGGAGGACAAGAGCAAGCACCAGAGCTTTGTGGAGCGCATGGTCGAAAAAGGCTACACCGAGAAGCAGGTCCGCCTGCTTTGCGAGTGGTACTTGCGGGTGAGAAAGTCCTCCTGAGCGAGGTGGTATGAATTCACTTATCGATCGTCGTCTCAACGGACGCAATAAAAGCGCAGTCAACCGCGAGCGGTTCCTGCGGCGCTACAAGAATCAAGTTCGCAAGGCGGTTCGGGACCTTATACGCGAGCGCTCGATCGAAGAGATGGACCAGGGCGGGGAAATCAACCTCCCCACCCGGGATATCTCCGAGCCCCGTTTGCGCCACGGCATGGGCGGGAATCGGGAAATCGTGCATCCGGGAAACCGGGAGTTCGCCAAGGGCGACACCATCGACCGTCCCGAAGGGGGCGGCGAAGGCAGTGGCCGGGGTGACCCGGGGGAAGGTGACTCGGTCGACCAATTCACTTTTACGCTGTCGCGCGCCGAATTCCTGAACTTCTTTTTCGAAGACCTGGAATTGCCGCATCTGGCGCGCAATCAGCTGGGCGATGTCCACCAGAAAAAGTGGCACCGGGCCGGCTACACCACGACGGGATCGCCCAGCTCGCTGGCCATCGGCCGGACCTTGAAGGCGTCGCTGTCGCGGCGCATCGCGCTAAGCATCGGCGTACGCCAGGAATTGACCGAGGCCGAGGACAAGCTGGAAGAACTCGAGCGCCAGGGTGCGCCGCTGGCGGCGCTGGAAGCAGCACGGGCGGAAGTCGAATCGGCCCGCCAACGGGTCGCACGCGTGCCTTTCCTGGACGAAATCGATCTGCGCTACCGGCATCGCGTGTCGGTGGCCGTCCCGATGGCGCGCGCCGTGATGTTCTGCCTGATGGACGTCTCCGGCTCCATGGATGAAAACAAAAAGGACCTGGCCAAGCGCTTTTTCACGCTGCTGTATCTGTTCCTGATGCGCAAGTACGAGCATGTGGACCTGGTGTTCATCCGGCACACGGACAATGCCGAGGAAGTGGATGAGGACACTTTCTTCCATGATCCCAAAAGTGGGGGCACGGTGGTTCTGTCGGCCCTGGAACTGATGCGCGAGATCATCGAAAAGCGCTATTCCCCATCCACCTGGAACATCTACGCCGCGCAGGCCAGCGACGGCGACTCCTTCGGCGCCGACGCCGCGCGCAGCGCCCGCTACCTTTCCGAACACCTGCTGCCCGCCGCGCGCTATTTCGCGTATATCGAAATCCACGATACGCACGACGTACGCAAGAGCAGCCTGTGGGCGGAATACGAACGCGAGCCCGCCGAACACTTCGTCATGCGCCGCATCTCCGAACGCGGCGAGATCTTCTCCGTCTTCCACGAGCTGTTTCGGAAGGAGGCGGTTGCATGATCAAGCCGACCCGCCCGCCTGAAGGGCGCGCGGCCCTCCCTCGAGGAGGCGTCGCGCAGCGACAGGAGGGCAATAGTTCAGATCGAGACCATCCGTCCGATGGGGACGCTTCGCGGGGAAGCGTCGCGCGGCAACAGGAGGGTAGTACAGTGAATACGGTTATGAGCAGTCTGGAGGGGCCGCGTATCGAACGCCTGGCGTCTCCCATCTCGACCGGGTCGGAATGGACGTTCGACCTGATTCGCCGCTACGACGAGGCCATTGCCGAAATCGCGGCGGAATTCAAGCTCGATACCTATCCTAACCAGATCGAGATCATCACTTCCGAGCAGATGCTGGACGCCTACGCGTCGGCCGGTCTGCCGGTGGGCTATCCGCACTGGTCGTATGGCAAGGAGTTCATCCGCAATGAGCAGGCATACCGGCGCGGCGTCCAGGGGCTGGCCTACGAAATCGTCATCAACTCCAACCCCTGCATTTCCTACCTGATGGAGGAAAACTCCATGGCGATGCAGGCGCTGGTGATCGCGCATGCCTGCTACGGACACAACTCCTTCTTCAAGGGCAATTATCTGTTCCGCCAGTGGACGGATGCGGATGGCGTGCTGGACTATCTGGTGTTCGCTCGCAATTACGTCATGGCCTGCGAAGACCGCTATGGCATCGAGGCCGTGGAGGAACTTCTCGATTCCTGCCATGCCCTGTCGACCCATGGCGTCGACCGCTACAAGCGGCCGAACCCGGTGTCATACAAGGAAGAGTTGCAGCGCGTCGCCGACCGCGAGGAATACCAGCGCGTGCAGTTCAATGACCTGTGGCGCACGGTGCCCAAGGCAGAGCAGGCGGGCACGGAAAAGCGCCCGGTGTTTCCGGCCGACCCCGAGGAAAACATCCTGTACTTCATCGAGAAGTATTCGCCCAAGCTGCAGACCTGGCAACGCGAACTGGTGCGCATCGTGCGCAAAGTGGCCCAGTACTACTACCCGCAGATGCAGACCAAGGTCATGAATGAGGGCTGGGCGACGTTCTGGCACTACACCTTGCTGAACCGCCTGCATGAGAAAGGGCTGGTCGATGACGGTTTCATGATCGAGTTCCTGCAGAGCCATACCAATGTGGTGTGCCAGCGAGGTTTCGATCAGCGTGGCTATGGCGGCATCAATCCCTATGCGCTGGGCTTCGCGATGATGACGGACATCCGCCGCATCTGCGAACATCCCACGGAAGAGGACCGCCGCTGGTTTCCCGACATCGCGGGCGGCGATTGGCTGAAGACGCTGGACTTCGCCATGCGCAACTTCAAGGACGAGTCCTTCATTTCCCAGTATCTGTCGCCCAAGCTGATCCGCGATTTCCGTTTTTTCGCGATCGCCGATCACGAGGAAAATCCGCAGCTGGAAGTCGTGGCGATCCACGACGACGACGGCTACCGGCGCGTGCGCAAGCTGCTGGCCGAACAGCACAACCGGGACAACCTGGTTCCAGACGTACAGGTGGTGCAGTTCAACCGCGATTCGGATCGTTCGCTGGTGCTGCGTCACCAGCAGACGCGCGGCCGGCCGCTGGTCGCGGAAGACGCCGACCAGGTGATGAAGCACCTGGCCCGATTGTGGGGATTCAAGGTGCGCATGGAAGAAATGGACGCGGATGGCCAGACGCTGGCCTTCCGGGAGCTGAGTCCCTAAGCGGGCAGGCGGTGCAGGTGGCCTCGGACGACTATTCGCCGTGGCTGCCAGGCAGATACCGGCGGCAGTCCGTACCTCGAGACCTTGCGGAATTCGTGGGGTTGATGCTGGCGGCTACCTTGTCGACCCGAGGTATTTCCGTGGGATGCCAAATTTTGTGCGGTGCGCAACCAGGGTTTATACGGGGGCGGACAGCGTAACCTGTTGTTCAAGATTTAACGATAAATCGTTAACATCCTGTTTTTCCCTCGCTTCGCCTCCGTCCTTGCATACGCCCCCAGATACGGTTTCCCCACTGCTTTCCCTGCGCGGAGTGTCGGTGGAATTTTCGACCGAGGATGGCGTGTTCCGCGCTGTCGACAACCTGGATTTCGATGTCTACCCCGGCCGCACGCTGGCCATCGTGGGCGAGTCCGGGTCCGGCAAGTCGGTGACATCCATGGCCATCATGCGGCTGACCGATTACACGGGCGGCCGCATTGTTGGCGGCAGCATGCTGTTGCGCGATAAGGAAGGCAGGGAAGTCGACCTGACGCGAGTGCCCGAAGAGGACATGCGCGCCATCCGCGGCAACGATGTCGCGATGATTTTCCAGGAGCCGATGACGTCGCTGAACCCGGTGTTCACGGTCGGCGATCAGGTCACTGAAGCCATCATCCTGCACCAGCGCCTGTCGCGTTCCGCCGCCCGCGAATCGGCGCGCGCCTTGCTGGAAAAGGTCCGCCTGCCCGACGCGGCGCAGATGCTGGACCGGTATCCCCACCAGCTTTCCGGCGGCATGCGCCAGCGCGTGATGATCGCGATGGCGCTGTCGTGCCGGCCGCGCCTGCTGATCGCCGACGAGCCCACCACGGCGCTGGACGTGACCATCCAGGCGCAGATACTGAATACTATCCGCGAACTGCAGCGCGATCTGGGCACCGCGGTCATTTTCATTACGCACGACATGGGCGTGGTCGCCGAAATGGCGGATGACGTTGTCGTGATGCTGCGCGGCCGCAAGGTGGAACAGGGGCCGGTGGAACGCGTTTTCCGCGCGCCGGAGCATCCGTACACACGCGCGCTGCTGGCAGCGGTGCCGCGGCTGGGCAGCATGACCGGGCACGAACTGCCGCTGCGCACGCCGCATGTCGTGCTGGACGGCGGCGCGCTGCGTGAGGTCGGTTCCACCCATGAGCAAGATACCGCCGACTACACCCAACCCCTGCTGAGCGCACGCGGCCTGACCACGCGCTTTGACATGGGGCGGAGCTTTCTGGGGCGCGTCACGCACAGGGTGCACGCGGTGGAAAGCGTGAACTTCGATATTTACCCCGGCGAGACGCTGGCCCTGGTAGGTGAATCGGGCAGCGGAAAGTCCACCATCGGCAAGACGCTGCAACAGCTGATCGAGCCGACCGCCGGCCAGGTGCTGTACAAGGGGCAGGATATTTTCACGATGGACGCCGCGGGCCGCCGGCGTCTGCGGCAGCAGATCCAGTACATCTTCCAGGATCCGTATGCGTCGCTGGATCCGCGCAAGACGGTGGGTTTCAGCATCGCCGAGCCCATCGTAACGCATGGTCTGCTGCGGGGCGACAAGGCCATCGCGGCACGGGTGGCGCAATTGCTGGAGCAGGTCGGACTGCTGCCGGAGCATGCGCGCCGCTATCCGCACGAGTTTTCCGGCGGCCAGCGCCAGCGGGTGTGCATCGCGCGGGCGCTGGCCAGCGATCCCAGCCTGATCATCGCCGACGAGTCGGTGTCGGCGCTGGACGTATCCATACAGGCGCAGATCCTGAACCTGCTGATGGACCTGCAGAAGGATCGCCGCCTTTCCTATCTGTTCATTACCCATGACATGGCGGTGGTGGAGAAAGTCAGCCACCGCGTTGCCGTCATGTACCTGGGCCAGATCGTCGAAATGGGCAGCCGTCGCGCTATTTTTGAAACGCCGCGGCATCCGTACACGCGCAAGCTGCTGGCGGCTGTGCCGGTGGCCGAACCGGGGCGGCATATCGACACCACGCTGATCGCCGGCGAAATTCCCAGTCCGTTGCGTCGCGTGGGCGATGGGCCCCGCATCGTGCCCCTGGTGGAGGTCGCGCCGGGGCATCTCGTGGCCGAGGCGGCCTGACGGCAATGAATCGCAAGTTTTTATCTTCCTCGTCATCGAAGACGCAAACGTCCCTGGAGGCGCTCATGTTTACCTTCACCAAAACCGCTCGTGCGCTGGCCGCGGCGCTGGCCATCAGCGGCGCGCTGGCCTCCGCCCCGGCGCATGCCGCCGGCACGCTGAACGTGGCCATCACGCAGGATGCAGGCAGTTGGGACCCGATCGACACCTTCGTGACGTGGTGGGGGTCGGTGGGCAGCAACCTGTTCGACGGCCTGACCATGCGGGGCGCGGACATGAAACTGCAGCCGGGCCTGGCCACGAGCTGGGAATTCCTGGACAACGACACGCGCATCCGTTTCAAGCTGCGCGACAACGTCAAGTTCCATGACGGCGAGCCGTTCAATGCGGATGCGGTCAAGTTCACTTTCGACCGCCTGCTGGGACCGGAAGGCGCCAAGGGGCCGCAGCAGTCGAACTACAACTCGATCGACAAGGTCGTGGTGGTGGATGAGCACACCGTCGACTTCGTGATGAAGCGGCCCGATCCCGTCATCCTGACCAAGCTGGCCGGCTACGGCGGCATGATCGTGCCGCCCAAATACATCCAGGAAAAGGGCGACGCCTATTTCAACGAGCATCCCGTCGGCACGGGGCCGTTCAAGTTCGTCGAGTACAAGCCCAAGATCAGCCTGACCCTGGCGCGCAATGACGACTACTGGGGCGGCAAGCCCAAGCTGGACCAGGTGGTGTTCCGCTTTATCGCCGAACCCGCCACGCAGGTCGCCGAACTGCAGGCTGGCCGCGTGGATATCGCTACCGCGATTCCGCTGGGCCTGGTGGATACCATCAAGAAATCGAGCATCGCCGGCGTCGTCAGCACCAGCGGCCCAGGCACGGTGGTGGCGCGCTATGACACCTCGCGCGGCATTACCAAGGACCGCGACGTACGCCGCGCCCTGATCATGGCCGTGGACCGCGACGCCATCATCAAGCAGCTGCTGCTGGGGTATGCCAAGCCGATCGCGAGCTTCCAGGGCGATCTGTCCTTCGGCTACGATCCGGCGCTCAAGCCGCTGCCGTTCAACCCCGCGGAAGCCAAAAAGCTGCTGGCCAAGGCCGGCGTCAAGCCGGGCGCCGCGATCCAGCTGGATATCCGCGGCAGCGATTCGCAGTTCCGCGAAGTGGCGCAGGCCATCGCCGGCTATCTGCAGGGCGTCGGCATCAAGACGACCATCAAGCCCTATGAAACGCCGGTGCTGATCAACGACATCATTCCGCAGGGCAAGACCGGCGAACTGTGGCAGATGTACTGGGGCGGCTGGACTTATGACTACGACAACACGGCCTACCTGATGTACCACACCGGACAGAAGTGGAATCCGTACGACAAGGACGCCAAGCTGGACGCCATGCTGGATGCGCAGCGCAATACCTACAAGGTCGACGAGCGCCAGAAGACGCTGCGCGGTATCGCCGCCTATGTGGCCGACAATGCGCTGGAGATGCCGCTGTATGCCCTGGACACCGTCGTGGGCGTCAACAAGCGCGTGAAGAACCTGAGCGTGCCGGGCGATATACGTTTCCGTTTCGTCGAAGCCAGCGTCGACTGATGAGATGATCGGTTTTCTTCTCAAACGCGTTCTGCAGGCCGTCTTTGTGATCGTGGCGGTGACGCTGCTCGTTTCCTATGCCGTACGCCTGACCGGCGATCCCGCCATCATGCTCAGCCAGGGGGCCGGCAGCGTCAGCGAACAGGACTTGCAGAACATCCGCCAGGCGCTGGGGCTGAACCGGCCGTTCCCGGTGCAATACCTGTCGTATATGCAGGGGATCGTGACGGGCGATTTCGGACGCAGCTTCATGGGTGG
>DATJHN010000062.1:0-9974 GCA_035493915.1 Bordetella sp.
GCTCGCGGACCTGGGCATTACCACCGACCCGACCGATGGTACGCTGGACCTGAACCTGAACACGATCGACAGCACCCACCTGCATTCGCTGAACGACTCGTTGTCGAGCAATCCCAAGGACGTCACGGACATCCTGACCGCGCTGGGCACCAGCATGGGCACCGCCATTGGCGGCATCCTGGGCACGGGCGGCCTGCTCGACACCAAAACCGCCGGCCTGACGGCGACCCAGAAGTCGCTGGCTGACCAGTACGACGATGTGAACGATCGCATCGATGCCGACATCGCCAATACCCGAGCGCAGTTCGTGCAGCTTGATGCCTTCGTCGCGCAGATGAACAGCACCAGTTCGTACCTGACGCAGCAGTTCGCCGCCCTTTCCAACCAGAACAAGTAATGGCTTACGCATCGCGCCGCCCCGATAACGCCTACTCGGTGCGTTCCTACGCCGACGTCGGCCTCGAAACGCAAGTCATGAGCGCCAGTGCGGAAAAGCTCATCACCTTGCTCTACACCGCGTCACGGGCCGCCATCGGCCAGGCTCGCATCCATATCGAGCAAGGCAATGGGCCGGCGCGCGTGCTCGCCATCAACAAGGCTATACGCCTGGTGGACGAAGGGCTGAAGCAGGCACTCGACCTGGAAGCCGGCGGCGAGGTAGCCGCCAATCTGGACAACCTGTACGACTACGTGCTGCGCACGCTGATGAATGCCAACCTGAAGGTGGACGGCGCGCTGCTGGAAACCGCCGATGCGCTGCTCGCGCAGCTTCAGGATGCCTGGCAGACATCGGTGGATCGCCCCGGCCAAGCCGCCAGGACCTGATTGCCCGGGACCTATCAACACTTACCGTCGCCGCCACAAGGCTATTTATGTCGTCCCAGTCCTCGCAAATAATTCTCGAGCTTTATCGCGAGATCGTCGCCGTCACGGCGGCGATGTTGAACTCCGCCCGCGTTCAGGACTGGAGCAGCGTTCTGCAATTCGGACAAACGTATTGCGAGATCGTCGAACGCCTGCGAACCATCGGCGTGACCGAACCACTGGACGATGTGGAACGGCGCCAGAAGCATGACATGCTGGTGCAGATCCTGGAAAACGACGCCAACACGCGTGACCTGGCCATCCCCGAGCTGGCGCGCATGAGCGAATTGCTGGGACGCATGAAGCGCCAGCAGACCGCGCTTAACGCCTACGGATTCAAGGCGCCCGTGGCATGAGCGTCGGTCCTACCGCGCTCAGCTCGCTGCTGGTGCAGCGGCTGGACGCCGTGCTGGGAACGCAGCTAGCTCAACACGGAAACACCAACGCCGCGACACCGGGTGCTGTCATTCCGCCTGGCGGCGCGGATGGCTTGCGCCCCGATCCGCAGGGCCGCGATGCCGACCAGCTGGGCAATCTGACGGGCCGCGAACGCGCGGCGCTGCGCGAGGCGGCCGAACAGGCTGACCTGGCGGCGGCGCTGCGTAGCCGGTTCGTCAGCACCGATACCACGCGGTCCGCCCCCACTACGCTGGGACAGACCGCGCGCGTCATCCTGACCCTGCTGGCCCAATATCCGGAAACCGCGCCTGCCCTGGCGGGCAAGGCCCCGCTCTGGTCCAGCGAGGCGGACCAGGACAACGGCCACGACAACGCATCCCAGGGCACGGGCGGACGGCCAGGCCCTGCCGGCGCGACGCCAGGTGAACCGCGCACCATCCAGGGCCCTGGTGCCGACGACGGTGCCGGCCAGGATGCCGCCGGCCAGGGCGCGGATGCGGACGCGCAGGCGCAGGCGAACACCAATGCATCGGCCACCGGTAACGCCCGCAACGCCGCGGCCGGTGGAGCGAGCGCGGCCGCCGCGGCCGCGGAAACGGCTGCCGACGATGCCGCCGGTCCGGCCGCCGGCGCACGGCCCGGTGCCTCGAATGCGAACACCGGCGCGCAAGGCGCGGACGGCGCGCGCGCCGCGACGCTGAATACGAACGGACCGCAGCCCGGCCCTCTGGCGCAGGCGCTGCGCCAGGCACTGGAAACCAGCGGCCTGTTTTACGAATCGCACCTGAGCGATGTCGCCTATGGGCAGCGCGGCATCGCGCAACTGCGCGCCGAACCGCAGGCTGCCCTGGATGCCAGCCAGGCGCAGGCCATCAACACGCCTGTGCCCAAACAATCCATCCTGGCGGACAACCCCCGCTTCAATCTGCCCACGAACGCCGCGCCGACGATGGCGCAGGCCGACGGTTCGCCGGCCGGTGGGTCCGCGGCGACCTGGTCCGCGTCGACGCCCGGCCACGCTCCCGCCGCGCCTCCCGGTATTCACCCCGATGCCACGCTGCTGGTCCGCCAGCAGCTGGAGGTCCTGGCCAACCAGACGCTGGCATGGGAAGGCACGGCCTGGCCCGGCACCGAGATGTGGTGGGAAATCCGGCGTGAACCCCGCGATGAAAACGCCTACGCCGCCACGGCCGATGCGCCGGGGACCTGGGCAACGCGCCTGGTCCTGACCATGCCGCGCCTGGGTACGGTCGAAGCAAATATTTCGCTGTCGGGCCAACGCCTGGCATTGCAAATCGTCGCCCCTGAAAGCGACAACGAAATTGCCGCCCGCAGCAGCGATCTGCGCAAGCGCCTGGAAACCGCCGGCCTGGAACTGACCCAGTTGACCGTCAGCGCGCATGCGCCCGAACCGGAGCCCGCGCCATGGCCATGACTCCGCCGAACCCCACCGGGGGCAACGAGCCTGCACGCCCCGCCGCGGTCGCCCTGTCCTACCAGGATGGCGAAGCGGCGCCGCGCGTCGTCGCCAAGGGCTATGGAACGCTGGCCGACACGATCATACGTACCGCCCGCGAGAACGGCATGTACGTGCACCAGTCACCGGAGTTGGTCGGTCTGTTGATGCAGGTCGATCTGGATGCGCATATACCCCCCCAGCTGTACCTGGCGGTCGCGGAGCTGCTGGCATGGCTTTACCGGCTCGAAGCGCGGCCCGCGACTGCGCTGCCGGTATTGCCGGGCAATAATTAATCAATCATATCTACGCTGGAAATCGCCATGCCGTTGAAAGAGCCCGACTCGGACTTTCTGCTGACGCGGCCGGAGGAAATACGCTCCGCCATTTTCGAACTGACGCACCAGGACTGCCAGACACTGGTGCGCGATGCCGCCGATCGCGAGACCGCGATCCTGGTGCTGGGCATCGACAAGCAGACCAATCACTTTTTCTGGCGTCCGCGCGATTTCGCGGGTTCGGACTTCGCCACCAATGACAGCCGCGGCTTGCGCGTCGGCACGGTGTTGCAGTTCCACGGCCACGGCTATGGCGGCGTACAAATCCATTTTCGCGTTCCGCGCCCCGAACTGGTGCGCTTCGACGACGGCAGCGCCGCCTTCGTTTCGCCGCTGCCGGAACGCGTATCGCGCATCCAGCGCCGCAAGCTGTTCCGCGCATCCGTAATCGGCACCGCGGTACGCTGTGCCGGGCAATGGCGACCCGATCCCACGGTCAAGCCGATCCTGTTTACGATCCGCGACATTTCCGTGGAAGGCATCGGACTGCGTGTCGAACGGCCTGCGACCGTGCTGCCTATTGCCGGCAAGATCATGGAAGACGTCTACCTGGACTTCGGCGATTTCGGCAACATCACCACGGATCTGCGTGTATGCACGGTGATCCCGTTGTCCGGCCAGCCCTTGCCGCAAGCCGCGGAAGACGCATCTGCCCAGGCGGACACCGCCGCCACGGCAACACCGGCGCCAGCGCCGCGTCCCAATCTCTTGACCGGGGATCCCCTGACGCATATAGGCGCGGAATTCGCCGCCCTGAACGGACGCCAGGAAGCCTGGCTGCAGCAGGTGGTATGGCGCCTGGAGAAAGCCCGCGCCGGCTGAGCCGGACTTCGGTTGGATGGGTTTTCCGCCGCGTGCGCGCGGCGCGATACCTTGATCTACGGGGTATCCGCCTGGTCGACCCAGGGCACTTCCCGGACTTCGCTTTCTTCAGCCGGCGACGGGAAATAATGCACCGCGATTTCTTCCGGCGGCATGGGTTTGCCCAGCAGCCAACCCTGCACACGATGGCATTGCAGGGCATTCAGGATGGCGTACTGGCCTTCGGTTTCCACCCCTTCGGCGACGATTTCCCGATTCAGGCGGCGCGATAGTTCGACGATCGTGCCCACAATGGCCTGGGCACTGGAATCGCTTTCCAGATTGCGCACGAAGGAGCGGTCGATCTTGATGGTGTCAAACGGCAACTGCCGCAGGTAGCCCAGGCTGGAATAGCCGGTGCCGAAATCGTCGATGGCGATCCGCACACCGGCGCGGCGCAGTTCCGCCAGCCGCGATATCTCGCCGCCTTCGGCCGCGACCAGCACGCCTTCCGTTATTTCAAGTTCCAGGCGTTCGGCGGCCAGGCCGGTGCGGTCCAGGACGGCGCGCACGTCGCGCACCAGCTGGATTTTCTCCAACTGCACCGGCGAAAGATTCACCGAGAGATACCAGGGTTCAGGCCAGGTGGCCGCTTCGGCGCAGGCGGTTTCCAGCACCCAGGCGCCCAGCGGCACGATCAGTTCGGTCTGTTCCGCCAGCGGGATGAACTGCATGGGGGCGACCAGCCCGCGATGCGGGTGGTTCCAGCGCAACAGCGCCTCGAACCCCACCAGCGTGCGTGTGCCGGCGCTGTAGATCGGCTGGTAGTGGACATAGAGCTGGCCGGTATCCTGCATGGCCTGGCGCAGGTCTTCTTCCAGCGCTTCGGAATCGGCGACCTGCGACAGGCCCAGGACGCTCTGGCCGCTGCGCGTGATGCGCACGGCGCGCAGAATGGCTTCCGACCGCACAAGATGCAGGGCCAGAAACAGCAGCAGCCCCGAAGGCACCACCACGATCAGCGCGAGCAGTATCCAGTGAAATCCGGCGATTTGGGCGATTCCGGTATCCCAGAGATACCAGATCGGCAACAGGCACATCGCCGCGACCAGCGCCATGGCTCCGCCACCTCCCAAGGCGCCGCGTGCGCGCCGGGAAATGAACCACGTTGTCAGCAGGACGACGCCGATGATCTCGAACTGGATAACGGCTACGACAAGCAATGTAAGAGTGTCAAGCATCGCACACCGTCGACGGCGATAACGGAATTAGTCCGAAGCGTGCCGCACGGGCAGGATTCTTGCACAAAACCGGCAAGTCTCACACCGACAGGGACGATATTTCCTTGTAAGCCGCAACAAGGCGATTACGCACCTGCACCGCCGTTTGGAAACCGACGTTGGCCTTTTGCATATCGACTATGACGTCGTTCAAGGAAACGTTGGGCGCACCGAGTTCGAATGCCTTGGCTTGCGCCACGGAAGCATTCTGGGCGCCGGAAACCCGCTTCAGCGAACGCTGAAGCTCAGCCGCGAAACCATCCCCGATGGGCGTGGCATCTGCCACGCTGCCGGGTGTGCCGCCTTGCGCGACGCGCACGACCTGGCGCATCTGCTCCAGCATGTTCTCTATACCAGCCAGTCCGGCTATTGCCATGGCAAATCTTTCCTTTGTTGTCGCTGGCGAGAGACTACCGCCATGCGCCCTTACTCATATGGCACAAATGAAGTCAAAAAACCCGATATTTCGTTTGCTTGGAGGGTATGGGCTGTACCGGGAAAGACATAAAAGGCAAATGACGCCAAAAACCCAGGTTTTTCTGCCCTTGGGATATCCGGCAGCCCGTCCATAATCCACGCTCCGATACCCGAAGCACGTTGCATGTGTAACTTGCCTAACCCCAACATACATCCCCGGAACTCGCGCCGTCTGGCGAGCGGGGCCAGCCGATGAACCAGCAGGCCACCCTGACCTCGTCCTTGATGTCCCGGTTTCCCGTGCTGGAGAAGCTGCGGACCGTTCCGAAACCACTATTGCTGGGCGCGGCGGCCGCGGTCATCGCGCTGATCGTCGCCGCGGTGATGTGGGGGCGCGACCCCAACTATAAGGTACTGTTCTCGAATCTGGACGACCGGGACGGTGGCGCGATCGTTGCATCCCTGAACCAGATGAACGTCCCCTACCGTTTCAATGAAACCGGTACGGCGATCCTGGTACCGGCCGAAAAGGTCTACGACGCCCGCCTGCAACTGGCCGGCCAGGGACTGCCGCGTGGCGGTTCCGTCGGCTTCGAGCTGCTGGACAATACCCGCTTCGGCTCCAGCCAGTTCACCGAACAGATCAATTACCAGCGCGGCCTGGAAGGCGAGCTGGCGCGTTCGATCGAATCCATGAATGCGGTGCAGCACGCCCGGGTACACCTGGCGCTGCCGCGTCAGACCCTGTTCGTGCGCGACCGCCGCCCGCCCACCGCGTCGGTCGTGCTGACGCTGTACCCCGGCCGCAACATCGGCGACTCGCAGGTGTCCGCCATTTCGTGGCTGGTCGCCTCCAGCGTGCCTGACCTGACGGTCACCAACGTATCCATCGTCGATCAGACCGGCCGCCTGCTGTCCTCGCCCACGGGCGAAGGCCGCGGCATGGATGCCGACCAGTCGCGTTTCGTGCGCGATACCGAACAGCGCACGGTCGAGCGCATCCTGGCGATACTGAATCCGCTGGTCGGCCCGGGCAACGTTCATGCCCAAGCCAGTGTCGACATGGACTTCTCGCGCCGCGAGGAGACCTCCGAGGTATATCGGCCCAACCAGGAACCCGGCCAGGGCGCCGTACGCAGCCAGCAGACCAACGATTCGTCGCAGACCGGCGTGAATCCGGCCCAGGGCGTGCCCGGTGCCTTGAGCAATGAACCGCCGGCCGCCGCCCAGGCTCCCATCGTCAATCCCCAGCAACAGCAGCAGCGTCCCGGCCAGCCGGGCGCCGGGCAGGCGGGACAGGCGCAAGGACAGCCCGGTCAGCAGCAGACGGGCGCGGCCGTTCAGCAAGGGCCGTCCACCACCCGCCGCGAGAACACCACCAATTACGAAGTCGATCGCACCATCAGCCATATCAAGCAGCCGGTGGGCGCGGTCAAGCGCCTGTCCGTCGCGGTGGTGATCAACTACATGCCCGACAAGGACGGCGAGCCCAAGGCCCTGCCGCCGGAGCAGCTGAACAAGCTGACCACGCTGGTCAAGGAAGCAATGGGTTATTCCGAGGCGCGCGGCGACTCCTTGAACGTGGTCAACAGCCAGTTCAACGACACCGAGCCCGCGGACCCGTGGTGGAAGGATCCGTCCAATATCTCGCTGGCCAAGACCGCGCTCGGCTGGATCGTCCTTGCGATACTGGCGATGTGGGTATGGCGTTCGCTGGTCCGCCCGATCTACGAACGCTATATGAACCCGCCGATCGATCCGGAAGTGGCCGAGATCGAGCGGCAGGAAGCGGTGCGCGAGGCCCAGGACGCGGCCCGCGCCAAGGAAATGGATCGTTTCGAGGAAAACATGAAACGCGCCCGCGATATGGCGACCAAGGACCCGCGCGCGGTGGCCATGGTGCTTCGTACCTGGATAAGCAAAGATGCCAAGTGATAAACCCATCGATGGCATGACCCGGGCGGCGGTGCTGCTGATGTCACTGGGCGAGGACGCGGCGGCCGAGGTATTCCGCTACCTGAGCGCGCGCGAAGTGCAGCAGGTCGGCGCCGCCATGGCACAGCTCAAGCAGGTCACGCGCGAAGACGTTGCCGAGGTGCTGGAAGAATTCCGCCAGGAATCGGATCAGTTCATCGCCGTCACGCTGGGATCGGACGACTACATCCGCAGCGTACTGACGAAGGCACTGGGCAGCGACCGCGCCGCCGGCCTGATCGAGGATATCCTGGAAGCCGGCGACAGCGGCAGCGGCATCGACGCGCTGAACTGGCTGGATCCGCACATCGTCTCCGAACTGATCGGCGACGAGCACCCGCAGATCATCGCGACCATCCTGGTGCATTTGGAGCGCGACCGCGCCGCGGCCGTGCTGACGCGCCTGACCGAACGCCTGCGCAACGACGTGATGCTGCGTATCGCCACCTTCGGCGGCGTCCAGCCCGCGGCGCTGTCCGAACTGACGGAAACGCTGAATGCCGTGCTGGCCGGCCAGGGCGCCAAGCGCAGCAAGATGGGCGGCGTGCGCACCGCGGCCGAGATCCTGAACATGATGAATTCCTCCGACGAGGAAACCGTCGTGGCCAGCCTGCGCGAACGCGATGCCGACCTGGCGCAGAAGATCGTCGACGAAATGTTCGTGTTCGAGAACCTGCTCGACGTCGAGGACCGCGGCATCCAGCTCATACTCAAGGAAGTCGACAACGACACGCTCATGGTGGCGCTCAAGGGTGCCGTCGAGGATCTGCGCGACAAGTTCCTGCGCAATATGTCCAGCCGCGCGGCCGAGATGTTGCGCGAGGATCTGGAAGCGCAGGGTCCGATCCGCATGTCGAAGGTCGAAGCCGAACAGAAGAAGATCCTGCTGGTCGCGCGCCGTCTGGCCGAAAGCGGGCAGATCGTGCTGGGCGGCCAGGGAGACGACGCGTATGTCTGATCGCCGCGCCGTCTCGGCGTCGCCCTCCAGCGCAACGTGGCAGCGCTGGCGCCTGGCGTCGTTCGAGGAACAGGACGCGGCCTCCAGGGTGCCGGAGATACAGCCGGACCCGGGCCCCGACCCACGCGTCGTGCGCGAGGAAGCGCGCCATGCCGGCCACGCGCAAGGCCTGGCCGAAGGACGCGCGGAAGGTTACGACCTGGGCGTTGCCGAAGGCCGCGCGCGCGGCTACGAGGAAGGCCTGGCGGAAGGCCGCAAGGCGGGCCACGCCAAGGGATTGGACGAGGCGCGCAAGCAAGGCGCCGACGAAGCGGCGCGTTTGCGCGTTCTTGCCGACGCCACCGCTATTTCGCTGACCGCGCTGGAAGAAAAGACCGGCCAGGCGCTGTTGACTCTGGCGCTGGACATCGCCCGCCAGGTGGTGCGCACCACCGTCGCGACACAGACCGAGGCCCTGCTGACCGCGGTGCGCGAAGTGCTGCACATGAATCCGACCGCGGGCGCGCCGCTGCGCCTGTGGCTGCATCCGCTGGATCTGGAACTGGTGCGCCTGCACTTGGCGGAAGAACTCAAGAGCGGCCCGTGGCGCGTGCTGGCGGACGAATCGATCACGCGCGGCGGCTGCCGCGCCGAGACCTCGCTGGGCGAAATCGACGCCACGCTGGAAACCCGCTGGCGCCGTGTCGCGGCCTCGCTGGGACGGGACATGCCGCTGGATCCGGATATGCCGCTGGAGCCTGCTGAATGAGCGACGCGCACACCCAGCCGACTCTTTCCGCCGCCGGGCCGCCCCAAGGCGGAAAGCGCCCCCTTGGGGGGGAGCAAGCCGACGCAGGCGGCGCGGCGTGGGGGCCTTCTTCTCCAGGGTCTCCCGCCGCCATTCCGGTGGTGGATCGCTGGGTAACGCAGTTGCAGATTGGCTCCATCCGCGCCAATTCCACGGATCCCTGGCTGGCGACCGGGCGCGTCACGCGTGCCACCGGCCTGGTGCTGCAGGCCACGGGCCTGCGCCTGCCGGTAGGCGCCGTTTGCCGCATCGAGATCGCGCCGGGCCATGACCATTGGGCCGATGCCGAGGTAGTCGGCTTCGACGGCCATACGCTTTACCTGATGCCGCAGTCGGACATCTCGGGTCTGCCGCCGGGCGCGCGCGTCGTGCCTGGGGAGCCTCCGCTGCAACGGCAGATTCCCCTGCCCCGCAAGGCGATCCTGAACGGCAATGCCAAGCCCGCGCTGGGCCGCCACCTGCCCGTGGGCAATGCCTTGCTGGGCCGTGTGCTGGACGGCGGCGGCCGGCCGCTGGACGATCTGGGGCCGCTGGTCGGCGCCGACCAGGCGCCCTTGTCCGCCATACCTATCCACCCCCTGTCACGCGCTCCCATCAATAGCGTGCTGGACGTGGGCGTGCGCGCCATCAACGGCCTGCTGACGGTGGGCCGCGGCCAACGCATGGGCCTGTTCGCCGGTTCCGGCGTCGGCAAGAGCGT
>DATJHN010000063.1:0-11344 GCA_035493915.1 Bordetella sp.
CTACCGCGCCTGGACGGCACGGGCCGCACCTACCTGCTGAGCGCGGGCCAGGCCGATCGGCCGCTGACGACTCGCGCGGCGCATTCCGCGGCCGACGCCATCCGCAACGCCCTGCCCAACCGCCAGGTGACCGCGCACGAAATGGCTGGCGACCCCAAGCACATCCAGGTCATGATGCATCTGCGCGACGGCAGTCCCGTCACGCTGGATATCCATCTTTCCATGATGCCGCTGGCACTCTGGCTGCCGGTGGTACTGGCGCTGCAACTGCTGCTGCTGGTGGGCTGCGCGTGGTACGCGGTGCGGCTGGCCATCCGGCCGCTGACGCGGCTGGCCCACGCGGCCGATACCCTGGACCCCAACAAGACCGGCCCGCGGCTGAACGAACACGGCCCGGTCGAAGTCGCGCACGCCGCGACCGCCTTCAATGCGATGCAGGACCGCATCGCCGCGCACCTGGCGGAGCGCATGCGCATACTGGGCGCGATCTCGCACGATTTGCAGACGCCGATCACGCGCATGAAACTGCGCTCCGAAATGATGGATGAGTCGGTGGACAAGAACAAGCTGACCCAGGACCTGGACGAAGTGGAACGCCTGGTGCGCGAAGGGCTGGCTTACGCGCGCACGGCCCACGGCACCCTGGAAAAAACCGCGCGCCTGGACATATACGCCTTCCTGGACAGTCTGGTATGCGACTACCAGGACACGGGCAAGGAAGTCAGTTTGACCGGATCCTCTTCCACCCCCCTGCTGACACGCCCGCATGCGCTGCGACGGCTGTTGGGTAATTTGATCGACAACGCCTTGAAGTACGGCGGCGGGTCCGCCGAAGTGCAGGTCGAATCGCGCGACGATGGCGGGCTGACAGTGTCGGTGCTGGATCGCGGGCCCGGCATCCCGGAAGATAAGCTGGAAGAGGTGCTGCAGCCCTTCTACCGGCTGGAAGGCTCGCGCAACCGGGACTCGGGCGGGACCGGACTGGGCTTGGCCATCGCCAGCCAACTGGCATCGGTCACGGGCGGGACCTTGACCCTGCGCAATCGCGACGGTGGCGGACTGTGCGCGGAACTGCGGCTGGCGGGGCTTTAGGGCGCCAGCACGACCACCTTCGGCTGCGGCGAAAACACCTGCATGCCCACCGTGTTGATCGTGTTCTGCACCGTCATGCTGGTCATCCGCACGATAGGCGTGCCCAGCACCAGCACGGTAAAGGCCCCGGTCATATAGCGCGAACTGCCCATGAAGGTTTGCGATATGACGCCGCCGCCGACCCCCGCTGTGTCGCCCAGCGTGATCGGCACGGGCGTGGCCATGTTGTGCACCGGCGCCGCCAGCAGCAGCACGTTCCACGCGACCGGGACGCCCATGCTGGAAGTGGCCACGTCCACGTGCGGGATGGGTGGGATCGGGGTCTTGCAGACGTCGGGAAATCCCAGCGCGATACCCGGCAGTTGGCACACGGCAAGCATGGTCGCCCTCCTACGTTCAGGCCTTGCCCGCCGACCAGAGCTCGGCTTCCAGCAAGGCGGGATCGTTTTCAATGATGCCGCCGCGGCTGGACAGCCGTGTGCCATGCTGGATCGCGCGATGGAAGCGCGTGCGCGTGAAACGCGCATCCCGCAGGTCGGCGTCCGTCAGGTCGGCAGTGGAAAAATCGGCGTCCACCAGGCTGGCATTGCGCAGGTCCGCGCGCGCGCAGCCTGCCCGGTGGAACACACACAGATTCAGGCTCGCGCCCTGCAGATCGGCATCGTCCAGATTGGCATCGGCCCAGATGGCACCGTCGAAATTGGCGCCGCGCAGTTGCGCATGCGTCAGCTCCGCCTGCGGAAACAGGCACTGCGGCCCGACGGCGCCGATAAAACGGGCCTGCCGCAGCGATGCCCCCTTGAAGTTCGACTGCCGCAGCTGCGCCGCGCTGAAATCCGCGCCATCCAGCTTGCTGTCTGTGAACTGGCACAGCGTGAAGCGCTGTTCGACGAAACTGTGCCCGCTCAGGTCGCATTCGACGAACATGGCGCTTTCGCCGCTGGCACCGGCAAGCAGGGTCTCGCGTAGATCGAGCTGATAGAAGGTCACGAACGACAGTACCGATCCGCTGAAATCCGCACCGCGCAGATCGGTCTTGGAGAACATCACGCGGTCGATCCTCGGAATACGCAGATCGGCGTCACGCAGGCAGACGGCGTGGAAACTGGCGCGGTCCAGCATGCCGCCGCCGAAACGGGCGCCCGTCAGGTCGGATTCGCTGACCATCACTTGCCGTGCCGCGACCAGGCGCAAGTCCGCCTGCCGCATGGAGCTCAGCACGATGCGCGCCTCTTCCAGCCTGGCGCCGGACAGGTCGGCGCCATCGAAGCGGCAATGCGTGAACTGGCTGTCGTCCAGGCGGCAGCCGGCCATGCGCGCGCCGCTGAAATCCACCTCGTCGAAAAAGCCGCCGGCCAGATCCAGGCCGCCAAGGTCCGCACCGCGCAGATCGGCGTTTTCCACGGCTTCGCCATGGCGAACCTTGTCCTGCAGTTCATCGATGTTCATGCCGCACGCTCCGCGCGGCGCAGCGGAAAGCGCTTGGCGCCGGAGGTATACGCGCCCCGCATGCGGGTGGAAGCGTCCATATGGGCTTGCGATACGTCGGCGCGAAACAGGTTGGCTTCTTCCAGATCGGTATCGCGCAGCGTGGCCTTGGACAAGGTGGCTTCGATCAGAGTCGCCCCGCGCAGCGACGCCGCGTCCAGATCCGCGCGCACGAACAGGCTGCGCGGCGCGCGCACCCGCGATAGGTCGGCGCCGCGCAGGCTGCATTCCGACAGGTCGCAGGCTTCCAGCATCGCGCCCGCGAAATCGGCGCCGTCCAGCGTGGCGCCGCGCAGGCTGCTGTTGCGCAGGCTGGCGCCCGCGAAACAGGCGTCCGTCAGGTCCGCGCCGCCCGCGAACGCGCTGGTTTGCACATCGGCGCGCGCGAACGTCGTGGCGCCGGAAAACAGGCATTTGGTAAAGCCGATCCGCGTCAGATTGGCCGATTCGAAATCGCAGTCCTGCAAGGCACTCTCCATGAAGGCACACATTTTCAAGTTCGCATTGGTGAACATGCACTGTTCCAGACTCACATTGATGGCTATGCATTGCTCCAGCCGCGCGCCGTCCAGATCGCAGGCACGCAGCAGGGTCTTGCTCCAATGGCCGCCCAGCGACGCGCCGCGCAGCGAGCAGGTTTCAAGCATCGCCTGGTCCAGTCGCGCTTCGCTTAGATCGGCGTCCTGGAAGTCCGCATCTTCGCAGCGCACACCGCCCAGGTTCGCCCGCCTGAAACAGGCTTGCCGCGCGGAGGTGCGCGCGAACCGCGCGGCCGCCAGGACAGCTTCGGTGAAATCGCAGCCGTCCAGGCACGCATCCGTCAGGTCGGCACCGGCCAGGTCCGCGCCGCGGAAATCCATGCCGCGCAGGTTCATCCCCGACAGGTCGGCGCCGGCAAGCGGCAAGCCCCTGGCATCCGCGCCTGCCGCGGCGCGTGCCCGCAGGCGGTCGCGCGTACGGCGCGCGCGATGCGGCGGCATGGGCGGCGGGGCGGCGAAATTCTGCGCCGACACCAGATAAGCGCAGCGGGCCAGGGCATCCAGGCCGTGGTCGCGCTGCATCCATGGCTGCGCGTTCGCTTCCCGCAACTGCCGGCGCAGCGCGGCCGGATTGAAAGCGGGTGCGGGCGCCGATGCCGATGCCGATGCCGATGCAGATGCAGTCAGGGCCGCATTGGCATCCATACTCCGCAAAGCCTGCACATCGATGCCCGCCATCGCCGCCAAACCGTCGAGTTCGGGCTCCGCGTAAACGCGGGCCATGTCGGCGCCTTCACCGCGCCGGGCCTCTTCCAGTTCACGCTCCATCCGCAATATCTGGTCCGGCAGGTCGGCAAGCGCGGGGGGCCCATGCTGCGCTTCCAGCGGAGCCAGGTATCGATCGGGATCCAGCCCTTGCGCGATCAAGTCCGCACGGGCCTGCGCGTGGCGGCGCTCGGCACCGGCGCGCTGGTTGCGCAGGAACGGCCTATCCTTCACGCCCAGGGATGCGCCGTCCAGCCATGGCGCACATAGTTCGCGCGGCACCAGGTCCTCGTCCAGCATGGCATGGATCGCACCCCGCCTTGCATCCAGGCGGCGTGCCATCACCGCTTCATAATGCGCGGTCTCGCGCGGCGCGCCGGCAGCCTCCAGCGCCGGCAGGATGAAGCGCACATCCGCGGCATCATCCTCGCGCACGGGCATGCATCCGTGCCAGATCAGGACGACGCGGTCGCGATGCGGAAAAAACCAGGCGGTCGACAGCGCCAGCGGGATCTCCCGCAGCTGCGTGCCATTCGCTTCCAGGCTGACGAAACAGCGCGCGCGCCAATCGGGCAGGCGGCCGCGCAGCACCTGGTGTTCGGGATGCATGTTCCAGATTTCGTAGGCGGCTCCGGCCAGCGGCGTATCGGGCCCGGCGGCCCGCTGGTCCGGCGGCGCGGCCTGGAAAAAGCGCGTGTCCATGTCGGGCGCGAAACCCGGATAATCATTTTCCAGCCAGTCCTGGTCATAGCGGCTGCCCATATGGCGCGCGCGCCGCGGCCAGTCCATGCCCAGCGCGCCATAGCCGGCGGGCGCCGGTTGTTGGGATGGGCTGCACAGGCGCTCCAGGGGAGACTCGATATTAGGCACCCTGCGCACCCGCACGCCGTTGACCGTCTCGTCCGCGGCACCGATACCCATCGGGTTATCCGCTACCTGGGGGCCACCATAGGCACGGCTCCAATCCACGCGCATGGCGTCGAAAGGACGCGGATCGTCCGGCCTGCCGTCCAGCCAATAGCGATCGCCGAATACCAGCAGCGGCTTGTCGACGATGCCGTCCACCTTGAGATGCACCGCGCAGGCATGCCGGTCCTGTTGATGGCGCGTATAGGCGTATCCGGTCGCCAGCACCTCCGGCACGGGCTTGGGCATGCCGGTGTCCAGCACGCCGCCCGCCTCCTCGCCCGCCAGCGTCCACAGTTCCTGCTCCGGCAGCAGGCGCGGCGCATCGCCCAGTTCGACCAGGGCCAGCACGGCGATACCCAGGTTGTCCCGGCGCTGCCAGCGATAAGGACGCGTGAGCACGCTCAGGCGAAATGGCTTGACGGTTTTCACGGCGCTATTCCGTGCGCTGGTCCAGCGCGATCTCGCGGGTGGCGGTATCCACGCGCACCCGCACGATGCGTCCTTCGGCGAAGTCGACCAGCCGCACGGGTGACACCGGCACACGCAGAGTGGTATCGAAGGCGGGTTCGCCGTCTTCGGCCTCCACGCGCAAGGTGATGTCGATGACAAAGAACTGCACGGCGCCCAGGCGCGTGCCCGTATCGGTCGTGCGGATGACGATCGCCGTGCCGGCGCGGCCGAGTTCGCGTACCTTTTCCTGCCTGGCCATGACAGCCGAATCCTGGGCACGGCGGCGAAATTCGCCGCGCAGCATGATTCCGACCTGGACGACCGACAACACCAGAACGACGATGACGGCCCAGGCCCATCCGGGCAAGCCCGCCGGCATTACAGGATGCTCCACAGGCCGACCATCGATGCCTTCAGTTGCGCCGACGTGCCCTTGACGCCATCCCAGGCAACGCTCGAAGCACTCGTGCGGTACGACACCAGCGCGCCGATGTTGCTGATGGCGGACCAGTTGGTAAAGGACAGGTTGACCATGACCGTGGTGCGATAGACCGCGATACGGCCCACACCGATCTCCGCCTTGAAGCCGGCCAGCGCCAGACCGTATGGTGTCGTGGTCAACCACTTGCCGCCGGCCATATTTTTTACGTTGGGCGCGTTCAGTACGATGGAGGCCGGTGTCTGCAGCGTAATGTCGGCATTGCCCTGCACGTCCACCTTCGAACTGCCCGACTTGATGAGCATGGCGCCCTTGGACTTGACGTCCATGGCGCCGGCGGTCGATTCCACGCGGATCTTCTGCGGCGCGGTGGCCTCCATGCCCGCGCTTTCCGACTTGACCACGACCTGGCCCTTGGCCTGGGCGGTCAGTGTGCCGGACTGCACGTCATGCATGGAATCGCCGCTGGTAACGGTGATCTTCTCGCCGGACTTCAGCGTTTCGTCGAACAGCCCGGTGATCTCGCGCTTTTCGCCGCTGGCCGCGACAGTGGTCTTCAGGCCGTTGTCGAATTTCTCTTCCATCAGGCCGCTCTTTACATGAACGGTACGCGAAGCCTTGACGGTGTAATCCTCGTGACCGGTCACTTCCACCGTGCGCGATCTGGCCACGGTCAGCGTGTCCGTTCCGGTCACATCGATATCGCGGTTACCCAGGATGCGCTTGGTATCGTTGCCGCCGATCACGGTGTTGCGCTCGCCATCTGTATTGTGGAATTCGTCGCACTCGACTTCGGTGTGCAGATTGCGTTCGGCATGCAGCCAGATGCGCTCGCAGCCCGCGCGGTCCTCGAACATGAAGGCATTGGCCGTGGCCGGCGTGCCATTCTTCGAACGGCTCAGGAAGCCGCTTTGGGTGGCGTTGTCCGGCAAGTCCCAGGGCGGCAGGTTGTTGGCGTTGTAGACCCGGCCGATGATGATGGGACGATCGGGCTGGCCTCCGATGAAATCCACGACCACTTCGTCGTTGACGCGCGGCAGCTGGATGCCACCGAAGCCGCCGCCCGCCCACGGGCTGGATACGCGGACCCAGCAGGAACTGTTTTCGTCCTTTTTGCCGTAGCGGTCCCAATGGAACTGGACTTTCACCCGGCCCATGTTGTCGGTCCAGATTTCCTCGCCCTGCTTGCCCACTACCGTCGCCGTCTGCGGACCGTGGGTATGCGGAACGGGCGTAACGCGCGGTGCGCGGAACTGGACCGATGATGGCAGCACGACAAAGTCGATATCGAAAGTGGCCGGTTCACCGGCACCGGTCGCGTAGGCCGCCTCGCGGATGCGGTAGTAAGTGCCCACGACCAGGTATTCGCGGTTTTCCGCCTGGCGCGGATGGTTGCGCAGCGTGAACAGATAGCCCGGCGCCAGGCCGCGCGCATTGCACGAGCCGCGGCTTTCCTCGCGCTGGCACTGCAGCGATTCCAGGCGCACGCGCGCATAGTGTTCGGCGTCTTCGGGATTGGTGTAGCCGCCCTGCCACTCGTACATTTCCAGGTCGCCGTTATCGTGGCCGCCGGGATTGTTGCGCCGCGCGTCCAGGCTGGCCGCGGGCGTCAGGGGGTGATAGTCGGTGGTGGCGAAAGCGCCGGGCGTGATCTGCTCCGCCAGTTCCCATTCGTAGACGTAGTCCTCGCGCGGCACGGCGTTGCGGTCGGGACCATAGTAGGGAATGTTTTCGTAGCCTGGTATGGCCTCGTGCTGGGTCACGTCGTCGGTCAGCACCAGCGTGTGCTTGTCCTTCTCGTGGCGGAACCAGTAGTAGATGCCTTCGTGTTCCATCAGGCGGCAGACGAAGGCGAAATCGGTCTCCTGGTACTGCACGCAATATTCCCAGGTGCGATAGCCGTCGGCCAGCTTGAATTCGACGGGATACTTATAGTCCTTGAGCACCTCGCGTATCACGTCGGGCACGCTCTTGTTCTGGAAGATCTTGCTATCCGATGTCTGCGTCAGGTACCACAGCCACGGACGCAGCGTCGCGCGGTAGATGTAGTAACGGTCGCCGTCGCCGCCTTCGGCATCGCGGCCCACCAGCACGCAGCGCGTGATCTCGCCGCCCAGGAAACGCGGCGTGCCGCCAGACGTTGCGATCTCCAGGGTCATGGGCTTGCCCAGCAAGGCCTTCATATCCAGCGTATACGACTCCGCCAGCAGGTCGACCTCGAACTCGAACAGCTGCGACAACGCTTCGGCGCCGTGCATCGCGCGAAACCGCAGCTGATCGGGTGGCAGCGGCGTGTGCGCCTTGATGATCCGGTCACTGTCCGCCATGCGGTCCATCTCTGCTCCTCGAGAACCGGCGCCCGCTGCCGCCGGCCCCTTTCATCTTCTTTTTGGGAGCCTGCGCGAACGCCGCTATGTGTGAGTGAATCGCCGCACCATCGCTGCCGATGCGTGAGACGGGCGATTCTAAACACCTTGCAAGGAGAGATGAAGTCGGCTCACAAGCATTTGTTCTTTTTACTAAATCGCAATATGTAGACACGATTACATGTTAGCGACTGTACAAAATCAAAAACAGTCCTGTTGCATATGCTTTGTCTGCTCATAGGTACGAGCACGAGTGCTACGTAAGTTCTATTACCGAACGTCAATTTTCGAGCGAAAAAAATGTTCGAAATCTTTCGCGGGTGTTAAGCGAATGTAAGAACAAACAGCGTGTGTGAGTTGCAATAGTCAGACCAATCCGACTGCATAGAATTCGCATTCCGTGACGAGCAACACGGACGGACAAGGTCCTGAATGGACATCCGGTTGTGTGT
The DNA here is from genome assembly GCA_035493915.1 of Bordetella sp. Taxonomy (GTDB): domain Bacteria; phylum Pseudomonadota; class Gammaproteobacteria; order Burkholderiales; family Burkholderiaceae_B; genus Bordetella_C. The sequence goes on from DATJHN010000063.1 coordinate 8,441, forward strand.
GCCGGCAACGCCCTCTGAAGGGCAACGCCCTATAACTATGACCATGGAATTCGCCGAAATACTGAGCACGCTCGACCCCAGGTTGCCGTGCGGGGAAGATCTCGAGTACGACGCCGACTTCCTGCGGCTGCAACAGTCGGCCGCGGAGCGCAGCGAGCAGCAATTCGGGACCACCATCATCCCGGCGCAGGCGCCCGATTGGCGGGAAGTCGAGAAACAGGCGCTCGCCTTGCTTGAGCGCACGCGTGATATTCGAGTCATCAGCCACCTTGCACGTGCCTGGACAGAGACACGCGGACTGTCTGGCTATGCCGACGGCTTGACGCTGTGCGCCGACGCGCTGGAACGTTACTGGGACGCGGTGCATCCGCGCCTGGACAGCGTGGGCGAGAACGATCCCCTGCCCCGCATGAATGCACTGAGCTCGCTGGGTGACGTGCAGGGCTGCGCGCGCAGCGTGCGTTCGGCCAGCCTGATCGACGGCGTGCACGGGCGGCTGAGCCTGCGCGAGGCCGAGTCCATCCTGGATGGCAGCCGCGCGCAGACCGAAGCCTATCCGGGAGGCCGCGCGCGCCTGGTCGAGCATTTGCGGCAGGCAAGGGTGGCGGGCGATCCCCATCTGACTGGCCTGGTGACGGCCGCGCGCACGCTGCGGCGGATACAGGAATTGGTAAGCGGCAAACTGGGCAGCGAATGGATGCCGGACTACGCGGCGATTCTGCGCGCGCTCGATCTGGTCGCGCAGGACGTCGACGATGGCGCGCCGGCAGCCGGCGCGGATGCCGATGCCGCCACCGCCGGTGATGCGATTGAAGCAGCGGCAACCGCGTCGGTATCGCAGGTGCGGACAACCGCCGCGGCGGCACCGGCCGTCCTGCGCTGGCAGGACGCGCAGATCCACTCGCGCGACGATGCCATGGCCATGCTGACCAAGGTCTGCGCCTATTTCGAGGTTCACGAGCCGGGGCATCCGGCGCCCTACGTGATCCGCCGGGCGCAGCAACTGATACCGCTCAGCTTCCACGACCTTATCCGCAATCTGGCGCCGCAAGGGCTGGAGCAGTTCGAACTGCTGGTGCCGCGCGATGCCGACGGCAGGCCGACGCCCTGATCACCACGAACTCAGTACTACCAGGAGAACCGCATGGCAACCACCCTGAAAGGCAGCGGCCAGAAATTCATCGCCAGAAACCGCGCGCCTCGCGTCCAGATCGAGTACGACGTGGAAATCTACGGCGCGGAGCGCAAGGTGCAGTTGCCCTTCGTGATGGGCGTGCTAGCCGATCTGGCCGGCCGTTCCGATACGCCACAACCCGATATCAGCGAACGCAAGTTCCTGAATATCGATGTCGATAATTTCGACGAACGGATGAAATCGATCCGGCCGCGCGCCGCTTTCCAGGTTCCCAATACGCTGACCGGCGACGGCAATCTGAACGTCGATATCACCTTCGAAAGCATCGACGACTTCTCGCCCGCCACGGTGGCCCGCAAGGTCGGCGCCCTGAACGAGCTGCTCAACGCCCGCACCCAGCTGGCCAATCTGCTGACCTATATGGACGGCAAGACCGGCGCCGAGGAATTGATCGGCAAGGTGCTGGCGGACCCGGCGCTGATGAACGCGCTGGCGGCCGCGCCCAAGCCGGCCGAGCCCGCGCCGGAGGCGGACGACGAGACGCGGCCGGGCCGCGACTCGAACTGATAACCATGGAGAAAGCCATGACCGCAACCGCCCAACGAGCGCCTGGCCGCGCCACCGAAGCGCTGGAAGCGGACGATCTGTCCGCGCTGCTGAAAAAAGAGTTCAAGCCCAAGACCGAACAGGCGCGCGAAGCGGTGGAGCACGCCGTCCGCACGCTGGCCCACCAGGCCCTGGAAAACAGCGGCGTCGGCCTATCGTCGGATGCCTACCGTACGATCCAGGCGATCATCGCCGAGATCGATCGCAAGATGTCGGAGCAGATCAACCTGGTCATGCACCATGCCGATTTCCAGCAATTGGAGGGAGCCTGGCGCGGACTGCATTACCTGGTCACCAACACCGAGACAGATGAACTGCTGAAGATCAGCGTCATGTGCATCTCCAAGCAGGAACTGGGCCGCACGCTGAAGCGCCACAAGGGCGTGGGCTGGGATCAAAGCCCTATCTTCAAGCGCGTTTATGAAGAGGAATACGGCCAGTTCGGTGGCGAGCCCATCGGCTGCCTGGTAGGCGACTATTACTTCGACCACAGCCCGCCGGACGTCGAACTGCTGGGTGAAATGGCGCGCATTGCCGCCGCCGCCCACTGCCCTTTCATCGCGGGTTCCTCGCCCAACGTGATGCAGATGGATTCGTGGCAGGAACTGTCGAATCCGCGCGACCTGACCAAAATCTTTACCAACACCGAATACGCCGCCTGGCGCAGCCTGCGCGAATCCGAGGACTCGCGCTACATCGGCCTGGCCATGCCGCGCTTCCTGGCGCGCCTGCCCTACGGCGCGCGCACCAACCCCGTGGACGACTTCGATTTCGAGGAAGACACCGACGGTTCCAACCACGACCGCTATACCTGGGCCAATTCAGCCTACGCCATGGCGGCCAATATCAATCGGTCGTTCAAGCTTTACGGCTGGTGCACGTCGATACGCGGCGTGGAGTCCGGTGGCGCGGTGGAAAACCTGCCCTGCCATACCTTCCCGACCGATGACGGCGGCGTCGACATAAAGTGCCCGACGGAAATCGCCATCAGCGACCGCCGCGAGGCCGAACTGGCGAAGAACGGTTTCATGCCGCTGGTGCATCGCAAGAACACCGATTTCGCCGCCTTCATCGGCGCGCAGTCGATGCAGAAGCCGCACGATTACTACGATGCGGATGCGGCCGCCAACGCCAAGCTGTCGGCCCGGCTGCCCTATCTATTC
>DATJHN010000064.1:0-25209 GCA_035493915.1 Bordetella sp.
GGCATAGGGCATCAGCAACTTTTCCACGCGCCGGCTTTCCGCCATCAGCGAACCCAGCACCAGGCCGCAAACCGTGCCGATGACGAAGCCGATCGCGGCGTTGCTCAGGGTGCTCCATAGCGGCAGGTAGTAGCCGGTGGCGGCGGCGGGAGAAACCGCCAGTCCGGACCATAGCGCGTGCCATACGGCTTGCGGCGCCGGCAGGATATAGGTCGGCACGTGCAGGGTGGTAACCGCCAGGTCCCATGCCAGCAGCAGCACCACCAGGCCAGCCAGCGGCACCCACGATACGCGGCGCGGACGCTTTGCAAGGACTGCCTTGCTGACGACCTGTAACCCGGCCGATGATGGCGTATTCATTCGATATCTCCTTGCGCATTCAGCAGGCCACGCACTTCGCGCGACAGGCGCGCGTACTCGGGATGGCCGATGATGGTGTCGAAGCTGCGCGGACGCGGAATATCCACCGGCAGGTCACGCAGCACGCGGCCGGGACGCCCCGACATGACGATGACGCGATCCGCCAGGAAAATCGCTTCCGAAATGCTGTGCGTAATCAACACCACGGTCTTGTGATTGGCCTGCCACAGACGCTGCAATTCCAGGTTCATGCGCTCGCGCGTCAAGGCATCCAGCGCACCGAAAGGCTCGTCCATCAGCAAGGTGCGCGGATCGCGTGCCAGCGCCCGGCAGATGCCTGCACGCTGCTGCATGCCGCCAGACAATTCATACGGATAACGTCCCGCGAAATCGCCCAGTCCCGTCATGCGCAGCAGTTCGTCCACGTCGGCGCCCGTCCTGCCGCGCGCGGCGGCGACCCGGTTCGGCAGGGCGACGTTTTGCCGCACCGTCAGCCAGGGAAGTAAATTGGCCGATTGGAAAACCACGCCGACTTCCGGGGACGGGCCGGCGATGGGCCGGCCCTGCATCGCCAGGCTGCCTTCCTCGCAGGCATCCAGCCCGGCCAGCATGCGCAGCAACGTACTTTTTCCGCAGCCGGAGGGCCCGACCACACTGATGAATTCGCCGTCGGCGATATCGATATCAACGCCATCCAGCGCCCTGACCTGGCCGGACTGCGCATGGTAGGTCTTGCCCACGCCACGGATCTCGATAAGCGCGCCGCGCGGCGGCGTGGCCGCCACACTCTGCAGCTTGCGCTGAGCGGTATTGAACATGCCTGTCTCCACTTCGTCGTCACCGCGTCGGGCGCGGATGCCTGTCCGGCCGCCGTCTCTGATGTACGGTTTGCCGATCCCGTTGTGTCGTCTACTGCCGTGCTGAAGTGCTACGGTTCTGCGGTTCTGCGGTGCTGCGGTGCTGCGGTGCCGCCGTGCCGCCGTGCCGAAGTACAGCCCGCTGTATCAGGCCGCTGCCTTTTGCAGCAAACCCGCGCTGCGCAGCGCCGCGTCGATGGCGCGCAATTCGTCTGCGTCGGGTTCCTGGGTGGGTGGCCGCACGGTGCCGCTGCGCAAAATGCCCGCCCGCGCCATCGCGGCCTTCATACGTCCGTGCGCTTCGCCGGTGGGTTCACCAGCGCCATACACCGCATCCTTCAGCGGCGTGATGCGGGCCTGCACGGCCATCGCCTGCTTCAGGTCACCGGCACGTACCGCCCGCAGCAATTCGTTGATCAGGCCGGGCACCAGCGAAGCGAACCCGACCAGCGCGCCGTCAATGCCCTGCACCATCGATGCCAGCAGGTACTCGTCATGGCACGTCAGCAGGACCTTGGAGGCGTCGGCGTCGCGGATAGCCTTGATGTCGCGCGCGTACTTGTTCATTTCGCGGGTACCGATCTTGAAAGCCGCGACGTGCGGCGAACGCGCCAGCTCGGCCAGCAGGTCCGACGAAAACGAAGCACGGGTCCATGCGGGATATACATGCACGATCAACGGCAGGCCGCTGGCCTGCCCGATGGCATTGAAATAGTCCAGGCAATGTTGCGGGCGAAAGCCGAAGCGCAGCCAATGGTGGGGTGGCATGATGTCCAGCGCCTGGGCCCCTGCTTCCTTGGCCATGCCGGCCTGTTCCACCGCTTCGCCGATGCCTTCGCAGACGATGGACGAAATGACCGGGCAAACACCGGCCACGGCTTGCGCCGTAATGCGCGTGACCTGCGCGCGCTCGCGCGGCGTCAGCGAAAATACCTCGCCCGTGTGGCCGTTGGTCATCAACGCGACCACGCCATCCTGTCCGGCCAGCCAACGTGAGAAACGCGCGAGTTCAGGCTCGTCGATGCGGTAATCGCTGTGGAACGGAACGGCGATCGCGGGAATGATGCCGCGGAAATCAATAGCTGGCATTACATGTCTCCTAGGGAATTTCCAGTGTTGTCAGGGCGTATGCAGTGGCGCGGTATAGCCGCCGCCGGTCTGCAGGACTTTGGACAAATTGCGGGCGGCCATCCGTACCGGTTCGACAGTGGCGGCTTCGAATTGCGCGAGCGACGTACGGAACGCGGGACTGGCCACGCTAAGTCCCGCCAGCGGAATGCCGTCCACATCCAGGACCGGCGCGGCGATGACATACAAGCCCGATACGGTTTCCTGGTTGGATACGGCATAGCCATCGGCGCGAACCTTTTCCAGGCGCGCCAGGATGGTGTCCAGATCGGTGACCGTGGTGTCGGTCAACTTTTGCCGCGGCTGCGATTCCAGGATGCGAATCTGGGTATCGCGCGGCAGCCAGGCCAGGATGGAATGGCCGACCGCCGTGCAGTAAGCCGGCACGCGGCTACCGATGCGTATATCCACGCCCAACCGCGTCAGTCCCGCCTGGATGCGTTCGGCGTACAGGATGTCGCCGCCTTCCAGCACGCCGATGGACGCGGCTTCGCTGACCTCGCCCACCAGTTCGCGCAGGATGGGCCGGGCCCGCGTGCGCAGGTCCGAGTGCGCGATCGCGTTAAAGCCCAGATCCAGCACTTTGGTCGTCAGGCGGAACAAGCGTGTGTCGGGCACGCGTTCCACGTAGCCGATATCCACCAGGGTGTTCAGGAAGCGAAAAGCGGTCGCGTTGTCCAGGCCGGCGCGGCGCGCGGCCTCGGCCATGGTCAGCTCGGGCTCTTGCGCGGTAAAGGCTTCGAGCAAACGAAAGCCCTTGGCCAAGGACTGCACGGTGTTCTTGGCGGTGGCGGAGTCGGCCGGTACCGGCGTAGCTGAGGACGCGGTTGCAGTTGCGTCCGCGGGCGCGGACCTGATTGCGGGGCTTCTCATCATGTGCCTGTCGGATGCCGCCGGGGGATGTCCACCGACGGCTGTTGTCTCGTAAATTCGGATAGCGAACTTTTATTTTTATTTTGAACTAGCGTACACCCGCCCTTTTGCCGCGCGCAAGTGGCTTTTACACGTAGTTATCATCAAGCCGCGGGATGCCCCCGCCGACGCCCTATGCGGTGCCGGTGGCCTTCTGGAACAAACTATCCAGGTCGAGCGTGAGTGTGGGCCGGAAACCTTCCTGCTCGCCTTTCGACTCGTAGCCCAATGGGTTGCAGACGATGCGGCAACCGTCCTGTACGTAATCGAACGCGTGGTGCAGATGCCCATGCAGCCACAGGTCGGCCTGCGGGATCAGATCGTCCAGGCTGTTGCAGAACCCCGCCGTTCCCGGCGTCAGCCCATAACGCGGATCGGCGCTGGACAAAGTCGGCGCGAAATGCGTGACCGCCACCGTCGGGCCGTCGAATGGCGCGGCCAGCGCGTCTTTCAGCCAGGCCTGGCAAGCCAGCCCCTGCTCGCGCAATTCCTCGGCAAGAAAAGCTTGTCCGCCGCGCGTGGTCAGCGTTTTTTCCAGATAGAAATTGGCGGCACGAAAGGCCTTGCCGCGCTTGTTCAGAACCTGGGTCAGCGTATCCCCCGGCTTGGCCATGGCGTCGAAATCGGTCCACAGCGTCGTGCCTATCATGCGCACGCCACCGATCGCCAGGGTCTCGCGTTCCAGCCACTGGATACCCAGCCGGTCGCACAGTGCTCGCAGCCTGTCGTGGGCAGCATCGAAATCCTGTGCGTCGTATTCGTGATTGCCGGGCAAATAGACAACCGGCACAGGCCAGCGATCGCGCGGCGAAAACAGCTCGAGACCGAAGTCTTTGCCGCGCAGCCGCGACCCTTGCTGGTAGGAGCCGATGTCGCCCGCCAGGATCAGCAGATCCGCATCGGGCGCCGGCGTCGGCACGAAATCCGCGTTGGTTTCAAGATGCAGGTCGGAGAGCAATTGGATCTTCATGCGGCTAGCGTACCGCATGCGCCAGCGACCACGGCGTACGGAAATCGCGCGGGCATCGACAGCCGCTCAAGCATCGGCGCCGCGCGGACCTACGGTCACCCAGTAGCGTGTTCGGTACGACACCGACAAATTCAGGCTGGCCGCCACCAGCGCCAGCGTCTTGTCGGTACTCGCCGTCTGGTACACGCCCGAAACAGGCAGAGTCGCCACCACGTGATCACAGGCGATGATGCCTTTGCGGTAGCGTCCCAGTTCGGACAGGAATCGGCCCAGCGGCATGTCGCGCACCGACAGCACGCCGTCCATCCAGCTGCTTTGATCCAGCGGATCCTCCATGACGCGATCCACCGCGCCCGCATTGAAACGCAAGGTCTCGCCGGCACGAGCGGTGCGCGAAGCACCGGACCATGTGCGCACTTCAACCGCGCCTTGCTGCACGATCAGCCGCGCCTCCAGCGCATCGAGCCGCACGAAAAAACGCGTACCCCAGGCCCGCAGAGTGCCAAAGTCCGTTCGTACCCGAAAGGGTCTGGGCATCGAGCCCTGACCATTGCCGGCGGCGACATGGATTTCGCCCCGCAGCAAATCGATCAGACGCTCTTCGCTGCCTTGGTCCACGTCCAGCGCCGTATCCGTATTCATGGTCACAACCGTACCGTCGGCCAGCCGTATCGTGCGCTGCTCCCCGACACCGGCGGCGTAGTCCGCCGTCGTGCGTTCCCATGGACCGGTGCGGCGCCCCGCCGCGGCGCCGATGCCGGCCGCGGCCAGCACCGCCAGCATCTTGAGCATGCGCCGCCGGCGCGCCCTGCCTTCCCGCGCCCGTTGCGGGGTATCGAGCGCGACCGCCGGCACGTCAGGCCTGGCGCATGATCGGCAGCCGTAACCCGCCATGCAGACGCACCGTCAATGTCATTAGCAACAACAAATTCACCAGGTTCGCCGCCACGCCCAGGGTGAAAGCCGGATCGTAGCTGCCATACCGGTCGTACAGGAACCCGGCCACCCAGCCGCCGGCAGCCATGCCGGAGCCCGTCATCAACAACATCGTCGGCACGCGCCAATAGGCCTGCTGCGGCGGGAAAATTTCGCGCACGGCAAGCACGTAAGCCGGAATCAGCGCGCTGAATCCCAGTCCATAAGCGATGGAAACGGCGAACAGCCCGAACTGCTGCGTGACATACAGATATCCCGACACCGCGATCAGCTGCATGAAGGAGCTGATCAAGGCCGTGCGCACGCCGCCTATGCTGTCGGAAATTAGGCCCCAGCCCTGCCGGCTCAGGAAAGCCACGCCCAACAGCACCGACAACATGGCCGCGCCGACGGTGGCGGGCAGGCCGCGATCGCTGCACAGCGCCACCAGATGCCCCTGCGGCATGGCCATCGGCACGCAGCACAGAAAGCCGGCCGCGGCCAGCATGACGAACACGGTATTGGGACGCATGCCCGACAGCTTGCCGCTGCGCACCGAATGCGTCGCGGCAGCGGCGACCGTGGCCTCCGGAGGGCGGGTCAGGAAGACCAAGGCCAGCGTGGTGACCATCGCCGCCTGGATCAGGCCATAACCGATCATGGTGGCGCGCCATCCGAAACGATCGATGACGGTTTCGAATATGACCGGCCAGACGATGCCGGCGATATAGTTGCCGCTGGACAGCAGCGCCAGCGCCGATCCGCGCCGCCGCGCGAACCAGTGGCTGACATACACATACAGCGGCGCATTCAGGCCGGCCAAACCCAGCAGGCCGATAAATACGCCGTGGCCCAGATACAGCGCCCAGGGTTCGCCTATCGTGGAAATCACCAGTCCGGCGAGCACGCACAACGCGCCGCCGATGACTGTCCAGCGTATGCCGAAACGATGGGCCAGCCGGCCCATTACGACGCCGCCGACAGCCGAACCCAGCCAGGCCAGGGAACCGCCAAGCGCCGGTACGGATCGGGCGCCACCCATATCGGCGGCGATGGTTTTTAAACCGACGATGGAGATCAGCGGGCCGCCGAAGGACATCCCCAGACAGACAAGCGCCATGGTGGCGACGATCCATGACCGTCGCGAATCGAGTATGCCGGGCGGCGCGGCCTGACGGCCGGTTTTCGATTGTCCCCGCCCCTGGACTTGGGGCTGTTCGTGCCCATGCTGTTGTTTTGTCTCCATGCACGCGACTATAGCAACACACGGAATACGCCGGGTCGACTATGCGGCTTGCCCCGCATCAGGGCGCGGCCAGAGGCGTCATATTCCAGTGTTGGTAAATGCCGATGGCAGCGCCGCCTTCCACCACCGAAAACATGGTCAACGCCGCGATACCATCCTCGACCGACACAGTCAGTACTTGCGTGCTGTCCATGTTGTGGATCAAGCCTTCATCCGTCATCGTCCACGATTGAAATGACGGATTGCCGGGTTGCGGCGGGTATACCACCACCGCGCCCGTGTTGTCCTGCCGCATGGTGAGCGCGGCCCGAGGGCTCAAGGCACTGACGATCGGCCCCCTGCCGGAAAACCGCCAAAACATGGTTTTAGGCAACGGGGAAACGTGCGCGGCCACGGCCGCGGTACCAGGTGCGACGGAATCGTTATCCAGCGCTAGCACCATGGAACCGGTTTCGTTCTGCAGCGCCAAGGTCAAGCTGACGATCTGATCGGAAACCGGCATGGGAAGCTCATCGGCTGCACTGCGCAACAAATGAAGCGTTAGTGACATTATCGGAAATAAAATCCTAACAGCTATAAACCGTGATGTGGCTGAAGGTTGTAGACAAAGGTCCGAAAACGGACACCTATAGGGTAAGTATACGTAACTCGACCGTGTTTCAGTAAGAATACGTAACTAGAAGGTGGTTTATCAAACTGCGCGAGCTCGCGTTGAAAACCGCCATATAAAAATTACTGAAACCGCTGTTCGCAAGAGAATTATGTATGGCCTCTCGCGATTGGTTGAATCGCGGTTGCCAGTGCAATCAAGGATGATCGGCGAAACTAAATTCTTGAAGGCGACGTCGATTTCGCCGGGCCCGAAAATTGCTCACGGGCACGGCTTCGAATCCGGATGCATTCAGATATCCCGCGCGGTTCGAAGCCGATCTCGAGCCGGTAATACTTCAGGACTCGGCCAATGGCCGGCGCCGGGTTACCCCACAGTCAACGGAGCTTGCAGGTGCCGCACGAAGACGCCCTACCCTCGACGCAATCGGACCTGGACCGGTGCGCGCAAGAACCCATACGTACCCCCGGCGCCATCCAACCCTACGCGGCACTGCTGCTGCTATCGGCCGACACGCTGAATGTCATAAGCCGCAGCGCCAATACCGAAAAAATCCTGGGCATTGCGTTCGAGCCGGACCAGCCGCTGGACCGCGCCGACGCCGCTCCCGGCCTGGACGCGGTAACGCGGGTGCTGCGTGCCTGGAATGCGGACGAAGACGCGACGCTGTCCACCGCCTTGCATATCGGCGGACGCTACTTCCATCTTTCGGGATCCCGTACCGCGCAAGGCCTGCTGGTGGAGTTCGAACCCGACGACACCGAACAGAACGTCACGCTGGACGCCCTTTATCCCAGGCTGCGCTCCCTGCTGGACGACATCCAGCCCGCCGGTGAACCCGAACCCATACTGCAACGCGCCGTCGAGGAAGTGCGCCGGCTGACCGGCTTCGAGCGCGTACTGGCCTATCGTTTCGACAGCGACGGCCATGGCACGGTAGTGGCGGAAGACGGCACAGGCGCGCTGCCTTCCTATCTGAACCATCGCTTCCCCGCCTCGGACATTCCCACGCAGGCGCGCGCGCTGTACTGCCAGAACCGCGTCCGCCTGATACCCGATGCGAACTACCAGCCTGTGCCGCTGGAGCCTGCATTGATTGGCCCCGGCAACGAACCGGTGGACCTGACGGCGGCGAATTGGCGCAGCGTGTCGCCGATCCATCTGGAATACATGCGCAATATGGGCACCGGGTCGTCGATGTCCGTTTCCGTGGTGATCGACGGCCACCTGTGGGGGCTGATCTCCTGCCACAGCGCCGCGCCGCGGCTGGTCGGACCGCAGATCCGCGCGGCCAGCGAATTCCTTGGCCGCATCGTCGCTCACCAGATCGGCGCGCATGAACGCATCTCCGAACATGTCCATCGCATCGAACTGAAGAAAACCGAAATCGAGCTGGTGGAGCTGCTGTCACGGGCCGATACGTTGCTGGATGGCTATGCCGAGCGGTCGCCGGCTTGGACCCGGCTGCTGGATGCCCATGGCACCGCACTGGTGTGGAAGGACGACGTCCACACCATGGGCAACACGCCCAGCAAGGCACAGATCCTGAAAATCACCCGATGGCTGCATGCCAATAACGTGGAACAGTCGTATCACACCGACCGCCTGTCCCAGGTCTGGCCCGAAGCCGCCGAGGTCGCTGAAGTCGCCAGCGGCCTGGCTGCCGCTTCGATATCCAGCCTGCATGCCGGCTACCTGCTGTGGTTCCGCCCCGAAGTCGTCCGCACCGTGCAATGGCGTGGCGATCCGCGCAAATCCATGGATCCGGAATCGGGCCGCCTGCACCCTCGTAAGTCTTTCGAACTTTGGCAGGAAGAACTGCGCGGACGCGCCGTACCGTGGCGCCGTTCCGAAATCGATGCATTGGCTGATTTCCGCACCGTAGTGGTCGATCTGATCCTGAAGCGGGCGGAAGAACGCGCCGAATTGAGCGAACAGCTGGAACGCAGCAATGTGGAGCTGGAATCTTTTTCCTATTCGATCTCGCACGACCTGCGCGCGCCCTTCCGCCATATCGCCGGTTTCGCGGAACTTCTGAAGCAGCGCGAAATCAATCTGGATACAACCTCTACCCGCTACATCGAGAACATCATGCGCGCGGCGGTCATGGCCGGCCGTTTGGTGGATGATCTTTTGCGTTTTTCGCGTTTGGGACGCGCCGCGCTTACGCCGTCCGAGCTGGACATGAACAAGCTGGTCAGCGAAGTCCGCCAGGCGGTCGAGCTGACGCTTCCGGACAGAAAGGTTCAATGGCATATCGATGCCTTGCCCCCGTCGTGGGGCGACCCGCAATACGTCCGCCAGGTCTGGTACAACTTGATGGAAAACGCGGTCAAGTATTCCGGCAATCGGACGGAGTCCGTGGTCAAGGTCAGTGGGCAGAATTGCGGTACAGTCACCGTGTATAGCGTCACCGACAATGGTGTGGGTTTCGATATGGCCTATGCCGGTAAATTATTCGGTGTTTTCCAGCGCTTGCACCGGCTGGAGGATTTCGATGGAACCGGTATCGGTTTGGCCCTGTGCAAGCGCATCATCGAAAGGCACGATGGCTGGATCAAGGGTGAAGGCGTTATCGAACAGGGCGCGAAATTCTCCTTCGCGCTGCCCAATCAATAAACGTGCAGTCTGAAGACAAGCGATGAATGATCTGCGGCCTATTCTTCTGGTGGAAGACAACCCGAACGATATTGAACTGACGCTGACAGCTCTCAAGCAGTGCAATATCGCCAACGAGGTGATGGTGTTGCGCGACGGCGCGGAAGCTCTGGACTACGTATATCGACAGGGTGCCTACGCACACCGCCCGCCTGGTGAACCGTCGGTCATCCTGCTCGATCTGAAACTGCCCAAGGTGGACGGGCTGGAAGTTCTGGAACGCATCAAGTCGGATGCCGACCACAAGCACATTCCCATCGTGATGCTGACCTCTTCGAAAGAAGAAAAAGATCTGGTGCGCAGCTACCAGTTCGGCGTCAATTCCTTCGTCGTAAAGCCGGTCGAATTTTCAGACTTCTTCGAAGCCATCCGCAATCTCGGTATGTTCTGGGCCATCCTGAACCAGACGCCGCCGCCGCAGCGTTCTGGCAGCACGCGTGCCGACGCCCGGGAACTGCCTTGATCCTGCTGCTCGAAGACAACGAGCTGGACGCCGAATTGATGATGCATCAATTGGCGGAAGCGCTGCCGGATATTCCATTGCTGCGTGTTCACGGCAAGGAGTCGTATGCGCGAGCACTGGATAACGCCGATATCTGCCTGATCGTTTCGGATTTTTCCCTGCCGGACATCGACGGCTGGGAAGCGCAGTCCATGGCGGCGCGGAAACTACCCGAAGTCCCGCTCATCTTCGTTTCGGGCGCCATCGGCGAAGACCTGGCCGTCAAGGCGCTGAAGTCCGGTGCCACCGATTGCGTCCTGAAGGAGCGCCTGGACCGTCTGGGCAGCGCCGCGCGCCGCGCGCTGTCCGAAGCAGAAGACCGGCGCGAAAGGCGGCGCGCCGAAGAAGCCCTGCGCGACAGCGAAGCCCGCTTCCGCGTCCTGTCCGAGGCCGTACCCGCGCTGATCTGGGAAACGGACGCAGCCGGCGAGATCGTCTTCGTCAACCGCCATTACGAAATCATGTTCGGCCTTCCCTGCGACGAAATGCTGGGACAGGGCTGGTACCGCATGGTCCACGAGGCCGACCTGCCCGCCTTGTTGGATCTCTTCGACGACGCGGTCAAGGGGCGCAAGCCGTTGCAGGTGGAAATCCGCGTGATCGACGCGCAGCGGCGGCTGCGCTGGCTGGAATGCCGGGGCGTGCCGCGCTTCGACCGCGCGGGACGCTTCCTGGGCCTGACGGGCACCAACGTAGACGTCACGGATGCAAAACGCACTCGCGACGAACTGGAACAACGGGTTGAAACGCGCACCGCCGAACTGCTGCGTATCAACGAACGCCTCCTGCAGGAAATGCGGCAGCGCGCCGACGCCGACATCGCGCGCGAACAGGCCGAGGAACAGCTGCGCCAGGCACAGAAGATGGAAGTCTTCGGCCAGTTGACCGGCGGTGTAGCGCACGACTTCAATAATTTCCTGACCGTCATCCTGGGCAACCTGGAGACACTGGAACGCCACTTATCCGGCCGCATGGGAGTGCACGACGCGGGCCGCGTCGAAATCGCCTTGACCCACGCGAAACAAGGTGCGCAGCGGGCGGCCGCGCTGACGCAGCGCCTGCTGGCCTTCGCCCGGCAGCAACCCTTGCAGCCGCGCAGTGTCGACGTCAATGACCTGATCGCCGCAATCGCCGAAATGCTGGCGCGCACACTGGGCGAACAGGTGGATCTGCGCAATGACCTGCAGGCGGATATCTGGCCCGCGCACATCGATCCCCACATGCTGGAAAGCGCCCTGCTGAATCTGGCGGTAAATGCGCGCGACGCCATGCCCGACGGCGGCGAAATCGTCATCGCGACACGCAATACGGTATTGGACAAAAGCACGCCGGGCATCGATGCCGAACCGGGCGACTATGTACGCATCAGTATTTCGGATACCGGCCTCGGCATACCGGAAGACATCATCGAAAAGGTCTTCGAACCTTTTTTCACGACCAAGGATATCGGTGTCGGGACGGGACTGGGCTTGAGCCAGGTGTACGGTTTCGTCAAGCAGTCCGGCGGCTACGTCGGAATAGACAGCACCGTGGGCAGTGGAACGACGGTCCATATCTACCTGCCCCGCCAGGCGCAAGCGTGGGCGAGCGCGGTGGAAAGAACGCATGATGGCGCGCTACCCGTGGCGGCGCCCGGCGAAACGATCCTGGTGGTGGAAGACGACGAGGCCGTGCGCGCCCATTCCGCCGCTGCACTGGTGGAGCTGGGGTATACCGTCCACCAGGCCGGCCACGCGGCGATGGCCCTGGAGTGCCTGCGGGAGCGCGGTGATATCGCCCTGCTCTTCACGGACGTCGGCTTGCCCAAGGGCATGAATGGCCGGGACCTGGCCGAGGCCGCCCGCGCGGCAAGGCCCGGGCTGCGCGTCCTGTATACGTCGGGCTACGCCGAAGGCATATTGACCCACGACGGCAGACTGCCGCCGGGCGAGGCGCTGCTTCCCAAGCCCTTTACGTTCGGCGCGCTGGCCCGGCGCGTGCGCGAAATCCTGGACGATCCGGGGCCATCGATCGCGCGCGAATCGGGTGCCGTGCGCGTGTTGGTGGTGGAAGACGACGATATGGTGCGCGAACTGACGGCGGAAGCGCTGATGGACTACGGCTACGAAGTCGTAGAAGCCGGCAACGCGGCGCAAGCCCTGGCCGTCATGGAAGACGATGAGGCCGGCATAGGCGCGGCGATCGTCGACCTGGGCTTGCCCGATATGCGTGGCGACGAACTGATACGCCGTGTGGTCCGGCGCCACCCCGACCTGCCCATTATCGTGGCCAGCGGCTACGGCCAGGTCGACCTGGGCAGCGACATGCCGGCGGAAGCACGCGTTGCATTTATCCAAAAGCCTTATGAACTGGACAAGCTGCATGCAACCTTGAAAGACCTGGGCGTGGGGCCTTGAGATTTCATTGCCCTTGGCGCCGCAACCAATCGGCAAGGGTATCGAAGGCATCGCAGGCTCCCGCCACGGCTTCGGCGATGTCTTCCTGGCTGTGCAGTTCGTCCGCCAGGAAGGCGGTGAATGCCTTCCACAGTGGTCCAAGTTCGGCGCCGTAGCCCGCCATATAGTGGAACTGGCGATCGGGCCAGGCCTGTTCCAGGCGCTTGGCCATCATGCGGCCGCCAAGCTGCGAACCTTCGATGACGTACATCACGCCCAGGGCATAGGCGCGCGACCGGGCGACATCCGGCACGCGGTCGCAGGTGGACACAGCTGGTGGCTGCAACCCCAGGGCGCGGGCCGCTTCGAAATCCTGGCGTATGCGCGCGGCCTTGTCACGGCGCAGGTCGGCTCGTAGCGATGCGGGCCACGCACGCGCCCATAACGCGTCTTCCACGGGTTCGAGCCAGCCGCACAGCGCGACGATATAAGCCAGGTAATCCCCATAATCGGCATCGCCCGAACCGATGCGCAGCGATCCGTCCAGGCGCTCGTGACGCTCATGCGTGGCTTGTCGTAGGGTGGCGTGAACGTCCATGAAAGGGGATCCTGGCTGCGGGATAAGGGTTGGAACCATGATACCGGACGCGCCACGCGGTGACTGCGTGGGTAGCCATGCCGCCCGCGTCATCATCACATCACTGATGCGAACTCGTCCCGTCAGACTCAGTGATTCCGGCCTCGATCAAACGTCGTGCTGCCTGGATGTCTTTCTCCACCAACGGCAGGCGCCGATGCATGAAAAACACGCCATATATACCGTTGCGCCGATCGATCCAGGGGTAGGTACCAAGAATGCCCGGACTGGACACGATGGTGCATAGCCCCGCGCTGTCCTCACGCTCGCACCAGTTGCCAAGGGCATACCGCAAGTCGGTCCTGCCGCCAGGGACAAAAGCCATTTTCGCGTCACCCGTCTGTACTCGCTCCATCGCGTCGACCGCGGCGTGCGACAGGATGCGATGCCCCTGGAACACGCCGTCGTTCGCCACCATGGCCAGGAATCTGCCGTAATCGGCCGCGGTGGTTACGACGCCGCCTTGCAGGATGGGATTGTGCACGTCCTCCGGCGGCAGGCTCGGCCACAGGGGATGGATCCAGAAGGTGTGCGTCAGTCCCAGCGGACCGCCTATCCATTCGTCGAAGGCGCTGGACCAGCTTTTCCCTGTCGCCTGTTCCACCAGCGCGCCGGCGATCTGCATGGCGGGACCGCCATAGCGAAAGGCGGTGCCCGGCGGGTCCATCAGCGGGATCGCGGCCAATAGCCGCGCCGATTCGCGCAGCGAAATATGCGGATCCTGCCACAGGTCCTGCGAGTCCTCGATGCTGCCCTGCCCCGACGTGAACGAAAGAATCTGCCTGAGGGTGATGCGCGCGGCCGCGCCGGTGAATTCCGGCAGGCTGTCGCCGATGGGCGCATCCAGCGACAGGCGTCCCGCATCGACCAGCCGCATCACCAATGCCGCCACCATCCACTTGGACGCGGATGCGACAGGCAGGACGGTGTCATCCGAAATTCTGCCGGCGTTTATCCGGTACAGCAGGCGGTCCCGGCGAAACACCAGCAGCGTTACGCCGGGCGCGCCGTCGTCCGAAACAATGCGGTCGAGCCGAGCCGCCAGACCCGGCGGCGGTCCGGATGCGCGAACCGATGTCGACGCCGGCGCTGCCGTCAAAATCGATGCCGGCGCGGCTGCTAAATCGGAGACGGCCAATAGGACATAACCCGCGAACATGGCACCACCGGCGGCCAGCGCAAGGGCACGAAACCGGCGTGTAGTCGGGGACTTCTGAATAGCTACGGGACGGCGGGGGAACATGGACGGTCTCCTGGAGAAAACGAAGACCGGACTGTGCGCCCGCGGCCCACCCGCCGAGATGAACGGACGTTGACGAAGCGTAACAGCGCGGCTGTCCGATCCCGCTTACGTCGCGATAATTGCCGAATCGGTTGGCGTAGACGCCAGTGGCAGCGCGACGGTGACGCGCAGTCCGCCTTCCGGACGATTGCCGATGTGCAGCTCACCGCCCTGGCTTTGCGCCAGCGCCTTGACGATGGCGAGCCCCAGTCCGGAGCCACCCGTATACCGGCCGCGCGAGGGTTCTCCGCGTTCGAATGGTTGGGCCAGACGTGCCAGCAATGCTGGCGGCACACCCGGTCCGTCGTCGTCGACGGTAAGCATCACGCGGCCGTCACGACTCTCGACCGACAGATAAGCACATTCGCCGTACCGGATGGCGTTATCGGTCAGGTTGGACAGTATGCGACGCAGGGCCAATGGCGAACAACGCACCGGCAGCTGCACATCCACGCTATCCGCCAGCACCAGCGGATCGCCGATTTCCCGCCGCAGCGCGGCGAAGCCCAGCACTTCCGCGCGGGCGTCGATCACGTCGGCGTCGATGCGGGCAGGACGCACCGTCTCGCGCGCGAAGGTCAGCGTGTCATCGAGCAGCCAGGCCATTTCGTCCAGATCGCGCACGGCGCGCTGGCGCTGGTCCGCGTCGGCGATGAAATCCGCGCGCAGGCGCAAGCGAGTCAAATAGGTCCGCAGGTCGTGCGCAATGGCGGCGAGCATACGGGTTCGCTCCTGCATCAGGCCGCGTATGGTGCGCTTCATTTCATTGAAGGACGCCGACAACGTGGCGATTTCCGCCGTGCCGCGCGTCGGCAGATCCGGCATATCGATATCGACCGCAAGGCGGCGGGCGGCGGTGGCCACGCGCCGCGCGGGCAACACGATCTGACGCACGCAATAAAGCATGACCAGCAGCAGAATCAACGCGGTCGCCGCGCCCACCAGCGCCAGGCGCGCGGTCAGACGCCGCAGGAGAAGCGGTTCGGTGTCCAGTTCGAGCACCTGTCCGGTCTTCAGACCGACCAGCAGCCGCACGCCGCCAGCTACGCCTTGGCCGACCCGGGCAGTTTCGCCAGCTCCAGCGTCACGCGCATCGCTGCCAGCAGCCCTGGCGCCGGCAGATCCAGTGGCTCCTGCGGTACCCGCGTTTCCAGCGGTTCCAGCGGTTCGTCCGGACCCGGCAGATGCGGCGTCACCACCACGTTCCATCAGGAACGGCCGCCCATCCAGCTCGCGCGCATAGCGTGCGTACAAGCGGTCCAGGTGGGGCGCGTCGCCTGTTGGCGGCGGAATACCGGCGCGCACTCTGACGGTAATCCGGCCGTGATTGAGAGCCTGAACGATCAGCGCCTGCTGTTCGGGAGTTGCGGACTCCAGCGCTTTCGCGATGGATGCCGCTTCCCGCGGCGCGATAAGGAAGGACAGCGAGGAATGACGATCCGGCCAAACGATTGCCGCCGCGATCACAACCAGCAATAGCAGCAGCGCCAGAATGAAAGCCACACCAATACGCAGCGCCAGGCTGTTCAACATACGCAACGCCAGACTATTCAACATACGCGGCACCAGATCATGCCCTGCCGCGTTCGACGAGCGGCGCGAACAGATAGCCGCCGCCGCGCACGGTCTTGATCATGGCCGGCGATTTGGATTCATCGCCCAGCTTGCGGCGCAAGCGGCTCAGTTGCACGTCTATCGTGCGGTCGAACGGCCCCGCTGATCGACCGCGCGTCCAATCGAGCAACTGCTCGCGATTCAGCACGCGCTGCGGATGCATCAGGAACACCATCAGCATGTCGAACTCGGCGCCGGTCAATACGACTTCATCGCCGTCCGGCCGCGTCAGCGCGCGCGAGCCGGCATTCAATGTCCAGCCGGCAAAGCGGTATATATCGGCCGGCGGCACCGCGGGCGCATGATGACTGCTCCGCGTGCGGCGCAGGATTGCCTTGGCCCGAGCGACGAGCTCGCGTGGATTGAATGGCTTGGGCAGATAGTCGTCCGCGCCCACTTCCAGGCCGACGATGCGGTCGACGTCCTCGCCTTTCGCGGTCACGATCAATACGGGGATCGCCATGGGCGAGGCGCGCAGCCGGCGGCAGATGGACAGGCCGTCTTCGCCCGCAAGCATCAGATCGAGGACCACCAGATCGATGCGGCGGCGTTCCAATTCGCGGTCCAAGGCGGCGGCGCCATCGCAGGCCACGACATCGTAGCCTTCCCGCGCAAGCAGGCCGGCGACCAGGGCGCGGATTTCGGGGTCGTCCTCGACCACCGCGATCAGGGTATTGGCATCCATATAAGGGAGGCGGCGCGTATCTATTCCGCCGTGTCCTGAAGGATCGAAAGCGCATCAGTCTACAGCGGCACGCGCGGCAGGAAACAGCGCGAACGGCCGTTGATACACTTCGTTAAGCTACGCCACGGGCCATACACGCAGGGCATACATGCCAGGCGCCTAATCACTCCCGACGCGCATTCCGCGCATTCAGGAGCGATTTCCATGCGACGCTACTTTCCCTCTTCGAACCGCATCGTCCGCGCGGCGCTGTCCTGCGCCACCACTTGCCTGGCCCTGGCCTGGACGAATGCGGCGCACGCCGGGTCCCATGGCTGGAGCCGATCCGTACACGGTCCCTTCGGCCATGGCTATACCGCGCAGCGCGATATTTCCCGTTCGCCGGGAACGGCGACCGCCAACCGGTCGGTGCAGACGGACAGCGGCCACGGCTTTAACACCACCCGCACCACCACGCATGATGACGGCACGCTGAACAACACCTGGACGCGTACCTACGACAACGGCAAGACGGCTACACGCACGGGCACCGTCACGCGTGGGGACGATGGCGTGACGGTGCAGCGCGACGTGACGACCGCCTCGGGCGCCACGGCCAGCCGCACGACAACGTACACCCCCGGCAACTGAATGCACAGGAGAAACACCATGCGATGGCTCATGCTGCTGCCGATGGCAGCCCTTTGCACCACGGCCTGCGCCGCGGGCATCCTGCGCACAGCGGACTCCTTGGGAACGGCAGGACGCCACGATCCCGCGCAGTTGCTGCAGGAAGCGGACGCCAACGGCGACGGCAAAATCACCAAGGCGGAATTGACGCAGGCGCGTGACCGCCTGTTCACGCGCCTGGATCGTAATGGCGATGGCTACCTTACCCAGGATGACTTCCAGCGGCGCCTGCTGTCGCGCCGCGCGGGAGCAGGCGGAGACAGCGGCGACCGCTACGCCGGCATGGCCGCGGTGCTGGACAAGGACGGCGACGGCCGCATCAGCCGGACGGAATTCGTCAATGGGCCGGCCAAGCTATTCGATCGTGCCGATACGAATCACGATGGGACCGTGGATGCCAAGGAACTCGCGGCACTGCGCGCATCGCCCGCGGCACAGCCCTGATCCGGCCAGGCACGGGGCATATGCAACTTGACTGATATTGGCATATGCAACTAAATTGGCCTGATGCATTGTGAAGCGAAAGCCGTCGCGTCGACGGCGCGGCAATGCACCCTGGAGATCAGCGTGAAGATATTGGTTGTCGGCGCCGGCGCCATCGGCGGGTACTACGGCGCGCGCCTGCTGGAAGCGGGCGCGGATGTGACTTTCCTGGTGCGGCCGCGGCGCGCGGCGCTGCTCAAGGAGCACGGTCTGCGGGTTCGGAGCGAGCTGGGCGATTACAACGGCCAGGTGCGCACCGTGACCAGCAATACCCTGGCGCCGGACTACGATCTGGTACTGCTGAGCTGCAAGGCTTATGACCTGGATGCCGCCATCGCCGACATCGCCCCCGCGATGCAGGGTTCCGCGGCCATCCTGCCCTTCCTGAACGGCATGGGGGTGTATGACGCGCTCGATGCCCGTTATGGACGCGACCGCGTGCTGGGCGGCGTGGCCTACATCGCCACCATGCTGGAGCCGGACGGCGCGATACGCCATTTCGGAACGAACGATGTGGTGCAGGTCGGTGCGCGATCGCCTGCCGCGCAGCCCCTGGCCCAGGCCTTCAATGTCTTGATTTCGCAATCCCCGGGCAACCGCGCGCTGTCCCCGGACATCGATCAGGCGCTGTGGAACAAGTGGGTCATGCTGGCTTCCGGCGCGCTGATGAACTGCCTGATGCGCGGCACTATCGCCGACATCCTGTCCACTCGCGACGGCCGCGCGCTGATGACGCAAGCCATGGAAGAATGCCTGTCCGTGGCCGCCGCCGAAGGCCATGCCTTGTCCGATGAAGACAAACAGCGCCTGGGCGCGCGTCTCCTGGACGCGACGTCGACGTGGGCGGCATCCATGATGCGCGATATCGCGCAAGGCGCGCAGCAGTTGGAAGCGGATGCCATTGTCGGCGACATGATCGTCCGCGCGGAACGCCACGGCCTGGCAGTGCCGCTGGTGCGCGCGTCTTATTGCAATCTGCAGGTGTATGCGCGGCAACGCCAGGCCGGCGATGTGGCGGCGTCTATTCGACGCTGATGATGCGACGCCGGCCGGAGCGATCGGGCCGGCGACGGCGCGCGGCATCCTCACAGGCGACGTCGCACCAGACCGAGAAGAATTCCAGCAGGACGTCTTTGATCGCACTGCCACGGGCGCGGTGGATGACTGGCGTCAAACCCGGTAGCTATTCAAGCACAGACGGTAACCGGCCAGGTGCGACAATCCCGCCATGGCTACTCTGGTCTGGTTCCGCACCGATCTGCGCACGCAGGACAACCCTGCCCTATCCGCCGCCTTGAGCGAGGGGATGGCGTTCGCGCTTTTCATGCCGGCCCCTGCCCAATGGCGGCGCCATGGCGACGCACCGGCCAAGATCGATTTCTGGCTGCGCAGTCTCGCGGACTTGAGCACACGTCTTGCGGGGCTATGCGTGCCGCTGAAATTCAGCGCTGTCGATGATTGGTCACACGCGCCGGACGCCCTGGCCGAATTTTGCCGGCATCACGATATCCGCTCCGTGCACGTCAATGCGGAATGGGGCATCAATGAACGACGCCGCGACCAGGCTGTTGCGGAACGTCTGGGCAGGGATGGCATCGAATGGACCGTGCATCATGGCGCCACGCTGCTGCCGCCCGGTTCCATCGTGACGGGCAAGGGTGAGTGCTACAAGGTCTTCACACCCTACGCCCGGGTTTGCCGGGAGCGCCTGATCGCAACGCCGCCACGTCCAACCGCGGCCCCTCGCCGTCAGACCACCATGCCGGCGCAGCCGGATCCTCTGCCCTCGCCGCGCGCCATGCTGGGCGATACCCAGGCACCCGATGACGCCCTGCGCGCATTGTGGCCCGCGGGCGAAGATACCGCCGCGAGCCGTCTGGACAGCTTCATCGACGTATCGATCGGCGATTACGAGCGTGCCCGCGACATACCCGGCCTGGACGGTACCAGCCGGCTTTCGCCCTATCTGGCGGCCGGCGTTATCTCGCCCGGCGCCTGCCTGCGCGCGGCGCTGTCCGCCAATCACGGCGAAATCGACAGCGGCCGGGTAGGCATACGCACCTGGATCACCGAACTGCTCTGGCGCGAGTTCTATCTACACCTGCTGGCAGCCCATCCCACGCTATCGATGCACCGTCCCATGCGTCCGGAAACCGATGGGGTGCCCTGGCGCGACTCCGAACAAGACCTGCGGGCTTGGCGCGAAGGCCGCACAGGTTTTCCCATCATCGATGCAGCGATGCGCCAGTTGCTCGCGATGGGATGGATGCACAACCGTCTGCGCATGATGACGGCCATGTTCCTGAGCAAGAACCTGCTGCTGGACTGGCGCAAGGGCGAAGCCTGGTTCATGGCCCGGCTGATCGATGGCGACCTGGCGTCGAACAATGGCGGCTGGCAATGGAGCGCGTCGACCGGCTCCGATGCAGTGCCCTACTTCCGCGTGTTCAATCCGGAAACCCAGTCCCGAAAATTCGATCCCGATGGGAGCTTCCTGCGGCATTGGCTGCCCGAGCTGGCCGATCTGGATGACGGTGACATACACGCGCCGTCCGACGCGCAGCGCGAGGCCCGCGGTTATCCGGCGCGGATCGTGGACCTGCGTGCCAGCCGCCTGCGGGCGATCGAGGCATACGGCAGCGTACCGAAGCGCATGGCTTGATAGCTGTCGCACGGCGAACGCAGCCATCGTATCGCGAACTCCGCCGCGCTATGGCGAACTAGAGCGTCGCACCACGAACTTCGCCTTGCCACAGCAAACCCAAGCGTCAGATGACGCCGCCAGCCGTGGTGTCGCAAACGCGACCGGCCGGTTCAGGAACCCTTGGCCGCGGCCTTCGCGCGGCGTGGACGGCCAGGCTTGCCTTGCACGGGAATGCCCAGGCGCGCGGCGCGGCGCCGCAGGTTGGCGCGGTCCACGCCCAGCGCACGCGCGGCGGCGCTCCAGTTGCCGCCGTGGCGCGCCAGGCAGGACTCTATCGTCGCCTGTTCCACCGCCTGCAGCGTCTGCTGTAATGGCAGCGGCGTGGCGCCTGGCACGGCAGGTAGCGCTCCCGAGTGCGCGCCGGACAATGATCCGGCCAGCGAGGCGGACAAGGCCGCGGACACGCCCGGCGGCAAGCCGCGTATGGCGGCCGGCTGGTCGATGTCCATGTCGTCTGGCGTCACGGTCAAGATGCGCGGGCGCTCCGCATGCCGGCCCAAGGCCTTGAGCACGCCGCGGCTGACGACGTGCTCCAGCTCCCGCACATTGCCCGGCCACGCATACTGCTGCAGCGTCGCGTTGGCTTCGGGCTGCAGCCGTACGGCGCCCAATCCCAGACGGGCGCGGTTTTCTTCCAGGAAAGTGCCTGCCAGCAGCAGCACGTCACGGCCGCGTTCGCGCAGCGGTGGCACGCGCAGCGGATAGACGCTGAGGCGATGATAGAAATCCGCGCGCATGCGGCGCGCGCGCACCTCTTCGGCCAGGTCCCGGTTGGTGGCGGCGATCAGCCGCACGTCCACCTGATGCTCGCGATCCGAACCGACCCGTTGCAGCTGGCCGCTCTGCAGAACGCGCAGCAGCTTTGCCTGCGCGCTCAAGGGCAGTTCGCCCACTTCGTCCAGGAAGAGCGTACCGCCGTGCGCCAGTTCGAACTTGCCGCGCCGATCCTGGACCGCGCCGGAGAACGCGCCGCGCACGTGGCCGAACAGTTCGCTTTCGATCAGGCTGTCGGGCAAGGCAGCACAGTTGACGCTGATCATGGGCTTGGCCGCGCGCGGGGATCCGGCGTGCAGCGCCTGCGCGACCAGTTCCTTGCCCACGCCGGTTTCGCCGGTGATCAATACCGTGAGTTCGCTGGCCGCGACCATGTCCACGTCCTTCATCAGGCGGCGGAACGCGGTACTTTGCCCGGTAAGGCGACGCGCCGGTTCGGTGGCAGCCAGGCGATAGCTTTCCGCCCGTTGCCGTTCGTCCTCGGCGGTCACCGCCAATTGTTCGATGCGCGCCGCCACGGTCACGGTGGCCGCGGCCAAGCCGGCGAAGACATCCAGCACGGCCAGGTCTTCCTGGGAAAACCGCCCGGCCTGCAGCGCATCCAGCGTCAACAGCCCCCATTTGCGCTGGCCCACTGTAATCCCGCATCCCATGCAGTCGTGGACATGCAGATCGCCACCATCCAGCACCAGGCCGTCATAGGGATCCGCCAGCGGGCTGTCCGGTGGAAAGCGCATCGCACCGTCCGCCTGCAACAGCGCGTGGAAACGCGGATGCTGGTCCACGCGAAAACGCCGGCCCATCGCATCGGGGCTCAGGCCTTCCAACGCCAGTGGGATCAGGGCGTCATCCTCCAGCCGCAGCAGGCCAATCGCGTCGCACGGCAGCAAGGTACGCAACGCGTCCAGCAGCCGGCGATAGCGTTCCGCGGGCGCGATGTCGCGCGCCAAGTCGGAAACCAGCGGAATGACGGCACCTAGCAGGGGATTCTTGGTGGTGGGCATGGCGGATCTACTGGGGCACGTCTTGGATCATGGAGCATCGCCGTATCAAGAGCGGCCCAAGACTGGCTTGGACCTGGACTTGGACTTGGACTTGTCGCCAGCATAGACGACGCGCGCGCCATTTCGAGTCCCAAAGACTCTTAATTCTTTTAATTGGGTTATTAAAACCCGTTTTTATGAATCGATTTCCCTATGAACGATCATGTTCCTCAGGGAAAACAAGCTGGCATGGATGTTGCATTGCAGGAATTGATCGAACACGCGATCGGTGCCCTCCCCGCATGGAAGCCATGTCCGGCGGGCCAACAAAGGAGTTTCATACCATGCTTGATTCGAACCAGCTCGCCATCATCCGCGCAACCGTGCCCCTGCTCGAAACGGGCGGCGAGGCGCTGACCACGCACTTCTACAAGATCATGTTGGCCGAGTATCCCCAGGTGCGCCCGCTGTTCAATCAGGCCCATCAGGCCAGCGGCGCCCAGCCCCGCGCATTGGCCAACGGCGTGCTGATGTACGCGCGCAATATCGATAGGCTGCAAGCCCTGGCGCCGCTGGCCACTCAGATCGTCAACAAGCACGTATCGCTGCAGGTGCTGCCCGAGCATTATCCAATCGTCGGCGCGTGCCTGCTGCGCGCGATTCGCGAAGTACTGGGGCCGGAAATCGCCACGGACGAAGTCATCGCCGCCTGGGCCACCGCATACCAGCAACTCGCGGACATGTTGATCCTGGCAGAAGCCTCGGTCTACGAAGCGCGAGAGAACGAACCTGGGGGCTGGCGCGGCGCGCGTCCCTTCATCGTCGCCCACAAAGTACAGGAAAGCACCGAGATCACGTCGTTCTACTTGCGGCCCGCCGACGGTGCCACCCTGCTTGCCTACCATCCGGGCCAGTACCTGGGCCTGCGGCTGGATATCGGCGGCCAGGAAATCCGCCGCAACTATTCCCTGTCGCGCGCGGCGGACGGCAGTCAATACCGCATCAGCGTCAAGCGGGAGCCGGGCGGCGTGGCGTCAAATTTCCTGCATGACAAGATCAACGAAGGCGATACGTTGGATGTGTTCCCGCCCGCCGGGGATTTCGTGCTGCAGGACAGCGCACGGCCCTTGGCCCTGATCAGCGCCGGCGTGGGTGTGACGCCCGTGCTTGCCATGCTGGAAGATGCCTTGCGCGCCGGCGACCGGCCGGTGCATTTCATTCACTACGCGCGTAACGGCGATGTCCACGCGTTTGGTGACTACATCGACCAGCTCGCCGCGCTCCATCCCAGGCTGCGTCATTACGTGTGCTACGAAGACGCCGAGGGCGCGGCTCGCGAGCCGGATGCCGTGGGGCGGGCGCATGCCGAGCAATTGCGGGAATGGTTGCCGGCGTCGATGAACCTGGATGCCTACTTCGTCGGACCCAAGCCGTTCATGTCCTTCATGAAGAAGGCGCTGGCCGCGCTGGGCGTCCCGGAGGCGCAAAGCCGATATGAGTTCTTCGGCCCCGCGGGCGCGCTGTAAGTCAGCGCGGCCAGTTGGTCTGCGCCAGATCCATGACCTCGTCGCCGCGACCGCTGATAATCGCCCTGAGCATATACAGGCTGAATCCCCTGGCCTGTTCCAGCTTGATCTTGGGCGGGATGACAAGTTCCTGCTTGGCGGTCAGCACGTCCACCAGCACCGGGCCATCGTGCGCGAAGGCCTGGCGCAGCGCCGTCGATACGTCTTCCGCCTGTTCGACGCGTATGCCCAGGATGCCCATGGCATTGGCCATCGCCGCGAAATCCGGATTTTTCAGATCGGTATTGGTGTCCAGGTAGCCGCTTGCCTTCATCTCCATCGCGACGAAGCCCATGGTGCCGTTGTTGTAGACGATGACCTTTACTGGCAGCCCCAGTTGAGCCAGCGAAATGAAGTCGCCCATCAGCATCGTAAAGCCGCCGTCGCCGGACATCGCGATCACCTGCCGGCCGGGAAACGTCGCCTGCGCGCCCATGGCCTGCGGCAGCGCGTTGGCCATCGAGCCGTGATTGAATGAACACAACATCCTGCGCATGCCATTCAGTTCCAGGTAGCGTGCGGCCCAGACGGTGGGCGTGCCCACGTCGACAGCGAAGATGGCGTCGTCCGCGGCAAGCTCGCTGACGACGCGGGCCAGGTACTGGGGATGGATGGCGCGCCCGCGCGGCGACGGAACCGCCAGATCATCCAGCGCCTTGCGGGCATCGGTGTAATGCTTGCGCGCCATCTCCAGGAAGCGGCGGTCGTCTTTGCGGGCGATGCGCGGCAGCAGCAGCCGCAGCGTTTCGCGCACATCGGCGGCAACCCCCAGCGTGAGCCGCGATCGACGGCCCAGCGCGGCCGGATCCGTATCGATCTGCACGACTTCGGCGTTTTGCGGATAGAAATTGCGATACGGAAAATCCGTGCCCAGCATCAGCAGCGTGTCGCAGTTAAGCATCGCGTGATAACCGGAACTGAAGCCGATGAAGCCGGTCATGCCGACGTCGCAGGGATTGTCGTGTTCGATGTATTCCTTGCCGCGCAAGGTATGCACGATGGGCGCGCCCAAGGCCTCGGCCAGCGCGATGACCTCGTCATGCGCGCCCGCGCAGCCCGCCCCGCATAGCATCGTCACGCGATCGCTGCCATCCAGCAGGCTTACCAGGCGGTCCAGGTCGTCGTCCGCCGGCAAAACGCGCGGCGGTGTCAGCGTGGCCCAGGATGTCGACGGCGAGACCGCTTCCAGCAAGGCTACGTCACCGGGTATCACCACGACGGCGACACCGCGCTTCAGGATCGCGGTGCGCATGGCCCGATGCAGCACTTCCGGCATCTGC
>DATJHN010000065.1:0-15181 GCA_035493915.1 Bordetella sp.
GACCGACGAAGCGCAGGCCTTGTCCGCGCACGGCGAATCGGCGTGGCGCCAGGCCATTACCGACGGCATCGAGCGCCAGCGCTTTACCCTGGCGCTGGAGCCGTTGCTGGCACTGGACGGATCGGTCATGCGCCAGGAAGCAACCTTGATGCTGCACAGCCAGGGCGCGCCGGAACCGATCCCGGCCAAGCTGTTCATTCCGGCGGCGACCCGCCTGGACCTGACGGCGGAATGCGATGTGCAGGCCGTGCGCCTGGCGGTCAGCTGGCTGATGATGAACGAAGGCGAAGTTACGGTACGCATCGCGATGCCGTCGCTGTCGCATCCGAATTTCCTGCTGCAAGTCGAGCGCATGCTGGCCGAGCGCAAGGCGCTGGCGACCCGCCTGTATCTGGAGGTCGACGCGCACGCCGTGGTCGAACGGCGCGATGCCGTGGCCGAACTGTGCCGCATCGCGCGCGATAGCGGCGCGCACGTCGGCGTGCGGCGCCTGGCGCAGCAACTCAGCGCGGTCAGCCTGTTGCACAGCCTGTCGCTGGCCTATGTGAAGCTGGGCGGCGGTTTTGTCAGCGGCATGGCGCGCAGCCTGGGTAGCCAGCAATTGGCGGTGTCGGTACTGGAAACCGCTCGCTCGTTTGGTATACAGGTGTATGCCGAAGACGTACCGGATGATGCGACGCGGGCGCTGCTGGCAAAGCTGGGTGTATCGGTGATGCGCGGGCCAGGGGTCGCGTCCGAAGCGGCCGCGGATTAATACGCTGCAACAACCAAATAAAGCCACATCCGACAACTAAAAATCCACGGCGTGGATAATGCCCCGATTTGAATGTCGGGGCATTATCCGGTCGGCCAATTTCCGGTTTATTGAAAGTCGTGGATTGCTTACTGGATGCCTCGTTATCCCAATCGATTGATGGCGATATGGGCGGCCTGGGCAATCAGGCTATCGTCCGCCCTGGCATTCTTGTCACGGCTGGCCGTGTATATCGCCAGGACGATGGGCGGGCGGCCCGGCGGCCAGATCACACCGATATCGTTGGCGCTGGCGTATTCGCCCGTGCCCGTCTTGTCGCCAACTTGCCAGCCGGCAGGAGTGGCCGCGCGTATGCGGCGGTCGCCGGTCTTGTTCCCCAGCAACCAGGTCTTTAACTGCGCCCGCGCCGGCATGGGTAGGGCGTCGCCCAGCACCAGCGCGCGCAGCATACGGCCCATGTCGGCCGGCGTCGACGTGTCGCGTTTATCTCCGGGTATGGACGTGTTCAGCGCCGTTTCGATGCGATCCAGGCGGAAGCTCTTGTTGCCCAGGCCGCGAGCATAGTCGGTCAGCCCCGGCGGCCCGCCCAGGAGACGCAGCAGCAGATTGGCGGCGGTATTGTCGCTGTATTGGATAGCGGCCGCGCAAAGTTCGGCGACGGTCATGCCGGCGTCCGTGTGGGTTTTCGTGATCGGAGAGTTGGCGGCCAGATCGTGTTGCGTGTAGGTGATGCGCTGTGCCAATAGCCCCGGTTTCACTGCATCCCGAGCCAGGATCGCGGCGGCCAGCACCGCCTTGAAAGTGCTGCAGAAAGCAAAGCGTTCGTCCGCCCGCCAGGCGATTTCCTTGCCGCTGCCGGTATCGATGGCATAGAGGCCCAGGCGGCGATGATGGGATTGCTCCAGAGCGCTGAACTCGGCGTCGGCGGCACCGCCTTCCGGGGTGGCCGCACCGCCCCCGGCCAGCGCCGTCCGCGTCAAAAGCAGGGGGGCCGTGGCGGCCCACAGCAGGGCTTGCCGGCGGGTGAGCAAGGTAGATGAATGTTCCGCGCTGCGCGGCATGAGAAATCCTCCTATGCAATGGAAAAATCAGGGGGCAGATTTTTCGGAAGCAACTATCCACCTATCTCTCCATGGGAACAAACAAGGATAATTGCACCGGTCCAATAGAAAAACTTATGCCGGAGTGATATGCGCCAGCATCTGCCCCTGAAAGCGCTACGCGTTTTCGAAGCGTCGGCCCGCCATCTGAGCTTTACCCTGGCGGCGCAGGAACTGAATGTGACCCAGGCGGCGGTCAGCCAGCAGGTCCGCATGCTGGAAGACCGCCTGGGATCGATGCTCTTCAAGCGCGTGCCGCGTGGGCTGGCGCTGACCGACGAAGGACGCGCTTTGCTGCCGGTGCTGAGCGACGCCTTTGGCCGGATCGAAGCCGTCCTCAAGCAATTCGAAGGAGGCCGCCTGCGCGAAGTGCTCACGGTCGGCGTAGTCGGCACCTTCGCCGTGGGCTGGCTGATGCCGCGGCTGAAGAGTTTTCGCGACACGCATCCTTTCGTCGAGCTCAGGCTCCTGACACACAACAATCTGGTCGACCTGGCCGCCGAAGGCCTGGATTTCGCCATCCGTTTCGGTGAAGGCGGCTGGCCGGGAACCGACGAGATGCTGTTGCTGGACGCGCCATTGGCGGTGCTGTGCGCCCCGTCCGTGGCGGACCGCCTGACGGCGCCAGCCGACCTGACCCGGGAAACCCTGCTGCGTTCCTATCGCGCGGACGAATGGCAAATCTGGTTCGCGGCGGCCGGCCTGGAATCCTGGACGCTCAATGGTCCCGTCTTTGATTCTTCGCGGCTGATGGTCGAGGCCGCGGTGCAGGGCGCGGGGGTGGCCCTGGCGCCCGCCTGCATGTTCGCCAGCGAACTGCGGCGCGGCGCGCTGGTGCGGCCGTTCGATACGGAAGTCAGCATCGGCGGCTACTGGCTGACCTGGCTCAAGTCGCGCGGCATGTCGCCAGGCATGCAGGCCTTCCGCGATTGGGTGATCGCGCAGGCGGACCCCGGCTCGAATCAAACCGGCCCTAGGTAAAACCCGCAACCCTTCCCATTCCCGTTGACGCGCCGCCCGTCCTCCCCCTACCATGATGTGCATACGTAGTCACATTACGGGGCCATTACGGGCCGCCGGCAGGGGAAATCGAACAAATGACCATAAAGACGCGACCGGTGCCGCCGCAAGCCGCCGGCATGCTCGAAGGCGAGTGGGAAATCCGTTGCGACATGGCCGCCATGTTCCGGGCGATGAACCGCCTGGGCATGAATGAACAGATCGCCAATCACTGCAGCATGATGTTGCCCGGCAGCGACAATCTGTTCCTGATCAACGCCCGCGGTTATCACTACAGCGAGATTACGGCCAGCAGCCTGATCGTCTGCGACCTGCAAGGCAATGTGCTGCGCGGGGACGGCGAACTGCGCAAGGTAGCCTTTCACATCCATGCGCGCCTGCACATGAAGCACCCGCAGGCACGCTGCATTCTGCACGTTCATCCGCAATACCTGACGGCCCTGTCCATGCTGGAAGAGGGCAGGCTGGAACTGGTGCACCAGAACAGCGCCATGCTCTACGACCGCGTGGCCTACGACGAAGTCCATAACGGCGTGGTGCTGTGGGACGAGGAAGGCGACCGCATCGCGGAAGTGCTGGGCGAACGCACCATCCTGATCATGAAGAATCACGGCGTGACGGTGGTCGGCCCCAGCGTGGCCGAAGCCTTCGACGAGCTCTACATTGCCGAACGCACCTGCATGTACCAGATGACCGCGATGAACACCGGCATGAAGCTGCAAAGCATCGGCGACAACCTGCGCGACCGCTACAACGGCCCATGGGGTGAACGTTTCGATGCGCGCCTGCATCTGGATGCCTGGCGCCGCATACTGGACAAGCAGGAACCGGACTACGCGACTTGAGTCGCCCCCTTGAGGGGGAAGCGCGCAGCGCCTCGGGGGTGAGTTTTTATTTCAAGGGGAAGTGAAGATGAAGCGATTCTTTCCATCCGCCGGTTTGCTCGCGGCGGCATGCATGACGGCATTTGCGCTGGCGGCCGCGCCGGCGCAGGCGCAGAAGCGGGGCGGCGACGTGGTGGTGGCCCAGCAGGCGCAGCCGCCCAGCCTGGATGCGCAGATAACCTTTGCGCAGGCGTCCCGCAATATCAACCTGCACATCTATGAAGCCTTGTTCGCGCGCAACGACAAGGGCGAGACGATCCCCGACCTGGCCGAAAGCTATACCGCGGCGCCGGACAGCCTGTCGTACGAGATCAAGCTGCGCAAGGGCGTGCTGTTCCACAACATGAAGGAAATGAAAGCCGCCGACGTCAAGGCATCGCTGGAACGCTATGCCCGCTACGGCGGCAGCGCGCAGAACATGTCGCAGGTCGATCATATCGACATCGTCGATGACTACACGATCAAGATTTTCATGAAGAAGCCTTTCCAGGGCTTCATCGAATTCCTCGGTTCGCCGCGCGCCCCGGTGGCTATTTATCCGGCGGAGGAAGCCGCCAAGGGACCGAACCAGATCAATGTGATCGGCACTGGTCCGTTCCAGCTGGTCGAGTACAAGCCGGACAGCTACGTCAAGCTGAAGCGCTTCGATTCCTACTCCGCGAATCCCAACTACAAGGGGCGCGACGGCCTGGGCGGGCGCAAGACGGCGTATTTCGATACCGTGACGTTCCGCTTCATGCCCGAAGCCGGTGCCCGCGAATCGGCGCTGCAGACCAATGAAGTGCAAGTGCTGGAAGCGATCTCGCCTACAGCGTCCAAGCGCCTGAAGAACGACAGCAACATCAAGATCTACGAGATGATGCCCTGGGCCTTCCAGACCATCATCCTGAACGCGGGCGCGCCGCCCACCGACAATCTGAAGGTGCGCCAGGCGATCCAGGCGGCGCTGGACGACGAAGAGATCATGGCGATTTCCACCGACGGCCTGTACCGCATGACGCATGGCTGGCAGCACCCCGGCACGCCGTACTATGCGGGCGATGTCGGCAAGAGCCTGTATAACCAGCACAACCTGGATCTGGCCAAGAAGCTGTTGAAGGAATCCGGCTACAAGGGCGAGGAAATCACCTTTATCGCCGACAACGGCTTCAAGAACCACAACGACACGGCCGTCATCGCCACGCAGCAACTGCAGGCGATCGGCATGAACGTCAAGCTGCGCATCGCCGACTGGCCCACCACGCTGGCCTCCCGCGAAAAACCCACGGGCTGGAATCTGTTCCCCATCATGGTCGGCATCGAACCGTATGAAGGGCCGAACGGCGTCGCGGTATTGTTCTCCGGCGACCAGAACTGGCAGCATCACAAGGATGCCGCGCTGGAAGCCGCCGTGGCCAAGCTGAACGGCGCACCCGACATCGCCGACCGCAAGGCTGCCTTCGCCACCATCCAGCAGATCATCTATGAGCAGGTGTATGCGATCAAGGTAGGCGACATCGGCGTGCTGGAAGCCGCGCGGTCCAACCTGAAGAACTTCGTGCCGCATCGCGTCCCGCGCATGTGGGATGTCTGGTACGAATAAGGGTGGATAGCGGGCTGGTCGTGGCACCTTGAGGCGCCGCGGCCCCGCGCTGGGGAGTTCGCATGTTGATGTATCTGGTGCGTCGATTGTTGAGCGCGATTCCGGTACTGCTGCTGGTATCGCTGCTGACGCTGAGCCTGATCTGGCTGGTTCCCGGCGATGCGGCCGCGGAGCTGGCCGGGCCGGGCGCCAGCACGCAGGAGCTGGCGCGCCTGCGCACGGAACTGGGGCTGGATCAGCCGGCCTATGTCCAGGCATGGCGCTGGTATGTCAACGTCCTGCATGGCGACCTGGGGCGTTCGCTGCTGCTGAACCGCGGCGTGACCGACGCCATACTCGAGCGCCTGCCGGTCACCGCATCGTTGACGCTGCTGGCCTTGTTGATGACCGTGGCGGTGGGCTTGAGCACCGGCGTGCTGGCCGCCGTGCGCCGCAACACCTGGGTCGACCAGCTCGCGATGTCGCTGGCCATGCTGGGCCTGTCACTGCCGGATTTTTGGCTGGGGCTGGTCGGCATCTATCTGTTCTCCGTGCAGCTGGGCTGGTTTCCGACCGGCGGCTATGTGCCGTTCATGCAGAGTCCGTCAGGCTGGTTGCACAGCCTGTTCCTGCCGGCGGCCGCGCTGGCGGCGACCCAGTTGGGCCTGCTCGCGCGCATGACGCGATCCAGCATGCTGGAAGTGCTGGGCCAGGACTACATCCGCACCGCGCGCGCCAAGGGCGTGCCGCCGCGCACGGTAGTGGGCCGGCATGCGCTGATCAACATCGCCGTGCCGACGTTGACGGTGATCGGCGTGAACGTGGGCATCCTGATCGGCGGGGCGGTGATCGTGGAGTCGGTGTTTTCCATACCAGGGGTCGGGCGGCTGGTCATCGGCGCGATCCAGCGGCGCGACCTGCCGGTAATCCAGGGTGGGCTGCTGATGATCGCCTGCGCGATGGTGATCGTGAATCTGGCCGTCGATGTGCTTTACGCTGTTTTCGATCCGCGGGTGCGCCATGGACGCTGAAATCACCGCCGCCAGGGACGGCACCGCGCCAGGATGGTGGCGCCGCATGGCATCTTCCCGCATGGTCGCGCGCCTGCGCGGACATCGCCTGTTCATGACGGGGCTGGTGCTTCTGGCGATTATCGTGCTGATGTCGCTGTTGGCCGGTTGGCTGGCGCCATATTCACCCGTGGTCAACGATTACCGCTACCGGCTGGGCGCGCCCAACGCCGTCCATTGGATGGGAACGGACAGTTTCGGCCGCGACGTGTTCAGCCGCATGCTGTACGGCAGCCGCGTGTCCTTGCGCATAGGCTTTTTCGTGACGCTGTTCACCGGGCTGGCTGGCACGATTCTGGGCCTGTGCGCGGGATACTTCCGCCGTCTGGAAAACCCGATCATGCGGGTCATGGACGCGCTGATGGCCTTTCCCGGAATTCTGCTGGCGATCGCGCTTTCCTCGGTGCTCGGACCGTCGGAGATGAACGTGGTGATCGCACTCGTCATCACGTATACGCCGCGTACGGCGCGCATCATGCGTGCTGCCGCGCTGGTGCTGGTCCACATGGAATTCGTGCAGGCTGCCAAGGTGGCGGGCGCGGGGCATTTCCGCATCCTGGTGCGCCACATCGCCGCCAACAGCCTGGCGCCATTGATCGTGCAGATGACCTTCATTTTCGCGGTCTCGATCCTGGCGGAAGCGGTGCTTAGTTTCATCGGCGTGGGACCGCCACCGCCGACGCCCACCTGGGGCAACATCATCGCCGATGGCCGCGACTTCATTCCCGATGCACCGTGGATCTGCTTGTTTCCGGGTCTTGTGCTGGCGATGACCGTGCTGGGCTTGAACCTGATCGGCGACGGCTTGCGGGATGTGCTCGATCCGCGGGTTCGGGTGGAAGGGCGGTAGGTTGGCCCGACGGATTTAAAACGAGGCTCGCCGCACCAGTTCCCCTTGCAATACCTCTCGAACGGGCGCCTGATCCGCTGGCTGATCCAGCAGATCCAACGCGACTTCTATCATCCGGTCCAGCGGATTGCTGTAGGTCGTCAGCATGTAGGGCGGCCAGCTCGCATTGGGAATGTCGTCGAAGCCTACGATGGCGGGTGCCGCGGCCAGGCCGCCCGGCATGCCCCGATAGCCGTCGAGCATGCCGATGGCGATCATGTCGTCGCCGCAGAACACCGCATCGACCATAGTGCGGCGCTTGCCCAGGATGCCGGCGGCTTCATAGCCCCAGGCATGCGAGAAAGCGCCTTCCAGTATGACCTCGGGCGTTACGCCGTGTTCGCGCAGCGCCTGTAGAAACGCTTCCCTGCGCACAACGTTCGTGGGTGAGTCGGCCAGGCCTCCGATATAGGCGATGCGCCGCTTGCCAGCGGCGATGAAGCCTTCCGCCACCAGCCGGCTGCCATGCACGTTGTCGCAGGACACGCCATGCACGGCTTTTTCTTCCACATAGCGGTTGACCATCACGATGGGCGTGCCGCTCTGGCGTACCTGGCGCGCGATGCGGGCGCCGATGCTGACGTTGGCGATCAGGATGCCCTTGACACGGTAGCGCAGGGCCAGCGGCAACTGGCGGTCGATGTCTTGTCCAGGGGGCGAATTCAGTAGCAGCACTTCCTGTCCGCGCTGCTGGATCGCCAGCGTCATTTTTTCCAGCATCTGCGGCACGAACGGGTGCGTGATATTGCTGGTGACCACGGCCACGATGTTGGATCGCCCCTTTACCAGCGAGCGCGCCGCCATGTCCGGAAGATAGCCCAGCTTGCGCGCGGCTTTCTCGATCTGATGGCGTACTTCGGCTGCTACGTAGCCGCGGCCGGCGAACACGCGCGACACGGCGCTTTGCGATACGCCGGCTTCGCGCGCGACGTCTTTTTGCGTGTGTCCGTTCTTCTGGGTGCGCCGCGAGCGGGGCTTCGGCAGGTCGGAGGTGGGGCGCTGCGGGGACAAGTGGGCATTCCGTGGATGGCGGGCCGTCGGGCAGTATAGCGAGCTATATCACCAGCCGATAGGGCAAACCGCCGCCGGCCTCGTCCCAGTGCGGATTGCTGGCGATCAGGTCGCTCAGGAAGTCGACGAAGGCGCGTACCTTGGGCGATAGGTTTTTGCTGGGCAGATAGACGGCGGAGACCTGCGGACCCAGGGCGACGTAGTCGGTCAGGATGGGCCGCAGCCGGCCGTCGCGCAGCGCATCGGCCGCGATGAAGTTGCTGATCATCGCCACGCCCAGTCCGGCCGTGGCGGCTTCCAGCAGGGATTCCGCGTTATTGATGTTCAGGCGTCCCGACACTGTCTTGCCGAACGTGCGGCCGTCCTTCACGAACTGCCATTCGCGATAGCGGCCTGTATGCAGCAGTACGTAGGCCAGGCAGTGGTGCCGGTCCAAGTCGTCGGGCGTGGCCGGCTCGCCGTGGCGCGCCAGGTATTCCGGCGCGGCGCAGGCGACGAAGCGCAGGTTGCACAGGCGGCGTCCGATCAGGCGGGCGTCGGCGAGTTCGCCGATCTGCACGGCGACGTCGATGCCTTCGTAGGCCAGGTCGACCATGCGGTCGCTCAGTTCGGCATCCAGCACCAGATCGGGAAATCGTTCGATGAAGCCGCTAAGGTGCGGGACGATGACGCGCCGGCCGAAACCGACCGGCATATGCACGCGCAGGCGGCCGTGCGGCGCGGCGCGCGAACGGTTCAGCGAGTTTTCGGCGTCTTGTACGTCGGCCAGGATCTGCTGGCAGCGTTCGAAGAAACTGGCGCCGTCGTTGGTCAGCCCCACCGATCGCGTGGTCCGGTGCAGCAGGCGCACGCCTAGCTCCTGTTCCAGCCGCGTGATGGCCTTGCTGACCGCGGAAGAGGTCAGTCCCAGGTGTTTTGCCGCATCGGTGAAGCTGCGCGTTTCAGCGACCTTGGCGAATACGCGCAAGGCATTCAGGTTCTCCATGGCGATCCCTTTGGTGTGCTTACTCGGTCCGAACGTGACGCCGCGGCGGAGCGCGGGGAAGGGCGGGTCATGGTGTCCGGCTTATGTGATCTATTTATGAAATGAATTCAATAGTGTTTGTAATTCTATCCAATTGATCGGTTTGACAGTCGAAATTAGACTGCTCTGCATCACAAGAGCACGTCCTTCCCCTCCGGCGGCGAGCCGGCCGATAGGAATGCGCCACGAATGGAGACAGACGTTCGATGCAGCAGCCGCAGATCGCCCCAGGTGTTTCCGCGTCCCCGGACGCGGCTTTGGCCGCCGACGCCGGTAACCCGCCCGTCTACGACGTGTTCGCCGTCAAGTACGCCACGCGTCCCGCGCAGCGCGCCGCCAATTTCCTGGGCGGCGATCCGCATGATGCACCCATGCCGATGGATTACTACGTATGGGTCATCCGTGACGCGCAACGCATCGTGCTGGTAGATACTGGTTTCGCGCAGGATATGGCGGACAAGCGGCATCGCACGCTGTTGCGTCATCCGGCCGACGCGCTGCGCCTGCTGGGCATCCAGGCCGGCGACGTGCGTGACATCGTCATCACCCATCTGCACAACGACCACGCCGGAACGCTGGGCGACTATCCGAACGCACGATTCCATTTGCAGGATGGCGAGATGGCCTTCGCCACGGGTAGACATATGTGCTGCGGCATGTTCAATCGCGCCTACGAGCCCGATCATGTATGCGGCATGGTGCGCCTGGTCTATGGCGACCGGGTGGTTTTTCACGATGGCGACGCTGTCATCGCGCCGGGTATCAGCGTGCATCGGATCGGCGGCCACACCGATGGCCTGCAGGTGGTGCGCGTGCATACGGCGCGGGGCTGGGTGGTGCTGGCCTCGGACGCCAGCCATTACTACGAGCACTTCGAACAGGATCGCGTGTTTCCCCTGGTCTACAGCGTGGGCGACGTGCTGCAGGGCTATCGCAGGTTGAAGTCGCTGGCGGCGTCACCCGCCCACGTGGTGCCCGGCCACGACCCCCTGGTCATGGAGCGCTATCCCAGCGCCGGCCCGGACCTGGACGGCATCGCCGTGCGCCTGGACGTACCGCCGCGCCGCTAAGGCGATCCATTCGAAGTCAACGAGGAGATAAGCCGATGCTGTTGCAACAGCCCGGGCTGATAGGCGGATTGCGCCTGAAGAATCGCGTGGTGATGGCGCCCATGGGCACCAACTACAGCACCACCGACGGCCTGTCCACCGAACGCGACAAGCAGTACTACGAGGAACGCGCCCGCGGCGGCGTGGGCATGATCATGACCGAAGCGATGGTCGTGACCGAGCAGGCCCGCCCGCACAACAACTCGCTGTGCTGCTATCACGACCGCTTCATTCCCGGCCTGGCCAGCATCGTCGAAGCCATCAAGCGCCATGACTGCGCCGTCTTCGGACAGTTGAATCACCGCGGCGCCCTGTTGCGCCGTTCAGTGCTGAACATGGAGCCCGTCGGGCCTTCGCCGTGGGCCAATCCGAATACGGGCGATACGGTACGCCCGCTGTCGACGGCGGAGATCGTCGATATACAGAAGCTGTTCGTGGCGGCGGCGCGGCGCCTTTGGCTGGCGGGCTATGACGGCGTGGAAATCCATGCCGCCAACGGTTATCTGTTCCAGCAATTTTTCAGCGAACGCATTAATCGCCGCGATGACATCTATGGCGGACCCATCGAGAACCGCATGCGCTTCCTGCTGGAAACCATAGACCGCATGCGCGATGAATTGCCGGAGCTGCGCCTGGTGATACGCCTGAGCGCCAGTGAGTTCGCCCAGGGTGGCTACCCGCGGGACGAAATCATTGCGCTGGCTCAGGCAGTAGAGCGCGCCGGTGCCGATGCGATCGACCTGTCCGGCGGCAGCAATGAAAGCCCGCAGCTGTCCAAGTTCTGTATCCAGCCGCCCTCGTTCCCGCGCGGCTGCCTGGCCGATACCGCGCGGCCGATCAAGCAGGCGGTTGGCATTCCGGTGTTCGTGGCCGGGCGCATGGTGCAGCCGGAGGATGCGGAGCAGGTGCTGGCCAGCGGCGCGGCGGATTTCGTATCCATCGGCCGCGCGCTGTATGCGGATCCGCATTGGACGGCAAAGGCATTTGGGGAGATCGATGCGCCCATACGCGCCTGTATCGCCTGCAATGTGTGCTTTGAACGGCTGACGCTGGAGAAGGACGTCTCCTGTGTACAGAACCCGATGATAGGCACGGAGTTCGAGCGCCTGGAGTATGCCGAGCCGCAGCTCCATGCGCCGCCCGATGGGCCGCGTGCGCGGGTGCTGGTATTGGGTGCGGGTGTCGCGGGCATCGAGGCCGCGCGCGTGTTGAAGGGCCGCGGTCACACGGTGGAAGTCTGGGAAAGCCGGGACCGTCCGGGCGGGCAGATGCCGCTGGCGACCGCTTCGCCCGACAAGGAAGAGGTCGAGCCCGTCTGGAGCTACCGCTGGCGGACCGTGCAGCGCATGGGCGTACCGGTACGCATGAGAGTAACGGCGGACGAGCACGCCATTCGCGCCTATGCGCCGGATTATGTCGTCGTCGCGACGGGTTCGCGTCCCGCGGCGCCACCCCTGGACGTGAGCGCGCTGGCGCCCTCGGTACGTGTGCTGCATGCCTGGGATGTGCTGGCCGATCTGGACGCGCTGCCGGACGGCGCGCGCATCACCATCGTCGGCGGCGGCATGGTGGGAGCAGAGACTGCCGATGCGCTAAGGGTGCGCGGTATGCAGGTCACCGTACTGGAGATCCAGGGCGCCATCGCCAACGGCATGGCGCGCAACAACAAGTTCGAACTGGTGGAAAGGCTGGCCGCCGACGGCGTGGTGTTGCTGACCCGTTGCCGCATTCTGAAGGCCGACGGCGAGACGCTGGAAATCCAGGTCGAAGACCAGCCGCCCAGGCGTATTCCGGCGGGCGACATGCTGGTGTTCGCGACCGGACCGCGTCCCAACCTGGACGTGCTGCCCGCGGTCGAGGCCAGCGGCATTCCCTACGCCCGCATCGGCGATTGCAATGCTCCCGGCGATTTCCTGGCCGCGCTGCGCGATGCGTGGATGGTGGCGTTGAGCGTGGATGATCGTATGCACAGGCAGCCTGGGCACGGCCACGGGCAGGATGACAGCAAGCCGGCCGACACCACTCAGCCCGACACCACGCAGCCCGACAACAAGCGGACCGATAACAAGCAAAAGGAGATGCAGACATGAAAAAAGTCGACGGCAATCCGCGGGACAAGATCGGGCCGGGCCAGGGCCTGCGCGACTGGGGCCGCATCGGCATGGCATTGATGGCCGTCTTGCCGGCCTTGCTGAGCGCCCCTGCCGGCGCGGCCAGTGGCGCCGATACGGCGGCCAATTTTCCCGATCATGCCGTGAAGCTGATCGTGCCGTTCCCGCCCGGCGGCGGGACCGATATCCTGGCGCGGCCTTTGGCTCAGAAGCTGGGCGAGAAATGGAAACAGCCCGTCGTTATCGAGAACCGCGCGGGCGCCGGCGGCAACATCGGTACCGAGGCCGCCGCGCGCGCGCCGGCCGATGGCTACACCATCGTCCTGGGAACGGTCGGTACCCATGCCATCAACCAGAGCCTGTACCGCAACCTGTCATATGACGCGACGCGCGATTTCGCCGCTATCACGCTGGTGGCGAATACGCCCAACGTCCTGGTGCTGAATCCCAACGTGCCGGCGCGTTCCGTGCAGGAACTGATCGCCATGGCCAAGGCCAAGCCGGGCGCGCTGAACTACGCGTCGCCGGGCAACGGCACGCCGCCGCACCTGGCGGCGGAAATCTTCAAGAACATGGCCGGGGTCTCCATCACGCATGTCCCGTACAAGGGCAGCGCACC
The DNA here is from genome assembly GCA_035493915.1 of Bordetella sp. Classification (GTDB taxonomy): domain Bacteria; phylum Pseudomonadota; class Gammaproteobacteria; order Burkholderiales; family Burkholderiaceae_B; genus Bordetella_C. The sequence continues at coordinate 13,153 of DATJHN010000065.1, forward strand.
TGCCATGACGGACCTGCTGGGTGGCCAGGTGCAGATGATGATCGCCAACGCCCCGGTGGTGCTGCCGTATATCAAGTCCGGCAAGCTGATCGGCCTGGCCTCGACCAGCGCGACGCGGCCGGCCATGCTGCGGGATATTCCCACACTGTCGGAAAGCGGCCTGAAGGGCTACGAGGCCGATACCTGGTACGGGCTGTTCGCGCCGGCCGGCACGCCGCCCGCCGTTATCGAGAAGCTCAATGCCGATGTCGTCGCGGTGCTGAAGTCGCCGGACATCCAGGCATTCTTCGCGGAGCAGGGCGCCGAGGTCATCGGCGACAGCGCGGCGGATGCCAGCGCCAAGGTGCGGACCGAGGTGCAGAAATGGCACGCGGTCATCCAGTCCATCGGCTTGAAGATGGATTGAAGGGGGCCGACGATGAGTCAGGGAAACGCCGCTCAGGAACACTCCGGCCGGGAAAGCGCCGGCACCCTTGCCGGGCAATTGGGCCGCTTCATCGCGCATTCGCGCTACGACGGGCTGCCCGCGGACGTCGCCGACGCCGTCAAGCTGCGCGTGCTGGACCTGCTGGCGGCCACGTGCAGCGGCGTGCTGGCGGGCAATCACGACGGCCCCTTGCGCCTGCTGCCGGAGCAGGGCGCATGCGGCATCTGGGGCACGCCGCATGGGCGCTCCCTGCGCGATGCCGTCATCATCAACAGCGCCGTTTCACATTCCACTTATTTCGAGGATGGTTCGCGCTATACCGGCGGACATCCGTCGTCGGCGGTGATTCCCGCCGCGCTGACGCTGGCCGCCGCGCGCGGTGCCACGGGCCGCATGCTGGTGGCCGCCATCGCCAACGGCTACGAAGTATTCCTGCGGCTGGGGCGCGCCATCTATCCCGCCACGGTGCGGCGGGGCTTCCAGAGCACGGCCATTCTGGCGGCGCCGGCCACGGCAGCCGCGGCGGCGACTTTGCTGGACCTGCCCGCGGACCGCGCCGCGCATGCCGTCGCCATCGCATGCAGCCACGGCGCGGGCCTGAAGGCCGCGCTCAAGAGCGCCGACAGCCAGCCGCTGCAGGTAGGGCGCAGCAGCGAAGGCGGGCTGCTGGCGGCCCTGTATGCGGAGCAGGGCGCGCCGGGCGCGCCGGATATCTTCGAATCCGGTTTCCTGCCGGCCTTCGCCGGGTCGGTGGATGCGGTGGATGTGGCTGGGGCGGTACTGGACCTGGGCGCGCGCTGGAGCATAGGCGAAACCTATCTGAAGGCGCACGGCGGGTGCCGCGGCAATCACGCGCCCATCGACGCCGCCGCCGCCGCGATGCAGGGAGTCGATCCGGCACGGATCGCTCGCATCGATGTCAAGGTCGATACCGTGACCTATGCGGCGGCGATAGAACCGCCGCGCAACGCCGACCAGGCGCAGTTCTCCATCGCTTTTTCCATCGCCGCCATGCTGGTGACGGGCGACGCGACGCCGGGCCGCTATACCGACGCCATGCTCGCCGATGAGCGTGTGCGCGCCTTGATGGCGAATACGTCGGTCTGCGCCGACAGCGCCCTGGACGCGGGCTATCCCGACCGCCGTCCCGCGCTGGTGACCGTCACGCTGGCGGACGGCAGCGTGCTGCGCCATGCCCTGGACCATGCCAGGGGCGAGCCAGAGAACCCCATGTCGCGCGACGACATCGCGCGCAAGTTCGATACCGTCGCCGCGCCTATCTATGGTGCCGATCGAGCGCGTATCCGCGATGCCGTGCTGGCGCTGGATGAAGTGGCGTCGCCGCGCGTGGCGCGGATCGGCGAAATAGCGCCTGGTGCAACAGTGTCCCGCACGGGCGCGGCCCACACAGCAGCGTTGCATGGACTATCGCCTGGTTTGTCCTCGCCCGCGGCACTAGCCGCCCTGTTGTCGTCCTCCGCCACGTCCATTTCCTTTACCGAGAACGCCGCACATCCATGACCACGACGCATCCCGAGTCTTCCCAGTCCTTGCCCGAATACGAGGTCTACGCCATCCGCTACGCGACGCGCGACGGCCGGC
>DATJHN010000066.1:0-6916 GCA_035493915.1 Bordetella sp.
GGCATGGTGGCGCGAACTTCGTCGACCCATGCCGTGGAAATCACCAGCGGGGGCAGGTCCGGATCGGGGAAGTAGCGGTAATCGTGCGCGTCTTCCTTGCTGCGCATGCTGCGCGTTTCGTCGCGGTCCGCATCGTACAGGCGGGTTTCCTGCACCACCGTGCCGCCGTCCTCGATCAGCTCGATCTGGCGCCGCGCTTCGTAAACGATGGCGCGCTCCAGGAAACGGAAGGAATTGACGTTCTTGATTTCGGTGCGGGTGCCGAGTTTTTCCTGTCCCATGGGGCGCACCGATACGTTGGCATCGCAGCGGAACGAGCCTTCCTGCATGTTGCCGTCGCAAATGCCCAGCCAGACCACCAGGCTGTGCAGCGCGCGCGCGTAGGCGACCGCTTCGGCGGCGGAGCGCATTTCCGGTTCGCTGACGATCTCCAGCAGGGGCGTGCCGGCGCGGTTCAGGTCGATGCCGCTGGCCGGCGCGCCGTTGCCCAGGTGGAATTCATCATGCAGGGATTTGCCGGCGTCTTCTTCCAGATGGGCGCGCGTCAGCTGCACCGTCTTGGCGGTTTCGCCGACGAAGAACGAGATCGCGCCGCCCAGGACGACGGGAATTTCATACTGGCTGATCTGGTAGCCCTTGGGCAGGTCGGGATAGAAGTAATTCTTGCGCGCGAAAATCGAGCGCGGCGAAATCTTTCCGCCCACGGCCAGGCCGAAACGAATGGCGCGTTCCGCGGCGGCGCGGTTCATCACCGGCAGGCTGCCGGGCAGCGCCAGATCGACCACGTTGGCTTGCGTGTTGGGCGCCGCGCCGAAGCGCGTGCTGCTACCCGAAAATATTTTCGAATCGGTGGAAAGCTGGGTATGCGTTTCCAGCCCGATGACGATTTCCCAGTCCATGTCAGGCGTCCTGCGTTGCCGGCACGCGTTGGTGCCAGTCGGTCACGTGTTGGTAGCGGTCGGCGATCGCCAGCAAGCGGCCTTCGTCGAAATAGTTGCCGATGATCTGCAGGCCCACGGGCCGGCGTTCATGCGCGCCGGTGCCGAAGCCGCACGGCACCGACATGGCGGGCAGGCCGGCCAGGCTGATGCCCAGCGTGTAGACGTCGGCCAGCCAGTCGGCGGTGGGATCGTCGCGGTTGTCGCCGATATTCTTGGCCACCGTCGGCGCCACCGGTCCCATGATGACGTCGCACTGTGTCAGTGCGCGCTGGAAGTCCTGCGCGATCAGCCGGCGCAGGCGCTGCGCCTGCAGATAATAGGCGTCGTAATAGCCATGCGACAGCACGTAGGTGCCGATCAGGATGCGCCGGCGCACTTCGTCGCCGAAGCCTTCGGCGCGCGAGCGGCTGATCATTTCGGTCAGGTCGCCGTATTGCGCGGCGCGGTGGCCGTAGCGCACGCCGTCATAGCGCGCCAGGTTGCTGGAGGCTTCCGCCGGCGCGATGACGTAGTAGGCCGGGATCGCCAGTTCGGTGCGCGGCAGCGAGATGTCGACGCGGCGCGCGCCCAGGGCTTCGAATTGCGCCAGGGCGGCCTCGACGGCCGCGCGGACTTCGTCGGACAGGCCGGCGCCGAAGTATTCAGCCGGCACGCCGATGCGCAGGCCGGACAGCGGTTTGGCGCCGGCGGCGTCGTAGCCGGCCTGCGCGGCGTCGAAGCCGCGCCGCACGCGGCCCGGTTCGTTGGCATCCTTGCCGCAGTGCTCGACGCTGGTGGCATCGCGCGGATCAAAGCCGGCCATGGCGTCCAGCAGGGCGAGCGCGTCGCGGCTGCTGGCGGCCAGCGGGCCGGCCTGATCCAGGCTGGAGCCGAAGGCCACGATGCCGAAACGCGATACCGTGCCGTAGGTGGGCTTGATGCCGGTCACGCCGCACAGGGCGGCGGGCTGGCGCACCGAGCCGCCGGTATCGGTGCCGGTGGCGGCGGCGACCAGGCGCGCCGCCACGGCCGCCGCCGATCCACCCGAGGATCCGCCGGGCACGGCGCCGGTATCCCAGGGATTGCGCACCGGGCCGAACGCGGAATTCTCGTTGCCCGAACCCATGGCGAACTCATCGCAGTTCAATTTGCCGATGGAGACCGCGCCGGCTTGTTGCAGGCGTTCCACCACCGTGGCGTCGAAGGGGCTGAGATAGCCTTCCAGCATGCGGCTGCCCGCGGTGGTGCGCCAGCCGCGGGTAACGAAGGCATCCTTGTGCGCTATGGGCACGCCGGTCAGCGGGCCGGCGTTGCCGGCGGCCAGCGCGGCGTCCGCGGCGCGGGCCTGTTCCAGCGTCAAGTCGGCGTCGATATGCAGGAAAGCATTCAGATCGCCGGCCGATTGGGCGGCGTCCAGCGCGCTGGACGCCAGTTCGACGGCGCTGACGGCGCGCCGGTCCAGCGCTTGGCGCAGGGCGGCGATATCGGCGAATTCGGTATGCAGGGCGGGTTTGGTCATGATTACTCCAACACCTTGGGGACCAGGAACAGGCCATCCTGTGCTTCCGGCGCATTGCGCATCAGCGCCGCGCGTTCGCTTTCGGAGCCGGATTCCGTCACGCGGTCCGCGCGCAAGCGCAGCGCTACGTCTTCGATGGCGGATAGCGGATGGGCCATGGGTTCTACACCCTCGGTGTCTTCCTGCTGCAGGCGCTCGATGATGTGGAGCATGCCGTTGAGCTCCTGCAGCGCGTGCGCGCGCCTTTCCGGAGTGAGCTCGATTCTGGCCAGCCGGGCAATGCGGGCCACGTCTTCTTCGTTTAGCGCCATGGGAGTGTAAAAAATGTGGAACCGCCGGGAGGCCCCGTTACATGACAGGCCGGCAGTAGTTACAAAGCTTGGAATAGCCGGGAATTGCGGTCTATTTCCCTTGAAATTATAAGTTATCATTCACGGTTTAATCGCTGCACCCGCAGGCGCGCCGTTCTGGCTGGCGCCCGGTAGCAGTTACGTCCCAAATTCCTGATCTAGCTGAGCCTACATCCATGTTCGGATTCCTGCGTAGTTATTTTTCCAGCGATATGGCGATCGATCTCGGCACGGCCAACACGCTGATCTACGTTCGCGGCAAAGGCATCGTGCTGGATGAGCCGTCCGTAGTCGCGATCCGCCACGAAGGCGGCCCGAATGGCAAGAAAATCATCCAAGCCGTCGGCCACGAAGCCAAACAGATGCTGGGCCGCGTGCCCGGCAACATCGAAGCCATACGTCCGATGAAGGACGGCGTCATCGCCGACTTCACGGTCACCGAGCAAATGCTCAAGCAGTTCATTCGCATGGTGCACCCCCGCAACATGCTGGCTCCCAGCCCGCGCATCATCGTTTGCGTGCCGTGCGGTTCCACCCAGGTGGAACGGCGCGCCATTCGCGAATCGGCGCTGGGCGCGGGCGCGTCCCACGTCTACCTGATCGAAGAACCCATGGCCGCCGCCATCGGGGCCGGCCTGGCCGTGTCCGATGCCAGCGGCTCGATGGTGGTGGACATCGGCGGGGGCACGACCGAAGTCGCGGTCATTTCGCTGGGTGGAATGGTGTACAAGGGTTCCGTCCGTGTCGGCGGCGACAAGTTCGACGAAGCCATCGTCAACTACATCCGCCGCAACTACGGCATGCTGATCGGCGAACCGACGGCCGAACTGATCAAGAAGCAGATCGGTTCCGCCTTCCCCGGTTCGGAAGTTCGCGAAATCGAAGTCAAGGGCCGCAATCTGGCCGAGGGCGTGCCGCGCAGCTTTACGGTGTCGTCCAACGAAATCCTGGAATCGCTGACCGATCCGCTGAACCAGATCGTATCGGCGGTGAAAATCGCCCTGGAACAAACACCGCCCGAACTGGGCGCGGATATCACGGACAAGGGTATTGCACTGACCGGTGGCGGGGCGCTGCTGCGCGATCTCGATCGCCTGCTGCAAGAAGAAACCGGTCTGCCCGTGGTGGTGGCGGATGATCCGCTGACCTGCGTTGTGCGGGGCTGCGGCGAAGCACTCGAGCATCTCGAAAAGCTCGGCGCCATTTTCATCAACGACTGATCCATGCGCCTGGCCGCGGCCGCTTCCCCGCAAGCGGCCTCGGTGGGCGGTCGGCACCGGGCCGTACGCCCGTGAGTATCCATGCCTCAACTTAACGCCACCACACCGCGGCTGTTCCGACATGGCCTGCCTGCCGAGGCGAAGCTGGCGATGCTGGTCGTTCTGGCGCTGGCGCTATTGGTGGGCGACTCGCAATGGCGCGTGCTGGAACCCGTACGGCGGACCATGTCCGTCGTGCTCTATCCCTTCCAGCGTGCCGTGCTGTTGCCGCGCGATATCGTCCAGCAGGTTAATGAATGGCTCAATGCCGCCAATCTGGTGCGCTCCGAAAACGAGGCCCTGCAGCGCCAGCGCATTGAACTGGCGCAGGTCGCCACGCATGCGGCGCAACTGGCCGCCGAAAACGCGCAACTGCGCCGGCTGCTCGGCGTAACGGACACCCTGTCGCAGCAGGCGGTGGTCGTGGAAGTGCTGTACGAACCGCCTAATGCCTTCAATCAGCGGCTGGTCTTCAACAAAGGTAGCCGGCAGGGATTGGCACCCGGCATGCCAGTCATCGACGAAGGCGGCGTGGTGGGCCAGATCGTGCGTGTAACGCCCATGACGGCCGAAGCCGCCCTGGTTACCGATGAGCAGGTGTCCATCCCGGTACAGCTCCTGCGCAATGGCCTGCGGCTGATCGCCTTCGGCGGCAACCAGCCCGGCAAGATGGAAGTGCGGTACCTTGCCGCGAATGCCGACATCAAAGAGGGCGATACTATTACCACCAGCGGCGTCGGCGGCCTGTTCCCCGCCGGACTGCCGGTGGCCAAGGTGACGAAGGTGGAACGAGACACCGCGTCGGGATTCGCCCGGGCGTTGTGCGAACCGCTGGCGCATCCGGAACGCTATCGCCACTTCCTCGTTCTGCAGGTCGACGTCAAGCGCGCCGAAGTCAACCGCCAGGAGGCCGATTCCAGTGAGTCCGACAAACCGGAGTGAATCCCAGTCGTCGGTGCTGCGCCCGCGCAGGACGGTCGAACCCGAACGGGTCGCGCGTCCCGCGCACCCTGCCATGGTGTGGGGATCGGTGCTTCTGGTGTGGCTGATTTCGCTGCTGCCATGGCGCCTGTGGGAACAGGCGCCCGATATCCTGATCCTGGTCATCGCATTCTGGTGCGTGCACGAACCGCGCCGCATCGGCATGGTGACCGCTTTCGTTTTTGGCCTGTCGATGGACGTGCATGATGCCGGTGTGCTGGGCGGCAATGCGCTGTTCTATGCCATCGTCGCCTATGGGGCCATCATTCTCCACCGCCGCCTGCAGCGTTTCGACCTGTGGAGCCAGGCCATGCACATGCTGCCGATTTTCTTCATCGCGCGGCTGATAACCGTATTGATCAAGGCCTGGATCGCCGGCAGGTGGCCGGGCTGGGACTGGGCGGTCGGGACGGCGATTACCGCTGCCTTGTGGCCGCTCGTGGGCTGGCTGCTGCATCTGCCGACGCGCGGCGCCGACGATGCCGAATCGGCCTCGGTCTGATCGTTTTTTCCGTCCATGTTCGAATTCAAAAAAACCGGCGCGCAGCAGAAACAGCGCTTCAGGCTGCGGGCCTGGGTCGGCGGCGTCGCGGCCCTGCTGTGCTTCGGCCTGCTCGTCGGCCGTTTCTGGATGCTGCAGGTCGACCGCTACCAGGGGCTGTCCGAACGCGCGGACCGCAACCGTATCGCCGTGGTGCCGATACCCCCGCGCCGCGGCGAAATCCTGGATCGCAACGGCGTCGTGATGGCGCGCAATTACCGCACCTATACGCTGGAAATCGTGCCGGCGCAGGTAGGCAATATCGATGCGATGTTCAAGGCGCTGACGCCCGTGGTGTACGTAAGCCCGGCGGACCAGCGCAAGCTCAAGCGCCGCATCGCGGAAAACAGCCGTTACGCGACGCTGACGCTGCGCGACAACCTGAACGATACCGAGGCCGCCTGGTTCGCCGCGCATGCATTCCAGTTCCCCGGCGTGGAGCTGCGTGCCCGCTGGGTGCGCGAATACCCGGAAGGCAAGCTGGCGGCGCACGTGGTCGGCTATATCGGCCGCATCTCGGACAACGATATCGAGGATCTGGAGGCCAACGGCCAGCTCGGCAACTATCGCGGTACGGAAGTCATCGGCAAGAAAGGCATCGAAAAAAGCTGGGAAGCGCAGTTGCACGGCCGCACCGGGCTGGAAGAAGTGGAAGTGACGGCCGGTGGCCGGCCCGTGCGTACCCTGCGCCGGATCGATCCCGTGCCGGGCTCGGACATCAAACTGTCCATCGACCTGCGCTTGCAGAAGGTCGCCGAGGAAGCCTTCGGCGATCAGCGCGGCGCACTGGTAGCCCTGGACCCGGACACGGGCGAGGTACTGGCTTTCGTATCGGAGCCTTCGTTCGATCCCAACCTGTTCGTGGACGGCATCGACGTCGACAACTGGCGCATGCTGAACGAATCGCCGGACCATCCCTTGATCAACCGGCCCATCTACGGGACCTATCCCATCGGATCCACCTACAAGCCCTTCGTGGCCATGGCGGCATTGGAACTGGGCAAGCGGCGCGCGACAGATCGCATCCCCGATCCCGGATACTTCGAATTCGGCGGACAAAAGTTCCGGAATGCCGCGGGCGCGGTGTTCGGTCCTACCGACATGCACAAGGCCATCATGGTGTCCTCGGATACCTACTTCTTTTCGCTGGGGCCGGAAATCGGGGTGGACGCGTTGCACGATTTCACCCAGCAATTCGGCTTCGGCCAGATCACCGGCATCGATCTGGATGGTGAGAAACGCGGCGTGCTGCCGTCGACCGCCTGGAAGCGCAGTGCCTACAAGGACAAGGACAAGCAGCGCTGGTATGCCGGCGAATCGGTGTCAATCGCGGTGGGGCAGGGCTA
>DATJHN010000067.1:0-5647 GCA_035493915.1 Bordetella sp.
GTGGCGCCGGCGCAAGCGAGGAAAAATGGAAGCGCGACAGGGCGGCGTCGACGGCGTCGCGTGGGGGCTGATGGTATTGACCGTCATGACCTGGGCGGGCAGCTGGATCGCGATGAAAATGGTGGTGCCGTACATCGGCCCATACGATTTCGTGGTGTTGCGGTATGTCTGCGGTGGCGCCGTGCTGCTGGTTGTCGCGCTGGCCATGGGCCGGCCGCTATCCATGCCGTCCTGGGGCATGACCGTGCTGGTCGGACTGAGCCAGACCGCGGCGTTCCAGGGCATGGTCCAGATGGCCCTGGTGCACGGCGGCGTCGCCAAGGTATCGCTGATGGCCTACACCATGCCGTTCTGGGTGGTGCTGCTGGGCTGGGCGCTGCTGGGCGAGCGGCCCACCAGCCGCCATTGGCTGGGCATCGGCCTGGCGGCGGTCGGCCTGGTTTGCGTCATCGAACCCTGGAACCACATCGGCGACAACATCAGCGTGCTGCTGGGCGTGGCCGGCGGCCTGTTCTGGGGCGTGGGGACCGTGGTGGCCAAGCGCGGTTTCAACCGGCATAAACCCGACATCATCGCCTTCACGGGCTGGCAGATGTTCGTGGGCGGTATCGCCATGGTGCCGGTCGCGCTGGCCGTGCCGCAGATCGCGCCGGTATGGAACCAGCAGCTGGTGCTGGGCATGAGCTACATCGTCCTCGCCGCCTCGGCGGCGGGGTGGTTGCTGTGGCTGATCGTTGTGCGGCGGGTGCCGGCGTCCGTGGCGGGCATGTCCAGCCTGGGCACGCCGGTCCTCGCGGGCCTGCTGGCCTGGCCGATCTTCGGCGAACGCCCTCCGCCCATCGAAGGCCTGGGCATGGTTCTGATCCTGTGCGGCCTGGTCGTGGTCGCGCGCGCGGCGGGCCGGTCCCCGCAGCGTCCCTTACCCGCATGAAAGGAAAGAAGATGATTGATTTGCGCAGCGATACCGTGACTCGCCCCACCGCGGCCATGCGTGCCGCCATGGCCGATGCTGCCGTCGGCGACGACGTCATGGGCGACGATCCCACCGTGCAACGCCTGCAGGCCGACGTGGCCGCGCGCGCCGGCAAAGAGGCCGGGCTGTTTTTCCCATCCGGCACGCAGAGCAACCTGGCGGCCATCATGGGACATTGCGGCCGCGGCGACGAATACCTGGTCGGCCAGCTTGCCCACACCTACAAGTACGAAGGCGGCGGCGCCGCCGTCCTGGGCAGCGTGCAGCCGCAGCCGATCGAGCACGCGGCGGACGGCAGCCTGCCCCTGGACAAGCTGCGCGCGGCGATCAAGCCCAAGGGCGATCCGCATTTCGCCCGCACGCGCCTGCTGGCGCTGGAAAACACCTTCCATGGCCAGCTCATCCCGCAGGGGTATATCGAGGAAGCCGGGGCTTTCGCGCGCGAACATGATCTGATTTTCCATCTGGATGGCGCGCGCGTGTTCAACGCCGCCGTCGCATCCGGCCGGCAGGTGGCGGACCTGTGCCGCCCCTTTGATTCCGTATCGATCTGCTTTTCCAAGGGACTGGGCGCGCCCGTCGGGTCCGTGCTGGTCGGCAGCCGCGATCTGATCGCCGCCGCTACGCGCTGGCGCAAGGTGCTGGGCGGTGGCATGCGGCAATCCGGCATTCTGGCGGCCGCCTGCCAGTATGCGATGGCGCATCACGTCGATCGGCTGGCGCAGGACCATGCCAATGCCGAACGGCTGGCCCAGGGCTTGCGCGATATCGCGGAAATAACAGTGCTGCGCCAGTCGACCAATATGGTTATGGTGGATGTGCCGCCGCGGCATTGCGAAGCCCTGACCGCTCACGCCAAATCGCATGGGGTGGCGATGAAGGCCGTATACGGCGGCGCGACGCGCCTGGTCACGCATCTGGATATTTCCCAGGACGACGTCGACACCGTCATCGCCACCGTCAAGGACTATTTCGCGCGTGCCTGAACCGCGGGGCCGGTGCCGCGGGTCTTTGCGCATGACCCGCGTCGGTTTTCCGGCATGAACCGCGTCAGGTTTCCCGCATGACCAGCATCAGGTGGCGGCGCATGATGGCCGCCGCCCAGTCTCGATCATCGTCTTCCAGTGCCTGGATGATGCCCAGGTGTTCGCCGATGGATGCATGAAAGCGCGGCGAATTTCGCACGAACGTGTTGCGGTTTTCCAGTCGCCGCAGCAGGTTCTGCTGCTGGATGGCCTGCAGGAAAAAGCGGTTGCCGCAGAAGCGGCCCAGCGATTCGTGGAAGTCGGAATTCAAGGCAAAGAAGGCCTCCGCGGATATTTCTCCTGACGCGCTGTCGCGCAGCAGGGCCTCGTGGGCGGCGCGCAGCCGTCGCAGCACGTCCTTGTCCGCCTTGAACGTGGGTTGCAGCAGCGCGCTGCATTCCAGGGCCGCGCGGAAGCAGTAGCTCTCCTGCCGCGCGTCGAGTTCCAGCAGCGAATAGGTAAAGCGCCAGCCATGGCCCTGGCGTTTTTCGATCAGCGATTCGGCGCTAAGGCGCACCAGGGTTTTGGCAAGCAGGCTGCGCGGCACGCCATAGCGCTGTTGCAGGTCGCGGTCGTTGAAGCAGTCGGGTATCAAGCGGTCGGCGCGGTCCTCGATCAGCTTGATGTACAGATCGTCGGCCGTCATGCCTGATGACCGCAACAGCGGCGGTGTGACGCCTTCGGCGATTTCGCCGACATAGTATCCGCTGCTCGCCCGCGATTCGATGAAGCGTTCCGCCGCCAGCAGTTTCAGGGCCGCCCGGACGGGCGTGCGGGATACCTGATAGCGCTTGGCCAGGGATTCCTCGGAGAGGTGCATACCGGGCTGGTGAACACGGGAAATGATGTCGTTGGCGATGCGTCGAGCCAGATCGACCTGCAGCCCGCTGGGGCGCGAAGATGGGTTCTGGTCCTGCATAGGGCTTCCTGTGATCGATCACAACAGCGTGTTAACGGACTACCACGGTGCTTTTTCTGGTATCGCGAACGCAGACGCGATCGCGGAAGCGCGGAAACGCGAAAACGATTGCAGAACAGGGTGTCGGAACAAGGCCTTTGCGAACGCAGGATACGCGTAATAACGCCGGATGGCGACTTCGGCGCCTAGATTCGTTGGGATTCTTGCAACATTTGCAGCGCGGCATAACCGGCGCGCGAGTCGGGCCAGGCCAGTTCGTAGCCGCTGGCGCGCAGCCGTGCGTTGCGCAACTTTTTGCTGCCGACTCCGGCCGGAGCGGGGCCCGCCGCGGGCCGATCGCAGCCCAGTAGGTCGGCCAGATAGTCGTACAGGACGTCGATCGGCAGCGGGGTATCGTCGCTGCCGATATAGACCGGCTGTACGGCCGGCAGCATAAGCAGGTGCGCCGCGGCCCCCGCGGCGTCGTCGGCATGCATGCGGTTGGCCCAATGCGGGATGTCTCGCGGAACGCGCGCCTTGCCGGCACGCAGGCGTTCAAGCAGTTGCAGGCGGCCGGGGCCGTACAGGCCCGACAGGCGCAGCACCGTCGACGGCAGATCCTGCGCAAGCAGCCATTGTTCGGCCTGCAGCAGTACCGCGCCGTTCATGCCCGGCGGCGCGGGCGGGGTGGCCTCGTCGACCCAGTCGCCGCCGTGATCGCCGTAGACCGCGGACGATGAAACGAATACCAGCCGGCGCAGGCTGCAGCGATCCAGCCGGCTGACTATATTGCGCAGGCCGTCGATGAAGACAGCGCGGTAGGCGGATTCTTCGCGGCTGCCCGGGCTCAGGGCGATGACCACCCGCGTCGGGGCCGCGGGCAACTGGCGCAGGGTGTCGGGGCGCGTGACGTCGCCGGCGAGCCATTGGATATTCACAGGACTGCGTGGGGCCGCGGCGTGGCCGGAGGCAGGGGCTGGCACGGGCGCATCCCGCGATGGCTGGGGCGCATCGGCCGATGGCACGGGCGCATCCGCCGATGGCTGGGGCGCCCGCGGCGATGATTCGGTCCCTTCTGTCGATGGCGCCGCCCCTGTCGGCGGCGTGCGCCGCAGGCCCCAGATCGGCGCCCCCGGCGCGGCCTGTTCGAGCAGGCGCGCGACACGCTGGCCCAGATCGCCGCCGCCCACCAGCAGTATGCGTTCGTCGCCGGCTGCCTGTGGGCTGGCGCTCATGCTACATCCCGTTGTAGACCGGGCCTTCGCCGCCCTGGGGGGCGACCCAGACGATGTTCTGCGTCGGGTCCTTGATATCGCAGGTCTTGCAGTGCACGCAGTTCTGCGCGTTGATCTGCAGGCGGTCGGCGCCGTGGTCGTCCTTGACGAATTCATAGACACCGGCGGGACAATAGCGGGCTTCCGGGCCGCCGTACTTAGCCAGGTTCACGGCCACCGGCACGCTGGGGTCCTTGAGCGTGAGATGGACGGGTTCGTTTTCGTCGTGGTTGGTGTTGGAGATAAAGACCGAGCTGAGCCGGTCGAAGGTCAGCTTGCCGTCCGGCTTGGGGTAGTCGATACGCGCACATTGCGACGCCGGCTGCAGGCAGGCGTAGTCGGGCTTGCTGCGGTGGATGGTCCAGGGGAAGTTGCCCTTGAGCAGCCATTGTTCGATGCCCGTCATCAGGGTGGCCATCGTGCGGCCCTTTTTGAACCACTGTTTGAAATTGCGCGCCTTGTGCAGTTCTTCGCGCAGCCACGACGATTCGAAGGCGGCGGGATAGGTGTCCAGCAGGTCCTGGCGGCGGTCGGCGGCCAGGGCCTGGAACGCGGCTTCGGCGGCCAGGGCGCCGGTCTTGATGGCGGCGTGGCTGCCCTTGATGCGCGGGGCGTTCAGGAAGCCGGCCTCGCAGCCGATCAGGGCACCGCCCGGGAATACCAGCTTGGGCAGGGACAGCAGGCCGCCAGCCGTCAGCGCGCGCGCGCCGTAGGCGATGCGCTTGCCGCCTTCGAAGGTGCCGCGGATGGCCGGGTGCGTCTTGTAGCGCTGGAATTCATCGAAGGGCGACAGCCAGGGATTGGCGTAGTCCAGGCCGACGACCATGCCGACGGCGACCAGGTTGTTGTCCAGATGGTAAAGAAAGGATCCGCCGTAGGTGTCGGAGTCCAGCGGCCAGCCCGCCGTGTGCACCACCAGGCCCGGGTGCGACTGTGCCGGGTCCACTTCCCACATTTCCTTGATGCCGATGCCGTAGCTTTGCGGGTCGCGCCCTTCGTCCAGGCGGAAGCGTTCGATCAACTGGCGTCCCAACTGGCCGCGCGAGCCTTCGGCGAACAGGGTATAGCGCGCCAGCAGTTCCATGCCGGGCTGGTAGGCGTCGGTATGGCTGCCGTCGCGGGCCACGCCCATATCGCCGGTGACCACGCCGCGTACGGCGCCCTGGTCGTCGTACAGGACACCCGCGGCGGCGAAGCCGGGGAAAATGTCCACACCCAGGGCTTCGGCCTGTTCGCCCATCCAGCGCACGACATTGCCCAGGCGGACGATGTAATTGCCTTCGTTGCGGAAGCAGTCCGGCAGCAGGAAATGCGGCGTGACCCGTGCGCCGGAGCTGCTAAGGAACATGAACTTGTCGCGCGTGACCGGCACGTTCAGCGGCGCGCCTTTCTCTTTCCAGTCGGGTATCAGTTCCGTCAGCGCCCGAGGGTCCATGACGGCCCCCGATAGAATGTGGGCACCCAGTTCGGCGCCTTT
>DATJHN010000068.1:0-3867 GCA_035493915.1 Bordetella sp.
AGGCCATTACGGCACCTTCGGCGCCGCCGGCGCGCGCACCGAAATGCCGGGCTGCTCGCTGTGCATGGGTAACCAGGCACAGGTGCGCGAAGGCGCGACCGTCATGTCGACCAGTACCCGCAACTTCCCCAACCGTCTGGGCAAGAACACCAACGTGTATCTGGGATCCGCGGAACTGGCCGCCATCTGCTCCAAACTGGGCCGCATTCCGACCCAGGCGGAATACATGGCCGACATCGGCGTCGTCAACGAGAATGGCGACAAGATCTATCAGTATCTGAACTTCGACAAGATCGCCGACTACAAGGACGTCGCCGACGTCGTGGAAGTCTGATCATCCGCTGAAGCGGCGGTCCGGCATCGTGCTGGACCACCCTGACGCATCATCGCCCGCCCCGCGTGGTTCGCCGCGTGACGGCGGGCGATTTTTTTTGCGCATCCGGAGGGCTGTAACTCATCTCGTGGCGGGGTAGCGACACTTATATTTGCGCGTCGACGATTTTGAATTGATAATGCGAATGCTTCGCATTTTGGTAACTAATTAGCGTACGGATGCGGGGCCAGATTCACATGCGCCGCGTGCATGCACCCAATTCAATGCGGTTCCGACCTCGCGGGTACGGGCCGCACCCTGCCTCCAAGGGATCCTACATGCCTTATCCGCCGTCGACGCCGGCAGGCCTGCCGTCCAGCCTGCCGCCGCAACGATCTTCCGTTCGTCCCACCCCGTCCGCGTTGACGCTGGCCGTGCGCCTGGCATTGTCCGGCCTGGCCACCGCGGGCGCGGCCCTGGCCGCTCCCGCGTGGGCACAAACGCCCGTGGCGCCCTCTGCCCAGCCGGCCGCCCCCGCCACGGGTGCCGTCGCGCCGCCCGTCACCACCCTGGCGCCGGTCAACGTGACCGGCGCGGCGGTTACCGAAGGCGACGTACTACCGCCCACCTACCCCGGCGGCCAGGTGGCCAAGGGCGCGCGGCTGGGGATACTCGGCGAGCAGGATGCCGCCAATGTGCCCTTCAGCGTTACCAGCTTTACCTCGCAATTGGTGGAAGACCAGCAGGCACGCACGCTGGGAGACGTGCTGCGCAACGATCCGTCGGTAATGGTCACGCGAGGCTTCGGCAACGATTCGCAGTCGTTCGTCATCCGCGGCTTTCCGCTATACGGCGATGACATTTCCTTCGGTGGCCTGTTCGGCGTCATGCCCAGGCAGATCCTTTCGCCGCAGGGCGCGGAACGCATAGAGATATTCAAAGGCCCGAGCGCATTCCTGAACGGCGTGCCGGCGGGCGGCTCCGCGGTCGGCGGCATGGTGAACATCGAGCCGAAACGCGCCGGCGACGATCCGCTGACGCGCCTGTCGGTGGACTACGGCACGTCGTCGCAACGTGGCGCCACCGCCGATATCGGCCGTCGCTGGGGTTCCAGCAATCAGTTCGGCATCCGCGTGAACGCGCTGCAGCGCGAAGGCGACACGGGCATCCACGATGACAGCACGCGCATGACTTTCGGCTCGGTGGGCTTGGACTATCGCGGCGAGCGCTTCCGCGCATCGCTGGACCTGGGCTACCAGAAGCAGCGCACCAGCCAGGGACGCCCCATGGTGCAGGTGCTGCCCGGTTCGGACATTCCCGATCCGCCGTCCGCGACGCATAACTATGCCCAGCCCTGGACGTACTCCATGACGGAGAACACCTTCGGCATGCTGCGGGCGGAATACGATCTGACGGAGCAATGGACGGCTTATGCCGCGATCGGCGGCAACCACGCGCGGGAAAGAGGCTCATATTCGTCGCTTACCGTGGATGGGGATGGCGTGGGCACCGCAAGTCGCCTGGATGTGGTTCCGTACAAGTCGGACACCTACGGCCTGATGACCGGCATGCGCGGCAAGTTCGATACGGGGCCGCTGAAGCACGCGGTGAATGTAGCGTTCTCCGAGACCTATTTGAAGAAGAAGGCCGCCTACACCTTCGGATCCAGCTTCGACACAGACCTGTACGACACCCGGCCAGTTCCGTATCCGCCCACCACGCTGCCGTTCGGGAATTCGGATGATCCTTTCGTCACCGGCCGCAACCGCAACACGGGCGTATCGGTGTCCGACACCGTATCGTTCCTGCAGGACCGCGTCTTCCTGACGCTCGGTGCGCGTCATCAGAAGATCGAGACGACGAGTTATTCCGCGATGACCGGTGAGCAGACCGATCATTACGACGATTCCGCGACGTCGCCCGTGTACGGACTGGTCGTCAAGCCATGGGAACAGGTCTCGCTCTACGCGAACCATATCGAGGGCTTGCAGCAAGGGCCTACCGCGCCGACGACGGCGGTGAATTCCAACCAGACCTTCGCGCCGGCCAAGTCCAAGCAGAACGAAGTCGGCGTCAAGCTGGACATGGGCAACTACGGCGCCAATCTGGCTTTCTTCGAGATCAAGCAGGCCACCGGCGTCACGGACCCTGTCACGGGCATCTTCTCGGTGGCGGGCGAGCAACGCAACCGCGGCGTCGAACTGAACGTTTTCGGTGAACCCGCGCACGGCGTACGCCTGATCAGCGGCGTGTCGTTCATCGACGCGACGCTGCAAGACACCAAGAACCCCGTCACTGAGGGCAACGATGCCGTCGGCGTGCCCAATTACACGGCGGTGATGAGCGCGGAATGGGATTTGCCCTGGGTGCCGGGCTTGACGCTGCAGGGCCGCGTGACCCGCGCGGGTTCGCAGTACCTGGATACGGCGAACACCCAGAAGGTCAAACCGTGGACGACCGTGGACCTGGGCGTGCGCTATGCCATGAAGGTCGAACAGCACGACGTTGTCTGGCGCCTGGGCGTGGAGAACATCGCGAACAAGCGGTACTGGCAGTCAGCCAACGGCGGCTACCTGATCCAGGGCGACCCGCGCACGGTCAAGCTGTCCGTAGCGGTGGATTTCTAGGATCCGCCCATGCCGCAAAGCGACTCGGCGTGGGCCATGTCCGGGGTTGTCCGTGGATGCCAGACCGGCAACACGGGCGGCCGGTCTTCCATCAATTTCCGTGCTTTCGGCCAGGGCGCCCGGCGTGGCCAGATACGAGCCAACACACCGGACGTCCCGCGGGTACACTCAGGGCCATGGAAAACAGGGCACTGGCGATATCCGCCGAGCCGTCATGGCAATGAAGATAGACCTCTCCGCCCTGCAGATGCTGGTGGCCGCTGTCGAGGAACGCAGCCTGGCCAAGGCCGGCGAGCGCGAGCACCTGGTCACCTCGGCCGCCAGCAAGCGCATCGCGGAACTGGAACGCCAGATCGGCACCGTGCTGCTGGTGCGGCACAACCGCGGCGTGGAACCGACGCCGGCGGGCGCCGCGCTGTACCACAAGGCCAAGTCCATCCTGACCAGCGTGCGCACGCTGGAAGACATTTGCGAAGAATTCTCGCCGGACGGCATTCCCAAGATCCGGCTGGCGGCGAACCGCTCCGCGATCGTCGAATTCCTGCCGGGCGACATCCGCGCCTTCCAGGCCGAAAGGCCCAAATCCCGCCTGGACCTGGTGGAAGCCTATAGCGGGGACATCCCGCGGATGGTATCCGATCAGGAAGTGGACATCGGCATCTACCACGCCGCCGGCGCCGCGCCGGGCGTGGTGTCCTTTCCCTATCGCACCGACCGCGTGGTGCTGGTGGTGCCGCGCGGCCATGCCCTGGCCGCCGCGCCCGCGCTGCACCTGGACGACGCCCGCACCTACGACTTCCTGGGCTATTTTCCGCGCCATTCCTTCGAGGCTTTCATGGAGCTGGTGGGATCGACGCTGACTGGGCCGATGAACGTCAAGATCCAGGTCGCCAACTACGAGGCGCGCTGCCGCATGGTGCGCGAGGG
>DATJHN010000069.1:0-3638 GCA_035493915.1 Bordetella sp.
GGCCGGTCCATCAACGTACCGCCGGCGGACACCGCGGCCTTCTGGCATTCGACCAGCACGTCGGCCTGCGACGCGTAGCCATCGGTGGCGGCCAGTCCCGCATTGCCGTGCTTCAGCGGTATCCATTTGCCCTCGCCCGAGGGATTGAACCGCGCGACGTACAGCGTGCCTTCGTCCAGCAATCCCAGGTTGGCGCGGCGGTCCACGGGATCGTAGGCCCGGTCGGGCACGAATTTGTAGATACAGCCCGGAGTGTTGTCATCGCCCATGTAGAAGGCCACGCGGCGCGCATCGTCGGCCAGCCACGCGACGTTCTCATGATTGAAGCGGCCCATCGCGGTACGCTTGGTGCCCTGATCCAGGATCTTGCCCTGCGGGTCCAATTCGACGACCCAGCCGTAGCCCGCCTTGGCCTGGCTGGAATCGAAGTAGTTGAACGTGACTTCCTCGCAGGTCAGATAGGTGCCCCAGGGCGTCGCGCCGCTGGAACAGTTGTTCAGGGTGCCGGTTACCGTGGCGCCCACGCGCTCGCGCGCCGGCCCCCCGACCGCATAGGCGCTGTTGCCGGTATAGCGGCGGTTGTAGGGCGAGTCGCGTTTGACCCGCCATGCGTTATCGGCGAATTCGATTTCGATGACCGATACGCCTACCGCGGACAGGGCGGTTCGTTTCTGGTCGGGCGTGGCTTGCTTTTCGTCGAAGGCATTCTTCTCGAACGTTTCTTCCGCGAAGAAAACGCGCATGTCGACCTGTTCGTGATTGATCGCCAGGAGACCGCCTTTTTGCGGATCCACGCCGGGCAAGGCGAAGAAATGCATGCCGTCGTGGTCGCCGCCGGCACGCTTGCCGCTAACGTCAGCGGCCGGAAACACGCCTTCCGTCCAAGCTGTCGAACCGGGTTCGACAGCGTCGCCCACGGAAAACAGTACCTGGACCTGGTAGCCGGGCGGCACCATGACCTGGTCGGCGGTCGAGCGCGGCACGGACTGGAAGCGGATGGTGTAGTCCTTGGCGGGATCCAGTCCGCCGACGGGCGGCTGTGCGCTCGCACCCGCGCCGGTGGCACCCGTTCCAGCAGGATTGCCCGCATCGCTGCCGGCCGCCAGCGCGTGAACGCCGAACACCGACAACGCCGCTGCGCCCAGGCCGGACTTCAGCCATGTCCGCCGGGCTGGATTGACGGCAAGGACATCATCCAAGGTCTGGCCAGGCCGGGCCGCGAGATGCGTGGCCAGGTCCGAGGCAAGGGAAACGCAACGGGTCTTTGCTTCGTCGGTGGAGCGCGACATGTGGGTATTCCTGGCAGGTTGTCGTTGGGGTTGCCACATGTTGCCCGGCGAATTTGACAGCAATTTGTCAGATAAATGTTAGACAAATGAAAGAAACAAAACCAGGCCTAGGCGGCCCAGGGATTCGCGTCGATCTCTGCCCGCAGGCACTCCAGGAAATGCGATGTCCGCGCCGAACGCACCTCTCGCGAAGGCAGCAGCGCGATTACGTCTGCGTCCGGCAGACGCCATTCCGGCAGCAGCGCCACCAGGCGCCCGTCGCGCAGATCGCCGGCCACGTCCCATTCGGAACGCACCATGATGCCCATGCCCGCCACCGCCCAATCGTGGACCACGCTGCCTTCCGTGCTGGCCAGCACCGGATCGATGCGCACACTGGCCGACCCATTCCGGGCGCCGGAGAAGCGCCACAGGGTGACGTCCTCGTCGTTTTCCCGCAGGGCAATGCACTCGTGCGCGCGCAGGTCCTCGGGCCGGGCCGGCACGCCGCGGCGCTGCACATACGACGGCGCGGCACACAGGATGCGCCGGTTCGAGGCGATGCGCTGCATCACCAGCGCAGAGTCGCGCAGTTCACCGATATGCACCATGACGTCCCAGCTGTCCTCGACGCGGCCGGGCCGGTCGGACAGCGTCAGCGTGGCGGTGACTTCCGGATAGTCGCGGCGCACCCGGGCGACGGCCGGCGCAACGTAGCGATGACCGAAACCCAGCGGCGCCAGCACGCGCAGATGGCCGGCGATGACGCGCCGACGGCTGCCCAGCGCATCGCTCAGCAGGCCCAGTTCGTCGCAGATGCGGCGCCCGCGCGCGGCCAGCAGGTCACCTTCGTCCGTCAGCGCGATGCGCCGCCCGGTCCGTTCGATCAGCCGTATGCCCAGCCGCTTTTCCAGTCCGGCGAGCCGCTGTGTCACGGCTGGCGGCGTCACGTCCAGCGTGCGGGCGGCATCCGCCAGCGACCGGGCGGACGCCACCGTCAGGAAAAAACGCAGGTCCTCGCTCGACAGCACCCCTTGCTCCGTTAAGCCTCTACTTAAGAATGGATTCATTGCTGCTTAACCCCGGACTTTAGCCTTCTGGTCATACTCCCGACATCCGTGCTTTACCTTATTGCCGCCCCTTCCCGATTTGGAGGTTGTATGCGACGTACCTTTCTTGCCCACACCCTGTCCGCCCTGCTTGCCGCCGGTGCGCTGGGTACCCTGGCGTTCTCCGCCCATGCCGCCGGCACTGATTGGCCCCAAAAGCCAGTCACCGTCATCGTTGCGTCCGCCGCCGGCGGTTCCGCGGACGTGCTCAGCCGTATCGTGCTCAAGCACGTGGCGGAGGACACCGGCGCGAATTTCATCATCGAGAACCGCCCCGGCGCGGCCGGCAATATCGGCATGAGCCAGATCAAGCGCGCGGCCCCCGATGGCTACACGCTGGGCTACGGCAACATCAACACGCTGGCGGTGAATCCTTCGCTGTTCACCAAGCTGCCTTACGACGCCACCAAGGATTTCGCGCCGGTCGGCCAGATGTTCGCCGTCTACAACCTGCTGGTGGTGCGTGGCGACTCGCCCATCCATACGGTCAACGACCTGATCGCCCAGGCCAAGCGCGAACCGAGCAAGATGTCGTATGGCGCGGCGGGTATCGGCAGCAGCGGCCAGATGGCCGGCGAACTCTTCAAGCAGATGGCCGGCATCGACGTGATGTTCATTCCCTATAACGGCGATCCCGCTTCGCTGTCCGATCTGGCCGGCGGCCGGCTGGACTACACCTTCACCAATGCGTCGGTGGCCTATCCGCTGGTAAAGAGCGGCAAGCTGCGGGCGCTGGCGATTACCAGCAAGCAGCGCGTGGCGCTGTTTCCCGACATGCCCACCCTGGACGAACTGGGCATGAAGGGCTATGAGAACGTATCCTGGGGCGGCCTGGTGTTTCCGGCCGGCACGCCGCAGCCAATCATCGACCGCCTGTCCGCATCGCTGCAGAAGGTATTGGTCAGCGACTCGCTGGCCAAGGACCTGGCCAACGCCAGCGCGTCGCCCGGCACGCCCGGCACCCCCGCCGACTTCGCACGCTTCATCGCCGCCGAACAGCACAAGTGGGGCGACCTGATCACCACCGCCCATATCGAAAAGCAGGATTGAAGCCATGTCCCTACGCATCGCCCTGCTGGGCTTCGCCATCGAATCGAACCGCTTCGCGCCCGTGTCCACTCGCGAGGATTTCGTCTCGCGCGCCTATCTGGCCGGCGATGAGCTGATGCATGACGCGCGCAGCGCCGCGCCACGCATGACGCCGGAGATTCCCGCCTTCGTGAAGCGCATGGACGCCGCCGGCGCGTGGACGCCGGTGCCC
>DATJHN010000070.1:0-3826 GCA_035493915.1 Bordetella sp.
GCCGAAGGTGGCCGAAATACCGATCAACAGCAGCACCACCCCGGTCGTCTTTACCGCTTTGGCCGCCGCGCGCACGAACTGCTCCCACGTCAGCGTGCGATACACCAGCACTGTCAGGCCCAGGGCGTAGATAACCGCCACCGCGGCCGATTCCGTCGCGGTGAAGACCCCGCTCAGGATGCCGGCGACGATGACCACCACGACGAACAATCCTGGCGTGGCAGCCAGCAGGGAGCGAAAAACGATACTCCAGCCGGGGAAAACGCCGGCTGCGTAGCCGCGATGGCGCGCTACGAAGTAGGCGGCGGCCAGGTTGCACACCGTCAGTATCAGCGCCGGCAGCAGCCCCGCCGCGATCAGCGCGGCGATGGAAACCTTGCCGCCCGCCGCCAGCGTATAGATGATGATGTTGTGGCTGGTCGGCATCAACGCGCCCACCAATGCGGCGTGGGTGGTGACATTGACCGCGTAATCGGCGTGATAGCCCTCGCGTTTCATCATCGGGATCATCACCGACCCCATGGCCGAGACGTCCGCTACCGGGGAGCCCGACACGCCGCCGAACAGCGTGCAGGCCACGACGTTGGACATGCCCAGGCCGCCACGCACGTGTCCGACGAGCGAACGCGCGAAGTTGACGATGCGGTCGGCGATGCCGCCGTACAGCATCAGTTCACCGGTAAAGATAAAGAAGGGGATCGCCAGGAAGGAAAACGCGTTCATCCCCGACGTCATTTGCTGGAAGGCCACCGCGACGGGCAGGTCTTCGTACAGGATGGCCGAAATCGAGGCCAGCCCGATGGCAAAGGCCACCGGCACGCCGATCACCAGGAAGCCCATGAAAGCGACGGAAAGCAGGGTCAGCGCCATGCCGGGATCACCTCCTGATTGCGCAGCAGCGCCACGATATGCTCGATCGAGAACAACGCGATCAGTCCGCCGGACAAGGTCGCCGGCAGATATTTCCAGCCTTCCGAAATACCCAGGTTCGGGATCATGTAGTCGGCGACGGATTCGGCCAGGATGGCGCAATTCCACGCCATCATCACGCCGAACAGGCAGACCAGCGCGTGGATAAAGATTTCCATGCGCCGCTTGCCGGCCGGGGGCAGGGCCTCCAGCAGCGATTCGAAGCCGATGTGGCCGGCGTCGCGCACACCCACCGCCGCGCCCAGCATGGTCACGTACAGCACCAGCAGCATGGCGATGCTTTCCGCCCAGGTGGGCGTGCGGTTCAGTACGTGGCGGCCGAAAATTTGAAAGCCCACCGCCGCGATCAGGCAGCTCAGCCCGGCAACGCTGACCCACATGCACACGCGCGCCAGCAGCCTGCAGCAGTGCGTGTAGCCATCAAGCAGCCGGGTACCGCCGGTCCGGGCCGCTGCCGGGACCGTTTGTTCCTGCGAACTCGCCAGCATGGCGTCCTCACTGCATCGCTTGGATGCGCTGTACCAGGTCTTTCATTTCCGGTGTGGTAACGAAGCGCGCGTATACAGGCTTCATTGCTGCCTGAAAGGACGTCTTGTCCACTTCGATGATCTGCGCGCCGGCCTTTTCGACGATGGCCCGCGATTTGGCTTCGCGTTCGGCCCACAGCTTGCGCATGTAGGGCACCGATTCCCTGGCGGCATCGCGCACGATCTTCTGGTCTTCCGGCGACAGCTTGTCCCATTGGCGCTTGGAGAAAATCAGGATCTCCGGCGTCATGCTGTGTTCGGTCAGCGAGTAGTACTTGGCTACTTCGTAGTGATGCGCGCTTTCGTAGGTGGGGAAGTTGTTTTCGGCGGCGTCCACCAGGCCGGTTTTCAGCGAGGTGTAGACCTCGCCCATGGCCATGGGCGTGGCGTTCGCGCCCATGGCTTCCACCATGGCGACCGACAGGTCCGACTGTTGCACGCGGATTTTCAGGCCCTTGGCGTCGGCCAGCGTCTTGATGGGCTTGTTGCGCGTGTACATGGAGCGCGAGCCGCTGTCATACCAGGCCAGGCCGACGAATCCCGCACCTTCGCACGATTTCAGCAGCTGTTCGCCGATGTCGCTGTCCAGCACCTTGTGCAGCTGGTCGGTGGAGCTGAACAGGAAGGGCAGCGAGGGGACGCGGGTGTTCTGGCAGATGTTGTGCATGGCCGCGCTGCTGACGCGCGCCATGGTCAGCGCTCCCAGCTTTACCTGTTCGATGGAGTCGTCCTCCGATCCCAGCTTGGAGCCGGAAAAGACCCGGATGGTCATTTTTCCGTTGGAACGCTCCTTCACCAGATCCGCCATATAGCGGACGGCCATGACGGTCGGATAGTCGTCGGGATGGATGTCCGCCGAGCGGAATTCCGCGGCCTGCACGCCCAGCGGTACGGCAAAAAGGGCCGCCAGGACCAGCGTGCCCGTGGCGAACACCGCGCGGGCGGCATGGGACATCGCGCTTGCCGCGCGGGTGCGTTGCGTCGTCGTGTGCAGCGTCATTGTCTACCTCCGTGGGTATGCCGTCCGCCGCACTCGTGGCGCGGTCGGCGGCTTTTATAGTGATGCGGAAAGGGTGTTGCCAAATACCTCGTAGCTTGCGTCGCACATCGTGGCGCAGTCGTTATTCAGAAAGGGCCGGCCTTGACGAATGCGCCGCCCTGGTAGCGCGCGACGGGATCGTCGGGTGACAGCGCCGGCTGTGTTTCAACGTGCGCGCGGAACTGTTCCGACGAATCCTTGGGCTGGAAACCCAGGTGCGCCGCGCGCGAGTTGTCCCACCAGCTGTCGCGGTTGGCCGAGGCTCCGTAAACGATGGTGTGGCCTACATGCGGCGTGAACAGGGATTGCGCGATCAACTGGGTCAGGTCGTCGTAGCTGAGCCAGGTGATCAGCATGCGCCTGTCTTTGGCTTCCGGAAAAGAAGAGCCGATGCGCAGGCATACGGTTTCGATGCCGTAGCGGTCGAAATAAAAACGCGACAGATTCTCGCCGAATGCCTTGCTGATACCGTAGTAGCCATCGGGTCGCACGGGGACATCGGCATCGATGACCTGTCCCTGGCGGTAGAAGCCGATGACGTGGTTGGAGCTGGCGAAGATCACCCGCTTGATGCCGTGCTTGCGCGCGGCTTCGTACAGGTTGTACACGCCCTGGATATTGGCGGGCAGGATCTCGTCGAAGGGGCGCTCGACGGAAACGCCGCCCATATGCACGATGGCGTCCACGCCGCGCACCATTTGTTCGACGGCGTCCGCGTCGGCGAGATTGCCGATAATGATTTCTTCGCCGGCCTGGGCAGCGCCCAGATCCGTGATGTCCGATAGCCGCAGGGTGTCGGCATAGGGTTTCAGGCGCTCGCGCAGCACTTTGCCCAGGCCGCCAGCGGCGCCGGTCAGCAGCAAGGTGGAAAGGCGTTGAGGCTGGGATAAGGCGGGAGTAGCCGGAAGGCTCACGACGTTGTCTCCGAGGTGCGTGCGACGCCGGTATTTACACCGCGCCGGTTTGGGTGTTCAATCGGGTAGCTTATAAGTCATCGTACAACGCGCGGCCAGTATAATGAGGCCGCCAAACGCCCGTCAAGCGGCGCGGGGCGACCAGGAAAATCCCTTATGACGACGTCCATGTCCGCCGAACTTCCCGCGCGCCGCCGCCCTCGCAGCCTGGCGCAGGAACTGGTCGAAAGCCTGTCCACGCGCTTGCGCACCGGTGAAATCCGGCCTGGCGACAAACTGCCGACCGAATCCGAGATCATGCGCGCCTTCGGTGTCAGCCGGACGGTGGTGCGCGAAGCGCTGTCGCGCCTGCAGGCTTCCGGCCTGGTGGAAACCCATCATGGTGTCGGCACGTATGCACTCAAGCCCACCGTAGG
>DATJHN010000071.1:0-7952 GCA_035493915.1 Bordetella sp.
TGGCTTCCAGGATCGAGCGCGGCCCGGCGCCATAGAGCACGATCGGAATTCCCGCCGCCGCATAGTGCCGCGCATCGGTATAGAGCGGGACGCCCTGCACGGGAATTTCCACGCCCATCACTGCCTGCGCGTGACGGCGCAGGGGTTCGATCAGGCGCTCCGCGTCCGGCAGCTGGATCAGGGGCTCGGCCAGCATGATACGGCGCACGTCCGCGGTGCAGCCCGGCCGGGCGACGATGGCCGCGTCGATGGCGCGGCGCAGTTCGGCCTCGGCATCCAGTCCCGCTTCTTCTGGAATCATGCGGCGGTCGATGCGGAAGATAACGCGGTCGGGCACGACATTGGTATTGATGCCGCCCTGGATCAATCCGACGTTCAGGGTGGGACAGCCGATGCCGGGCGTGGCGGAATGACGCTGTGCCAGCTCCGCGCGGAAGGCATAAAGCGCCTGCAGCACATGCGTGGCGGCTTCCAGCGCATCGGCGCCGGTCTCCGGCATGGCGGCATGCGCCTGGCGGCCGCGCACGGAAACTTCCAGATGCAGGCAGCCGTTGTGCGCCGACGTAATGCCGTAGGCGAACCCCGCCGACAAGGCATAGTCCGGCCGGCTGTGGCCGCGGTCGAGCAACCAGCGCGGACCAATCTCGCCGCCGGCTTCCTCGTCGAAAGTAAAGTGCAGTTCCACGGCGCCCCGGTAGGAAGCGCCCTGGCGCTGCGCCTCGCGCAGCGCCAGCAGGGCCCAGGCATAGGTCGCGAAGTCGGATTTCGACACCGCCACGCCACGGCCATACATGACCGGACCGTGCACGGGATCGTTATCGATCTCCGCGCCATAGGGGTCGTGGCGCCAGCCCTCGCCGGGCGGCACGACGTCGCCGTGCGCATTCAAGGCGATGACCGGGCCGTCCGCGCCAAAGCGATGCCGCACGATCAGGTTGACCGCCGATCGCATGCCATTGGCGCGCACCTGATCGCCGGGGACCTCGTAGGCCTCTACCTGGAAACCCAATTCTTCCAGCAGGAATTGCGCGCGCAGCGCCAGCGGCGCGCAATCCCCGGGAGGATTATCGGAAGGAACGCGCACCAGTTCACGCAGGAAGGCGACCTGCCTGTCGTGCTGATCATCCAGGAAAGCGGAAAGCAGGGAAACGTGGCGAATCATGGGATCAAGCGCGGCAGACAAAGAAAGGATACGAGGAGCGGCGGCCGCCGCTCTTTTGCACAGAGTCTGGACGAGAGTAATGCATGTAAATTTTGTATGCAATCTCTGTCGCCCGGAATTGGTTAGACTTGAGTTCTTCGCCGTGCCGGCAACCATCGATCGGCCGGCCGATCCCCGTCTTTCCCAGCCGCCCCCATGCCAGCCGCGACCGCCGCAGAAACCAGTACCGAAGCCATTGCCCGCGATATCGCCTCGGCCATCGTCTCCCACCGGCTGCCACCGGGCACACGGCTGCGCGAAGAAGCACTGGCGCGCGCGTATGGCGTCAGCCGCACCAAGATCCGCGCCGCGCTGCTCATGCTGTCCAAGGACAAACTGATACGTACCGTGCCGGACAAGGGGGCTTTCGTCAGCAAGCCCAGCGCGGCCGAGGCGCGTGAAATCTTCTCCGTACGCCGAATACTGGAAAGCGCCATGGCGCGCGAATTCGTCGCGCGCGCCAAGCCGGCGGATTTCAAGCGGATCGAGCAGCACCTGAAGCAGGAACGCAAGGCCGTGGCCGGCAATGATGTCCAGCTGCGCAACCGCTTGCTGGGCGACTTCCACATCCTGTTGGCTGAAGTGGCCGGCAACTCCCTGCTGACCGAAATGCTGCGCGAATTGTCGGCGCGCAGCGCCATCATCACGGTGCTGTATCAATCGACGGTGGATGCCGCGTGCTCTTCGGACGAGCATCACGCTTTCCTGGAGGCGGCGCGCAAGGGGGACGCGGAATCGGCGTGCCGCCTGATGGTCGAACATCTGGACCACGTCGAACAAGGGCTGGACTTCGAAGCGAACACCCAGGGCGACAGCGACCTGGTGGCGGCACTGCTGACCTGAGCGCGGACAAACACCCGCACCGGCCCCGTGCAAATCACGCACCATTGCGGCGCCTTCCATCGGGCCGACGCATCGTGGGTGTCCGACCTGCGGAAAAACTATTTAAAAAAGCCCGCCATGTCACAAGACCATTTCATAATATTTCTAAACGTGTAGTCTCCCCACTGCCGTTGCGCTGAAAATAGGTCCGCCCAGCCCCACGCGCTCGAAGCGCGTGGAGCGTGGCGGCCGCGGACCAGAACATTGCCCGGACGCACCATGGAAGAAACGCAGACCATTGCCGACCTATCGTTGTGGATCGGCAAGATCACCAGCGGAAAGATTCGCGACATCAAGGAAATCACGCTGGAAACCCGCTTGCTAGGGTTGAATGCCGCCATCGAGGCATCGCACGTCGGTGAAGCCGGACGCGGCTTCGCCATCGTCGCGGGCCGCGTACGCGAGGTATCGGAGCGCGTCGAAGTACTGGCCAATTCGCTGCAAAGCGAACTGCGCGAACTGGGCGACAGCGTTACGCGCGAATTGCGCCGCAGCCGCGGCCAGCGCCTGGCCGACCTGGCCCTGAACGCCATCGAGACCATAGACCGCAATCTTTACGAGCGGACCTGCGATGTGCGATGGTGGGCCGCCGACACCGCCGTCACGGACGCCCTGCGCGAACCCGATGACGAGACCGCGCGATATGCCAGCGAGCGGCTTGGAATCATCCTTGACACCTATACGGTGTACCTGGACATCTGGCTGGTCGACCCATCGGGGCGCGTGCTGTGCAACGGGCGGCCGGATGCGTATCCGGAAGCCGCGCATCGGAACGTGTCTTCCACCGCGTGGTTCCGCCAGGCGATGGCAACCGCCGGACCGGAGGAATATGCCAGTTGCGACATCGAATGCGTGCCCGCGCTGGGCGGCGCGCAAGCGGCCATCTATGCCGCCGGTGTTTACGAAGCAGGCGTAGGCAAGCGCAAGCCGATCGGCGTGCTGGCCGTCTTCTTCGATTGGCGCAAACAGGCTGCCGGCGTACTGGCCAATATGCGGCTTGCGCCGGAGCCTGGCAGGGCGGTACGTTGCATGATCGTCGATGCCCGCCAACGCATCATCGCCAGCTCCGACGGTAAAGGGCTGCTCACCGACCGTTTCGAAACACGTACCCATGAAGGCGAGGCCAATGGGTACTACGTCGACGGCGAAACCTTGTGCGGCTACGCGCTCACACCGGGCTACGAAACGTACCCCGGCATGGGCTGGCACGGCGTGGTGGTCGAGAAGCCCGCATAAAAAGACCGCGCGAAAGGCCCGCGGAACGCGGCCCCACGGCCCGCCTGACGTAATTTCCCAACAGTCCCCGGCTGGCGCGTTCGCGCACCAGCCTGGCGCCCACACGCACTTCTTCGGTGCACAGGGGCCCGTGATTCCTGTCCGCCCAGCGGCGGCTCCCCTTTGGATCGGCCCTCCAACGACATGGCATGCAATTTGCATCACCAATTTTGTATACCGATTTGGTGTGCAAACAAGCGAACAGGTCTGGCCCGCGAGGGCGGAATCCGGAGAACCCAATGAACCGTAGACATCTTTTGCTAACGCTGTGCGCCGCCGCAACCCTGTACGCCGCCGGCCCGGCGCACGCCGACGCGCTGCAGAACATCCAGAAGACGGGCACCCTGCGCGTCGCGGTCCCGCAGGACTTTCCTCCGTTCGGATCCGTCGGTCCGGACCTGAAGCCGGTGGGCTATGACATCGACACCGCCAGGCTGGTGGCCAATCGCCTGGGCGTGGTGGTGGAACTGGTGCCCGTCACCAGCGCGAACCGCGTTGCCTATCTGCAGACCGGTAAGGTCGACCTGGTGATTTCCAGCATGGGAAAGAACGCCGAACGCGAAAAAGTCATCGATTTTTCCGCCGCTTATGCGCCCTTCTTCAACGGCGTATTCGGTCCCGCCAACATCAAGGCGAGCAAGCCCGAGGATCTGGACGGCAAGACGATAGGCGTGACGCGCGGAGCGGTCGAAGACATCGAGCTGAGCAAGGTCGCTCCCGCCGGCGCCACCATCAAGCGCTACGAGGACAACAACGGCACGATTTCGGCCTTCCTGTCGGGGCAGGTGCAGCTGATCGCCACCGGCAACGTGGTGGCCGCCGCCATCCTGGCGAAGAATCCGCCCAAGAAGCCGGAAACCAAGTTCCTGATCATGAACTCGCCGTGCTACATCGGGCTGAACAAGAGCGAACCGGCATTGAAGGCCAAACTGGACGCCATTCTTGCCGACGCCAAGCAAGACGGCTCGCTGAACGCGATCTCGCGCAAATGGCTGGGTACCGACGTGCCTGCGGGGCTGTAGACCGCCATGGCCTACCGCTTCGATTTCCTGTCGGTCGCCGACTATGCGCCGGTCCTGCTCAAGGGACTGGCGGTAACGGTTGAACTGATCGCGGTCGGCGCGGTGGTGGGCGTCGCCATCGGCATCGCCTGTTCGTGGGCAAGCACGCAAGGGCCGCGCTGGACGCGGCCGCCGGTCGCGGCCTATGTCGAGCTGATCCGCAACACGCCCTTCCTTATCCAGCTGTTCTTTATCTTCTTCGGCTTGCCATCGATCGGCGTGCGGATGGGCGAGATGCAGGCCGCCTGCCTGGCGATGGCGGTCAACCTGGGCGCGTACAGCACGGAAATCATCCGTGCCGGCATCGATGCCACGCCGCGCGGGCAATACGAAGCCGGCCTGAGCCTGGCGATGAGCCGCATACAGGTGTTCCGGCATGTCGTCCTGCGGCCGGCCCTGGCGCGCATCTGGCCGGCGCTGTCTTCGCAGATCGTCATCGTGATGCTCGGTTCGGCCGTCTGCTCGCAGATCGCGGCGGAAGACCTGTCCTTCGCGGCGAACTTCATCCAGTCGCGCAATTTCCGGCCCTTCGAGGTCTACATCGTCACCACGCTTATCTACCTGCTGCTGGCAATCGCGTTGCGGCAGATACTGCGGTCGGCGGGCCGGCGCATCTTCGGCGGGAGCGCGCGATGATCGAGTTCTCGCTGTGGGACATCGTGCGCAATCTGCTGCTGGCGGCGCGCTGGACGGTGGTCCTGGCGGCGGTCGCCTTCGCCGGCGGCGCCATGCTGGGCCTGGGCGTGCTGATGATGCGCACGGCGCGCGCGGCATGGCCGCGTCGCGTGGCCTGGGCCTATATCGAACTGTTCCAGGGCACGCCGCTGCTGATGCAGCTGTTCCTGGCCTTCTTCGGCCTGGCGCTGGCCGGCATGGACGTACCCGCCTGGCTGGCCGCGGGCACGGCGCTGGTGCTCTGGTCGGCGGCCTTCCTGGCCGAAATCTGGCGCGGCTGCGTCGATGCCATTCCGCGCGGCCAGTGGGAAGCATCGTCCAGCCTGGCGATGAGCTACGCGCAACAGATGCGCCACGTCATCCTGCCGCAAGCCTTGCGCATCGCCGTGGCGCCGACGGTGGGCTTCGCGGTGCAGATCGTCAAAAGCACGGCGCTGACTTCCATCATCGGATTCACCGAACTGTCCAAGGCCAGCACCATCATCACCAACGCCACGTTCAACCCGTTCACCGTGTATGCCGTGGCGGCGCTCATTTATTTCGTGCTGTGCTGGCCGCTTTCGCGCGCCAGCCGGAAACTGGAAAGGAAGCTGCATGCCGCTCATCGCGCTTGAAGACGTCCGTAAAAGCTTCGGATCCCATGAAGTACTCAAGGGTGTCACGCTGCGCGTGGAACCGGGCGAAGTGATCGCCGTCATCGGCAAGAGCGGCTCGGGCAAGAGCACGCTGCTACGCTGCATCAACGGCCTGGAAACGATAGACGGCGGCTCCATCATGGTGGGCGACGCGCAGCTGGTCGACGACGACCTGCATCTGCGCGCGCTGCGCCTGAAAGTGGGCATGATCTTCCAGCAGTTCAACCTGTTCCCGCACCTGAGCGCCGGACGCAACGTGATGCTGTCGCCGATGGTCACGCGCAAGGTACCGGAAGCGGAAGCCGGCGCGCTCGCGCGCCTGATGCTGGAGCGGGTGGGCCTGGGCCACAAGTTCGACGCCTGGCCCGATCAATTGTCCGG
This sequence comes from Bordetella sp., assembly GCA_035493915.1. Classification (GTDB taxonomy): domain Bacteria; phylum Pseudomonadota; class Gammaproteobacteria; order Burkholderiales; family Burkholderiaceae_B; genus Bordetella_C. The sequence goes on from DATJHN010000071.1 coordinate 6,111, forward strand.
CGGACAGCAGCAGCGCGTGGCGATAGCCCGCGCCCTGGCCATGCAGCCCATAGCACTGCTGTGCGACGAGATCACGTCGGCACTGGATCCGGAACTGGTCAGCGAGGTGCTGGCGGTGGTGCGCGAACTGGCGGCTGACGGCATGACGCTGATCATGGTCACGCACGAGATGCGTTTCGCGCGCGAGGTCTGCGACCGCGTGGTGTTCATGCACGAGGGACGCGTGCATGAAACCGGCGACCCGGAAACCGTCTTCGGCAGCCCGGCCACGCCGGAACTGCGGCATTTCCTGGGCATGGCGAATCAGGGTGCCGGATCGCCTAACGGCTGAGACCCCGCGCCGCGATCGGCCAGATGCCTTCGACGACGCCCCCGCGCGTCGCCACGAGCGTGTCATGCAGGTTGAAGGTCGGATCGCAATGAGAGGGCACAAGCAGCAGTTTCGTGCCCAGGGCGGGCGTTGCGGTACCGGCGGCCACGCGCACCACGCCATGTTCGTCGTTCGCCGCGACATAAGTCAGTCCAGGCTGCTCATGCATGCGAGGCAATCCGCATTCTATGGTGGTCGATTTCAGGCCGGCGTCCAGCACAACGCGATCGGCGGACGGCGTGCTCATCACTGTGGAGAGCAGGAACAGGCTATTGCGCAGGCTCAGCTCGCCCGCCCATTCGTTATCTCCATAGTCCGCATCCATGAAGGGATAGGTACCGGCCTGCAATTCGGTATAGACATCGCCCGGCGCGTCGAACTCGGCCGTGCCGGTTCCCGATCCCGTGATGATCGGGCAGTCGTAATCGTGCTCCGCCAGAATGCGCGCGCATTCCTTGGCGCGGGCCGCCGTCTCCCGGCACGCCGTGGCGCGTTCCGCATGGCCGCGGCGGTGCTGCAGCGAACCGTGATAGGCCTGCAGGCCGGCGAAACGCAGGCCAGGCAGGCTTTCGATGCGCCGTGCGAGTTCCAGCGCCGCGGTGGGCGACGACACGCCGCACCTGCCTTGCCCTACATCCAGTTCGATCAGCACGTCGATGCGCGCGCCATGCCTGGCCGCCGCGCGCGAAAGGTCGGCGACATTGGCCACGTGATCCACGCACACGCTGATCCTTGCCTGCCTGGCGAGCGACGCCAGCAGATCAAGCTTGGTGGCGCCGACGACTTCGTTGCTGACGTGGATATCGTGTATGCCGGCGGCAACGAATGGCAGGGCCTCGCTGACTTTCTGCACGCAGATCCCGCGCGCACCCAACGCGGCCTGGCGCAACGCGACTTCCGGACACTTGTGCGCCTTGGCATGCGGACGCAGCGCGACGCCCCAACGATCCGACCAGTCCTGCATCGCGCGCAGGTTGTGCTCGAATACGTCAAGGTCGAGCACCAGACACGGCGTATCCACCTGATCCAGCGCATCGCCGACGCGGGCTGGCGGGGCCAGCTCCGGCAGGGGCATCGCCTCGCCCACCACGTCCAATTCGGTGTTATCCAAAAAGATCTCCTTGCTTGTAGGTTTACGTGACCGACCGAAATCTGACAACGCACTGAATTAAATACTCAACTACCGGGTTCTGCATGCTACGCCGTCGCATTCATATAACATCGACAGCACGGCGGTTGCCCCGGAACTTGAATAAGCGTAAAGTGAATTTATGTTTGCTGGTTTGCCGATAAGCGGGCCGACTGGGCAGACCGGCATAAACGCTGCGCCCTATGTTCGATATCCTGGTCTATCTTTTTGAAAATTACTACACGCCGCAAGCCTGTCCTGCGGCGGATGTACTGGCCAAGCGCCTGGCTGCGGCGGGCTTCGAACACGAAGACATCGACGACGCACTGGGCTGGCTGTACGG
>DATJHN010000072.1:0-11583 GCA_035493915.1 Bordetella sp.
GCTGCGATACACGATCCACGTCAGGAACGCGGTGATCGGCACCCACAGGAGCTGATACCAATAGAAGAAGGGGAAACCAAACAGCTCGGGTAGCGTCTCGTTATAGAAGGGTACCCAGAGCAAGCCGATGAACGGCAGCAATAGCAGAATCCACATGCCTAGACTCGTTTTAATGAAGGGTTGTCTCTCGATTTTGTCTCGCGGATCGGACATGACGTCTGGCGGCACGGGTGACGTACCGCCGACGAGGCCGCAGAATACTCCCGTATACCGGCGAGTCGCAAATGACGAGGGACGAGGGCGCGCCCGCAAGCATGGCGCGTATGCGCGGCACCTGGCCTGCATTCAGCTTCCCGTTATCTCGCATATGCCGTACCGGCCATGGTGTATCGGTTCGCCAGTGGGCCGTTGTTTTTCAGGGTTTACACCAGGGTAAAATTAATTTAAACTCTATCGTTTATTGCATTTCCATAGAACGGACATCGCCGTAAGCGATTTCCGCCCTTTTCCGGCGGTTCTGCCGCTCCCACCGCTTCTTCCAGTTCCGTGCTCGCGCCGGACCTGCGACCAAGCACCCGCCTCGACGGGTTATCTGCCCTGACGGCCAGCGTCCTCGCCTTTACATCTTCGCGTTCTCGAACGCGACCGGCCCGGCCCGTTCGCCGCAGTTTTTGTTCCGGACCCACCGGCCCGCGTCGTTGCGCCGCAGCGGCGTGCGCGACGGTTTGCCCCTTCCTGGAGACTTCCATGGCGAAAGAAGAATTGATCGAACTCGACGGTACCGTCGACGAAGTGCTGCCCGATGCGCGCTACCGCGTCACCCTGGACAACGGCGTGGAAGTGGGCGCCTACGCATCCGGCCGCCTGCGCAAGCACCGCATCCGCATCCTGGCCGGCGACCGCGTCACACTGGAAATGTCGCCCTATGACCTGACCAAGGGCCGCATCAACTTCCGGCACAAGGACAGCACCCCGGCGCCGCGTCCGAGCACGACGGGATACCGGCCGTCGGCGCGCCGCTGACGCGACGGAGATACCGTCCGTTAGCATGCCGCTGACGCGACGGAAGTGGCTCGCGGGTCCGCGCCAGCCCGCGGCTCCGACCGGTTGTACTACCCTGGCGTACCAGCCTGTTGCCGCCAGCATTGAAACGGCCGCGGTTTCGGCCCGACTTCAATAGAATGCCGGGTGGCCGCATGGGTTAATGTTGCGGCTTTTGCGTCTATACCCCAGCAGCCGGCCATGGCCACCGAACAGGAACTGCGCGCCGCGTTGGCGCGTGTCAACACCGCCCAGAAACAACTGACGCTGGCCGATCGCGGCTGGCAGTTGCTGGGCCGCTCGCGCGCGGCGTTCATCAGCAGCCTGCGCCATACCGGGCTGTCCTACGCCCACGCGCAGATCAAATTCGACGATTTCGTGGAAGAGCAGCGCCGCCTGTACGAGCACCTGACCCAGGCGCTGCAGACCGCGCAGGATGACTACATGGGCTTGCAGGGCCCGGCCGGGGGCGAAGAGCAATCGGAGAGGCGGCCCGCCGTTGAAGCAGCCGTGTCCAAGCAGCTGTAAAGCCGGTCATGAGGCGGTCCGTGGACCGGCGGCCGGCGGCCCCGCCCAGGGACCGCGCCAAGACGTTTACAGAGGCCCGCCAGCGCTACGCTACAGGCAGAGATTCGCGGTTTGCACCAGGTTCTGCGACCCATAGGTCGTGCGCGAGGACATGCGGACGTCGACCTTTCCGTTGGCATACTGCAGCACACGCAACGCCGTAGTGAGCCCCATCGTGCCTTCCGTGATCACGTCATAGCCATTGTCGATCGCTTCCATCTTCACCTTTTCCCCCTGGCCGCGCCAACCATCGGCGACGCATTGGGCATAGGCTTGCGGCGACTTGGTCGTCTGTCCGAAGAACACCGGATCTTTTTTCAGCATATCGTTGGCTGTCGTGCAACCTGCCAGTGCCAGCACAGCGGCGGCCACCCATACGCGACTGATCATTACAGCTCCAATTCGATCGAATAACGATTCGGGACTATAGCGCAGAGAAGAAACGGCGGCGTTTTTGCTTCCCTGCATCCACCAGCGGAAAATCCGCGTATGCTGGAGCAGTCCCGTGGCGTCTTGACGCTCAGGGACCAGGCATTGCTTTTGCCGCGCTTTCGAACGTCCGCTTCCTCAGCTCAAAAAGGAATTCCCATGAAACGTTCATTCCTCGCCCTGACCTTGCTCTGCGGCGCCATCGCCGTTTCCGCCGCGCAAGCCCAGCCGGCCATGCAAGGCAAGACCGACAAGGGCCCCGCCCTGGTCGATCACAAGAATATGACGCTGTACACGTACGATAAGGACGCCCAGGGCAAGTCCAACTGCAATGGACAGTGCGCCGCCAACTGGCCGCCGCTCGCCGCGGGATCGGACGCCAAGCCCACGGGCAAGTGGACGGTCGTCACGCGCGATGACGGCAGCAAGCAATGGGCATATGGCGGTATGCCGCTCTACACGTTCAAGAAAGACAATAAGGCGGGCGACGCCACCGGCGACGGCGCGGGTGGCGGCGCCTGGCACATCGCCAAGCCCTGATCCGGCGGCCGCCGCGCTCGTTCGAGCGGCGGCCTTTTACTTCCGCAGCGCGGACTTCGGCCGGAACGCCTTGACCACCTCGGCCCGGGTTTCCATGTAGGGTCCGCCGATCAGATCGATGCAATATGGCACGGCCGCGAAAATTCCCGGCACGCTTACGGCGCCCTGCTCGTCGCGCAGCCCTTCCAGCGTTTCCTTGATCGCCTTTGGCTGCCCCGGCAGATTGATGATCAGCGCGGCATGGTCCGCGGTCTCGCGCAGCACCGCGACCTGGCGCGACAGGATCGCGGTCGGCACGAACTTCAAGCTGATCTGCCGCATCTGCTCGCCAAAGCCAGGCATTTCCCGCGTGGCCACCGCCAGCGTCGCTTCCGGCGTAACATCGCGCCGCGCCGGGCCCGTACCGCCGGTCGTCAGCACCAGGTCGCAACCGACCTGATCCACCAGTTCGGCCAACGTGGCGGAAATTACCGCCTGATCGTCGGGAATCAGCCGGGCCACCGACTGCCACGGCGACGACAGCGCCTGTCCCAGCCAGTCTCTCAGCGCCGGAATGCCCTGGTCCTCGTACGTGCCCTGCGAAGCCCGGTCGGACACGGACACAAGGCCGACGATCAATTCGTCGGGATGGCGGCGCGCAACGCGCGTGGCGGAATTGCTCATGGAAAGGCACCTGACGGGACAAAGTACATGCCACGCACTATACCGCCGGCGCCGATACGTCCGGCGCCGGGCGCCGCCCCCGTGCGATCAAGGCGCCGCGGCATGTCACGGCGCAGAAGCATGGGATCAGCCCCCCAGGTTCGCGCGGGGATCGAACGGCGCCTGCCGCTGCAGATTGCGATACGCCTCTTTCATCTCCGGCGTATCGGCGGGCGGCAGGACGACTTCAAGCACCAGGTACAGGTCCCCCGGTTGCTTGCCCGGCAGGCCGCGCCCTTTCAAGCGCAACTTGCCGCCATTGCGTGAACCCGCGGGGATCGCTACTTCCACCGGGCCGCCCGGCGTGGGCGCCGTCACCGTGCCGCCCAGGGCCGCTTCCCAAGGCGCCACCGGCAGCGTCAGCGTCAGGTCGCGCCCGTCCACCCGGTACAGCCGGTGCGGCCGGAGACGTACTTCCAGGTATAGATCCCCCGATGCCCCGCCCGCATATCCGGCCATGCCCTGCCCGGCCAGCCGGATACGCTGGCCTTCGCGGATGCCTGGCGGGATCCGCACGCTGAGCTTGCGTTCCTGCAGCCGCGGTCGCCCCTGTTCGTCCATTTTCATGGAACGCAGGCTGATCTCGCGCTCCGCGCCATGCAGCGCGTCGTCCAGGTCCACTTCTATCGTGGCGTGGTGGTCCTCGCCCCGCGCACGAAAACCGCGCGGCCGCTTGCGCGTGGCGCCGCCGAACAGCGAGGAAAAGAACTCGCTGAAGTCCGCGTCTTCGCCGCCGCTGGCGGAACTGAACTCGAAGCCCTGGTCCCAGCCGGGCGGCGGCCGATAGCCGGCGCCGGCCGACACGCCCGCCGCCAGGTCGTCATACGCCGCGCGCTTCTCGGGGTCGCGCAGCACGTCGTAGGCTTCGTTGATGTCCCGCATCCGGACTTCGGCATTGGGCTCCTTGCTGACGTCGGGATGGTATTGCCGCGCCAGCTTGCGATACGCGCGCCGCAGATCCTCGTCGGCGACGCCGCGCTCCACTCCGAGTATGTCGTAATAGTCTTTGAACTCCATGACGCCCGCTCTCGTGTCCGGGTGACCTCGGGCGGGCCGGTCCGGCCCACCCGAGGTGCTCGCTGCCTGCGGCCAGGTTTACATCCATACCTCGTCGATACGCCAGGCACCCGGATCGTCAAATTTTCAGATAGTGGATATATCAGGGCGAGGCGTACTTATTTCAACCGAAGAAACAGCCGTATCCCCCGAACGCTACACCGCCATCGACGGCCGGACGATCAGTCTTTCGGACGAGCCGATGCGTCGATGTCAATATTTCCGGATACACCGACTGCCATGAATTAAAGTGCACTGCGCGTGATACAACATTCGGAACATTATGTAGCGCACCGACTGTCTTTGCGACAGAATGAGTACCGTTCATATCAGCCGGGCATCAGGTTTGTTTCGTCGCCAAACACTCACGATCCAACAGCAGATCATCCTGCTTGCCGGCACCCTCTGCCTGGCCCTGGTGGCGGCGGCGGCGGGCGGCGCGGCATACATGGGACAGCGCCAGACTCGCGACCTGATCGAACAGCATGTCGCCGACATCGCCGGTGCCATGGCCCATACGCTGGATCGCGACATGTTCGAGCGCTTCCGTGAAATCCGCAATCTGGCGGAGGCCCCCACCACCCGCGGCATGAACCCCGAGGCCCTGCGCAGCCTGCTGACCGGCCGCCAGCAATCCATGAACGATTACGCCTGGATCGGCGTCACCGACCCCAACGGCCTGGTCATCGCCTCCACCCAGGGCAAGCTGGAAGGCACCTCGGTAGCCGACCGCATGTGGTTCAAGCGCGGCCGCGAATCGCCCAACATCGGCGACGTCCGCGAGTCCCAGATGTTGAACGAGCTGCTGGAACGCAGCCAGCGGGGCAAGGGGTTCCGTTTCGTGGAAATCTCCGCGCCCATCATGGACCACGGCCAGCTCATCGGCGTGCTGGGCGCGCACCTGAGCTGGACCTGGGCGGCCGACGTGCGCCGCGCCATGCTGGAAGCCGACACGTCCAACGGAGTACGCGACCTCTGGATCCTGTCGTCGGACGGCACCATGCTGCTGGGCCCGCGGCTGGGCAGCAAACCCTTCCCCGACGACCAGATCGCGCGCATGCATAAGGACGGCCAGGGTTATTTCGAGCTGCAGACCGACCAGGGAGAAATGTTGACGGGCTATTCCCTGGCGTCCGGCTACCGCGACTATCCGGGCCGCAACTGGATCATCGTGGCGCAGCAGCCGGCGCGCGATGCCTACGCCGCCGTGCGGCGCCTTGAATGGCGCGTCCTGATATTCAGCCTGCTCATCAGTGTCGCTGGCATCGCCCTGATGTGGACTATCGCCAACCGCATCGCGCGGCCCCTGCGCGCCCTGACCAAGGCGGCCAGCCACCTGGGCCGCGACGAATCCGTGACCATGCTGCCGCGCCTGGCCGGCGCCCGTGAAATCGTCGACCTGTCGGCGGCCCTGCGATCGCTGATGCGGCGCCTGGACGTCGAGCAGGCGCGCGCCGAGCACGCCCAGCGCCGCGCCCAGATCGAAGAACAGCGCTATGTCCAGGAAATCAGCGAACTGCGCAAGGCGGCCGGCATCGATCCGCTGTCGGGCTTGCTGAACCGCCGCTCGTTCCTGTATGCGGCCGCCATGCTGATGGCCGAGCAGAGCTCGCGCATGGGCCAGGTGGCCGTCATCATGGCCGACCTGGACTTCTTCAAGATGGTCAACGACAACCATGGACACGGCGCCGGCGACGCCACCATCCGCAAGGTCGGGGAGATCCTGACCGCCTCGGTGCGCGAACACGACCTGGTCGCGCGTTTCGGGGGCGAGGAATTCGTCATCCTGCTGGCGGGCGCATCGCCCAATGCCGTCCTGGCCACCGCCGAGCGCATGCGCCGCAACGTCCAGGAAACGCCCATCGAATACCACCATGTGACCATCCGCATCACCATCAGCCTGGGCATCGCCGTCGCCAGCGCCCGCGACGGCGACATCCAGGCCATTATCGAAAGCGCCGACCATGCCCTGTACCGCGCCAAGCAGCGCGGCCGCAAACGCGCCGTTCTGTCGGCCTGACCTGGCAGGATTCCCGTGAACCATCTCCCGCCAATTCCAGCTGCCCGGCCCGTTCGTGCTCATCCTGCGCCCGTGCGAACATCCGGACCGCTGCTAGTATTCGAATTCGTGCCTACCCCTGACAGGAGCAGATCGTGGCCGTACCGCTGACCCTATACGTCGATGCCCAGTTCCTTAGCCCGTACGCCTTGTCGGCGTATGTGGCCCTGGAAGAAAAGGGCCTGGACTTCGAGGTCAGGGAGATCGACCTGGACCAGGGCGATCAGCGCACCGCGCCTTTCCTGCACCGGTCACCCATCGGCAAGGTCCCGGTGCTGGCGCACCTGGATTTCTATCTGAGCGAATCCAGCGCCATCGCGGAATACCTGGAGCACGCCTTTCCGCCCCCCGGTTATCCGGCCTTGTATCCCGCCGACCCGCGTCCGCGCGCCCAGGCCCGCCAGGTCCAGGCCTGGCTGCGCAGCGATCTGCAAACGCTGCGGCGGGAACGCCCCACGGAAGTCATCTTTAACGGCCTGAGGCCCGCGCCCCTGAGCGGCTTGGGCCACTGCGACGCCGCACGCCTGATACGCGTAGCCACCGCCTTGCTCTCACACGGCCAGCCCCACCTGTTCGGTGCCTGGAGCCTCGCCGATATAGATCTTGCCCTGATGCTCAATCGCCTCGTCTACCCCGCCGACGATGTTCCAGAACAACTGAAAACCTACGCGGCGGCCCAATGGCGCCACCCAGCCATTCAACGCTGGCTGGCCAACCGCGCCTGACACGCGGCCCAGCGAGTGCCCTAGCCCCCAGCCCACGGCGCTGGTCCGAAAACCCTTTACCGAACCTTACGCCGGCCACGTTGCGGTGCGTGGCCGTTACTCAAGTAGGATTAAAGTCCTTGGAAAGTAAGGCTGACTACTGGCCCTCGTGTGGCGGCGATTGAAAAGCAAAGTGCCTGTCGAGTCGACGCGAGGTCGGGCTACGGCAAAGCACGTTGCTGCAGAATCTCCACGGCCGGCAAGACCTTCCCTTCCAGGAATTCCAGGAACGCCCCGCCGCCGGTGGAGATATAGCCGACCTTGTCGGTGATACCGAACTTGGCGATCGCGGCCAAGGTATCCCCGCCACCGGCGATGGAAAATGCCGGGGATTCCGCGATCGCCCGCGCGATCACTTCCGTCCCGTGCGAGAACTGTTCGAATTCGAACACGCCCACCGGCCCGTTCCAGACGATGGTGCCCGCCTTTTTCAGGATGCCGGCCAGCGCCTGGGCCGTCTGCGGCCCGATGTCCAGCACCATGTCGTCGGCGCCGACGGCGTCCGCCGGCTTCACCGTGGCGGGCGCATCCGCGCCGAAGGATGGCGCGCACACCACGTCCGTGGGAATCGGCACGTCCGCGCCACGTTTACGCATGATGTCGATCACGGCGGTGGCTTCGCTTTTCTGATCGGCTTCCGCCAGCGACTTGCCGATGGACTTGCCTTCGGCGAGCATGAAGGTATTGGCGATCCCTCCGCCCACTACCAGCTGATCGACCTTGCCCGCCAGCGACTGCAGAATGCTCAGCTTGGTCGACACCTTGGAGCCGCCCACGATCGCCACCAGCGGCCGCTTGGGCTCTTGCAGCGCGCGGCCCAGCGCGTCCAGTTCCGCTTCCAGCAGCGGGCCGGCGCAGGCCACGGGCGCGAAGCGCGCCATGCCGTGCGTGGTCGCCTCGGCGCGATGCGCGGTGCCGAAGGCATCGTTCACGTAAACGTCGCACAGCGCGGCCATCTTGCGCGACAACGCTTCGTCGTTCTTTTTCTCGCCCGGGTTCACGCGGCAGTTTTCCAGCAGCACCACCTGGCCCGGCGCGACCTGCACGCCGTCCACCCAGTCGCGCACCAGTTGCACCGGCATGCCGAGCAGTTCGGACAGACGGCGGCCGACCGGAGCCAGGCTGTCGGCGTCGGTCAACTGGCCTTCCTTCGGACGGCCCAGGTGTGACGTGACCATGACCGCGGCGCCGGCGTCCAGCGCCATGCGGATACCCGGCACCGATGCGCGGATGCGGGTGTCTTCGGTGATGTTGCCGGCATCATCGAACGGCACGTTGAAATCGGCGCGGATGAACACACGCTTGCCTTGCAGGGCGCCGGATCTGGCCAGCGCCGACAGGGTATTTACCTTGGACATGAAAATTCTCCCCATGAGTCCCCCGCCGTCCCGATTGCGCCGGCGTGGGAGATCAACTCGTGAAACTTCCTCGTACAGAAAACAAAGGGGACGGCAACCGTCCCCTTGCTACTACCCAGACCCGGGACGCCGCCGGAGCCGGCTCCGCCGGTCCGCCAGCGTCGCCCCCTTGAGGGGGAAGCGCGCCAGCGCTTCGGGGGTGGGACCTGCCCCTGGAAGCGCGCAGCGCTTCGGGGGTGGGTTTAACCCCTGGCGGTCATCAGCGCAACGGTGGTGTCCAGCATGCGGTTGCTGAAGCCCCACTCGTTGTCGTACCAGGAAGTTACCTTGACCAGCGTGCCGGACACCTTGGTCAGCGTGGCGTCGACCGTGCTGGATGCCGGGTTGTGGTTGAAGTCGACCGAGACCAGCGGTTCGGTGTTGTATTCCAGGATGCCCTTCAGCGCGCCTTGCGAAGCGGCCTTCAGGATGCCGTTCACTTCTTCGACCGAGGTTTCGCGCTTGGCGATGAAGGACAGGTCGACGATGGACACGTTGATGGTCGGCACGCGGATGGCAAAGCCGTCCAGCTTGCCGTTCAGTTCGGGCAGCACCAGGCCCACCGCGGCGGCCGCGCCGGTCTTGGTGGGAATCATGCTCATGGTGGCCGAACGGGCACGGCGCAGGTCCTCGTGGTACACGTCCGTCAGCACCTGGTCGTTGGTGTACGAGTGAATCGTGGTCATCAGGCCCGACACCACGCCCAGCTCATCGTGCAACGGCTTGACCAGCGGCGCCAGGCAGTTGGTGGTGCAGGACGCGTTGGAGATCACGGTGTGTTCGGCCTTCAGCGTCTTGTGGTTCACGCCGTAGACCACGGTCGCGTCCACATCCTTGCCGCCGGGCGCGGAAATAATCACTTTCTTGGCGCCGCCCTTCAGGTGGGCACCGGCCTTTTCCTTGGTGGTGAAGAAGCCGGTACATTCCAGCACGACGTCGACCTTGAGCTCGCCCCAGGGCAGTTCGGCCGGATTGCGGTTGGCCAGCACGCGAATCTTGTCGCCATTGACGACCATGTAATCGCCGTCGACTTCGACCGTGCCAGGAAAGCGGCCATGCGCTGTGTCGTAGCGCGTCAGGTGCGCATTGGTCTTGGGATCGCCGAGATCATTGATGGCGACGATCTGGATGTCGTGCTTCTTGCCGCTTTCGTAGTGTGCACGCAGCACATTGCGTCCGATGCGGCCGTAGCCGTTGATGGCAACGCGTATGGTCATGACTCGTTCTCCTCGTTTACAAAACCTGTTTGACGGCCTCGGCCACCTTTTCGGCGGTCAGGCCAAAGAAGGGGAACAGCGCGCCGGCGGGCGCCGATTCGCCGTAGCGATCGATGCCCACGACAGCGCCTTCCAGGCCGACGTATTTGTGCCACAAGCCGGTGGTGCCCGCTTCGACGGCGACGCGCGGCAGGCCCTTGGGCAGCACGCCCGCGCGCCAGCCCGCATCCTGTTTGTCGAACACGTCCGTGCTGGGCATGGACACCACCCGTACCGCCACGCCGTCCTTGGCCAGCAATTCCTGCGCCGCCAACGCCAGCGCGACCTCGGAACCGGTGGCGATGATGACGGCGCGCGCATCGGCGGCGTCGCGCAACACGTAGCCGCCGCGCGCGATCGCGGCCAGGGTCTGTTCATCGCGCGGGACGAAGGGCAGATTCTGGCGCGACAGCAGGAGTGCCGTGGGACCGCCGTCGTGCACGGCCATGCCGATGCTGGCGGGACGCTTGACGGCCTCGATCCAGGCGACGGCGGTCTCGGCCGTGTCGCAGGGGCGCCAGACCGACAGATTGGGGATCAGGCGCAGGCTGTTGGCATGCTCGATGGATTGGTGCGTGGGGCCATCTTCGCCCAGGCCGATCGAATCGTGCGTGAATACATGGACCACGCGCTGTTTCATCAGCGCGGCCATGCGCAGGCCGTTGCGCGAATAATCCGAGAACGTCAGGAAGGTGCCGCCAAAAGGCACGTAGCCGCCATGCAGCGCGATGCCGTTCATGATGGCGGCCATGCCGAATTCGCGCACGCCGTAGTTGATGTGGCGGCCGAACTGGATGGCCTTGTCGCCGGCGCGCACGGGCGTCACGCCCTTCCAGTCGGTGTAATTGGAACCCGTCAGGTCGGCGGAACCGCCCAGCAGTTCCGGCAGCGCCTGCGCGAGCGCGCCGATGGCGTATTGCGACGCCTTGCGCGTGGCGACGGTTTCCGCCTTTTCGACGGTGGCGGCCAGGAAGGCCTGCGCCTTGCCGGCGAAATCGGCGGGCAGTTCGCCGCGCATGCGGCGAGTGAACTCCGCGGCTTCGGCGGGGAACTGTTGCGCGTAGGCGTCGAAGCGCGTCTGCCATTCGTTCTGCGCGATCGAGCCGGCGCGGCGCGCGTCCCAGCCTTCGTAGATGTCCGCCGGAATGACGAACGGTTCATGCTGCCAGTTCAAGGCGGCGCGCGTGGCGGCGATTTCGTCCTTGCCCAGCGGCGCGCCGTGGACCTTGTCGGTGCCCGCCACATTGGGTGCGCCCTTGCCGATGACCGTACGGCAGGCGATCAGGGTGGGACCGCCGTGGCTGGCTGCATGCGCGCGCGCCTGGCGCAGGGCGGCATCGACCGCATCGACGTCATGGCCATCGACGCCGCGGATCACATTCCAGCCATAGGCTTCGAAGCGCTTGGCGGTATCGTCGCCGAACCAGGCTTCGACCTTGCCGTCGATGGAAATACCGTTGTCGTCATACAGCACGATCAGCTTGGACAGCCTGAGCGTGCCGGCCAGGGAGCAGACTTCGTGGGAAATGCCTTCCATCAGGCAACCGTCGCCCACGAAGGCATAGGTGTGGTGGTCCACCACGGTATGGCCCGGACGGTTGAATTCCGCCGCCAGCAGGGCTTCGGCCAGTGCCATGCCCACCGCGTTGCCCAGGCCCTGCCCGAGCGGGCCGGTGGTGGTTTCGACGCCCGACGTAATGCCGACTTCCGGGTGGCCCGGCGTGCGCGAGTGCATCTGGCGGAACTGCTTGAGTTCCTCGATGGGCAGATCG
>DATJHN010000073.1:0-10324 GCA_035493915.1 Bordetella sp.
AGCAAAACATCATTGTCGAGGACCGCCCGGGCGGTACCGGCGCCGTGGGCATGGCCCTAGCCCTGAACAAGCCGGCCGATGGATATACCGTCGTCTCGGCCACCAGTTCGACCTCGTTCCTGATGGCCGACCCGCATTCCAGGTATAAGCCGGACGACTTCGTTTTCCTGCGCGCGCTACAGGCCGAACCGTCCGTGGTGGCGGTCAACAAGGACAGCCCTTACAAGACCTTGCCGCAGCTGGTCAACGCGCTGAAGAACACGCCCGATAAAGTGACCGTGGGCGGGTATGCGGCGGCGGGCTTTCATCAGTTCGTGTTCTTCCGGCTGCAACAGGTGGCCAAGTTCCACGCCACCTGGGTACCGTATCAGGGCGGAAACGAGGCAGCACTCGCGCTGATGGGCCAGCATATCGATGCGGTGCTGATGACACCGAGCACGGCCTTGAGCCAGATCAAGAGCGGCCAATTCCGCCTGCTGGGAATCAGCACCGAAAAACGCGACCCTTCATTCCCCGACGTGCCGACTTTCAAGGAGCAGGGCTATGACGTGGTCGAATTGATCTGGCGCGGCGTTATGGTCAAGCGTGGCACCCCGGCGCCCATCATCGACAGGCTGTCCGCCGCACTGGACAAGGTCGAGGCCGACCCGGAATGGAAGGTTTTCATGGATGCCAACTATCAAATGCCGATGCGGTTGACCCAGACGCAGATGCAGCAGAGGGTAGAGCGTGAGGTAACGGACGAACGGCTGTTCCTGAAGTCCCTGGGCTCGGTGCAGCCTCATTAATCATGAACAAGATCAAGGTTATCCAACCGCTGGTGGAGATCGACGGCGACGAGATGACGCGCGTGATCTGGCAACAGATCAAGCAGCGGCTTATCCTGCCGCATCTCGATATCGACCTGAAGTACTACGATCTTGCGCTGCGGAATCGCGATCGCACGCAGGACCGCATCACGGTGGAAGCCGCGCATGCGACGCGCCAGTACGGTGTGGCGGTCAAGTGCGCGACGATTACCCATGACCCGGCGCGCATGAAGGAGTTCGGCTCTCCTCGCATGCTGCCAAGCCCGAACGGCACGATACGCACCATTCTGAACGGGACGCTGTTCCGCGAGCCGGTCCTGTTCCGCAATATTCCCAGGCTGGTGCCGCATTGGGATCAACCGATCGTCATCGGGCGCCACGCTTTCGGCGACCAGCAAGGCGCGACCGAATTCGCATTTCAGGGGCGGGGGCGTCTACGCCTGGTTTTCACACCCGACGATGGCGGCGCCCCGGTCGAACGCCAGGTCTACCAGAGCACCGGGGATGGCATCACGCTGGCCATGTACAACACCGACGAGTCGATCATCGGCTTTGCCCGGGCTTGCTTCAACTATGGTTTGCTGCGCGGCTATCCCGTCTACCTGTCGACCAAGAACACGATCCTGAAGGTCTATGACGGCCGCTTCAAGGATCTGTTCGAGCAGGTGTTCCAGGCCGAATTCGCCGAGCGCTTTGCCGCGGCCGGGATCGGCTACGAGCACAAGCTGATCGATGACATGGTGGCCTGCAATCTGAAATGGCGTGGCGGATACCTGTGGGCCTGCAAGAATTACGACGGCGATGTGCAATCTGACACGGTCGCGCAGGGATTCGGTTCCCTGGGCCTGATGACATCCGTGCTGATGTCCCCCGATGGCGGTGCGTTCGAGAGCGAAGCCGCGCATGGAACGGTCCGGCGGCACTACCAGGACCACCTGGCCGGCAAGCCCACCTCGACCAACCCCATTGCGTCCATCTTCGCCTGGACGCGCGCGCTGGCGCGGCGCGGCGAGCTGGACGGCACCCCGGAAGTTACGCGCTTCGCGCAGACCCTGGAACAGGTGTGCATAGACCAGGTCGAGGCCGGCAATATGACACGCGACCTGGCGCTCCTGATCGGCACCGGGCAGCCGTGGCGGACGACCGGGCAATACCTGGACGGCGTCGCCGCCGAGCTGGAACATCGGCGCCGCGCCGGATAGCCTGCGGACTCGCCCGGCCAATCAGCGGCGCGTAAAGGTTCCCAGCTTGTTGGAATCCAGCAATTCCACCTTCATCGAAGACGCCTGGCCCGTTCCCGCGATTTTGAAATCGACAGCGGATACCGATCCTTCTTCATAATTCTCGCTGTGCATGTAGACCACGAAGCGGTCGCCATCCCAGTGACGCATCGGCAAGCGCAAGTCCTTGGGCCCCAGCACGAGCGCCATGCCGCCGCTGTCCTGGATGACGCGGGCGGTGCCGAAATAGTTGTTGCCGTAGTCGCTCACGTAGGCGCCCAATGGCCGGGCCGGCACCGGATTGGGCGGCGGCTGCTTGCCGAACAGGCTGCCAGCCGGCTGGGAATACGGCGCGAACAAGGGCTGGTATGCGGCGAACCAGTCGCGGGTAATGTTGCCGAACTGGACCAACTGCATGAACTCGGCTATCAGCGATTCCGGCACGCCTATGGGTGCCGCGTTGGTCAACACAACGATGCCGACGCGCTCGGAAGGCAGTACCGCGAATGCCGTGCCGGCGCCCAGCGCAAAGGCGCCGGAATGGCTGAAATTGGTGCGGCCCGACGGCTGCACACCGACATTGAAACCATAGCCGTACATGTCCGCGCGCACGGTCGGCGCGGTGGCCGCGCGCGAAATCACTTGCGGCGTGATCGCCGGCAAGAGCGCGGCCGCCGGGATAAGCGGCTGGCCCTGCGCATTGCCGTTATCGATAAGCATGGCCAGCCATTGCGCCATGTCGTTGGCGCTGGAACTGACGCCGCCGGCCGGCGATTGCGCGTCGGGCTGGCGTTGGTATTTGGGCTGGTACACGCCACCGCTTTTGACGTGGCCATACGCGTGGTTCGGACGCTTCTCGAAATCAGCGAAGCGCGAACTGGTTCTATCCATATGCAGCGGACGGTACAGCGCGCGTTCAGCCAGCGTGGCCCAGTCCGTCCCGGCTGCGGCAGCCACCGCTTCGGCGGCCGCCGTAACGCCGAAGTTCGTATATTCGTAGGTAGACCGGAACGGCTCCAGTTGCAGGTAGCGCAGCCGTTCCAGGACCTGCCCGCGGTCATATCCAATATCTTCCAGGTCGTCCCCCGCATGATCCGGCAGCCCTGAACGATGCGCGTACAGATCGCCCACGGTAAGGTGCGCGGTCACCCAGGGATCGGACAGCGCGAACCACGGCAGATACTTGACGACGGGCTCGTTCCATCCGACGACCTTCTTGCCGACCTCGTACGCCACGACAGTGGCGCCCACGGACTTCGATAGCGATGCAAGCTGGAAGACCGTATCCGCATCCACCAGGTCGGGTTCGCCCATCTTGCGAACGCCATATCCCTTGGCAAAAACCTTTTGTCCGTCATGCACCACCGCGACCGACATGCCGGGTATGCCTGAGCGCGCCATGAGCTGTTGCGCCAGTTGGTCAAGCCGGCCTACCGCCGCATCGATCTGTCCGGGCGGAATGGGAACGCCCGGCGTCTCGTTGGGGGGCAGGGCATCGTTGGTGGCGGCCTGCACGGAACCACCTCCCACGGTGGCAACGGCGCACATCAGCAAACGGGCCAGGGGTATGCGATGGATCGTCATTGGCGTTCTCGTCGTGGATGCCGAAACGGCAGGCCGGCGGCCCCAGGGCTGCTGAGCCTCCGCTGAACGAATCGAAGCACCTTACGGGCAAGCTTGGCTGCCTGCACAGTGACTCTTTGGCCGACATGCGAATTAGTCAGGCCTGGAATCGCTAACCCATCAAAAATTGGTTGACAGGTTACCCCTGCTTGAGTAACCTATCTAAATCGATTGGAAAGGTTACCAAACAGACAGGGAAGGAATCATCATGTCATTGCTCGGAGTAAATGTCGTGCTCGTCCATGGTGCATGGGCGGATGGGTCGAGTTGGGCCAAGGTCGTCACCGGACTCAAGGCGGAAGGCGCGAGCGTTACGGCGGTGCCGCTGCCGCTGACATCGCTCGCCGATGATGTGAAAGCGGTCGAGCGCACATTGGAACGTGTCGAAGGGCCGGTGATTCTTGCCGCGCATGCGTACGCGGGCGGCGTGATCGGCGAGGCGCGCTCCGACAAAATCAAGGCTTTGGTTTATGTCGCCGCATTGGCTCCCGATGAAGGTGAAAAGGTCGCCGATGTTTTCTATCGGGTCGAAGCGCACCCGCAGGCGCCAAAACTGGCACCCGATGACCATGGGTTGATCTGGTTGCCTGCGGATGCGTTCGGCCGGGCTTTCGCGCAGCACGCGACAGTGGATGAGCAGGCTGTTCTGGCGGCGGTGCAGCGCCCGATATCGGTGGCATGCATAACTGTCCCGGTAGCGCGCCCACTGTGGAAAGACGTTCCCAGCTGGTTCTTGATCGCCGAAGAAGATCGAATGATTCCGGTCGAAACGCAGCGCTTCATGGCCGAACGCATGCATGCGCGCAGCATCACGCATTCCGTCGATCACACCCCCAGCGTTACGGCGCCAGGCGTGGTCGTGGACATTATCCGGGAAGCCACCCTGGCGGTTTTGTGACCTGGCGGTTGTGCCGGGCCAGTGTGCTTTTACCTTGCAAATCCACATTGCCGACACCGAGAAGAGCGTCGGCAATCAATCAGTAATCCACCCCATCGTTTCCCAGGAGAGAAAAATGTCGAAATCGGTTGCGATCGTCACGGGCGCGAGCTCAGGTATCGGAAAAGCCACGGCCCTGCGCTTGGCGCGGGATTTTGGCGCTGTCGTATTGGCAGCGCGCGGCGGCGAAAAGCTGTCTGAAGTGGGCGAGGAAATCAAGGCGGCTGGCGCCGAGCCCCTGGTTTTGGAAGTGGACCTGATGGCGGCCTCATCCGCCGAGACCGTCGTGCAAGCTACGTTGGAACGTTTCGGTCGTATCGACGCCTTGGTGAACGTGGCCGGCGCCGTGCCGGGCATGGACGTATTCAAGATGACTGACGAACAGTGGACGACGGGCATGGAGCTCAAGTTCCATGGAGCGCGTCGGCTGGTTATTCACGCTTGGGACGCGCTGAAGGCTTCGAAGGGGGCGGTGGTGTTCATTTCCGGCAATGCGGCGGAAACCCCCAAGCCTGGCGCGGCCGCGGTGGGCGCGATCAATGCGGCCATCGAAGCCTTGGCAAAGGCGTTCTCGGAGCAGGGAATCGAGGACGGCGTCCAGGTCAACAGCGTGTCGCCCGGCGCGATCATCACCGGGCGGCGCCTGGCGATGCTGGAGAAAGCCGCCGCGGCCAAGAACATCAGTGTTGAACAAGCCAAGCAGGGCTTTCTCAAGCAAGGCGGGATCGCCCGTTTCGGCGAGGCCGACGAGATCGCGAACCTGATTGCCTTCATTGTCTCGCCGGCCGCTCGCTGGATGACCGGGACCGTGCTGCGCATGGACGGCGGCGAAGTGAAATCGGTGTAGCGCCCCTATACAGGCACCTGGATGCGGGTCAGCGGCACGTGCTGCTGACAGCCATAGACGTCGCGATCCAGAAGGTCGCCCGAACTGACGGGCCGCTTGATCGTTATCTTGAAGGCGCGAGCGGCATCGAAGGGTGTGCATACCAACACCGACTCGGGCGATATGGAAAAGGCTCGCGCGATCTGCTCGACGTTGATGACGCCGCTGTTCTTGACGTGCAGATACGGGGCGTCCTCATCGAACATGATGTCGAAGGTCAGCTCGAACGGACCGGAATTCTTGCTGCGGATGACCTTGGCGTAAGCGGTCATGGGCTGCGTCTGGATCGCCATGGTTCAGTTCCTGATCGTTTCGTAATGGATGGGGAAGCACTCGCAAGGATTGTCCACGGGCATCAGGTGGTAGACAGAGAACCGGTAGGCCGGTCCCACGGGAATCCCGAAGGGCGAGAAGGGGTATGCCATGTTGCCGGCGGTGGTCAGGATGCCGGGATAGTGCGCGTGCTGCAGCACGCCGCGCGTGAACATGGCGACGGCCGTGGCGGTGTCCTGGTCAGGTGCGACGGCATCGATGACCAGGCCGATTTCCCTGGGTGCTTCGGCCAGGTCGGGCTCCAGGTCCCCCATGACCCCATCCTTGCCGTAGGTGCGGAAGAACAGATTGATGCCGTTTTCCTTCAGGCCGAAGCGCCCTTCCGCGCGTTCCCGCACGTGATCGAACACATGGTCCAGTTCGCGGATCATGACTGCGTCGCGAATGCCCACCACAACAATGCTGCGATAGCCAAGCTGTTCGGCACCTTCCAGCTTGACCCGGTAGCCGCTGTCCTTGATGTACGCGCTGCCGCGCACGCGAACGATGCGCGCGTCCACCTGCTCGAAACGCGCCCGCGTCAGGTCATTGATGCCGCCCGGACCAGCCTGCAGGAAGGGATCGCTGCGTTCGTACAGTGAATGGCCCGCCACCGATACGGTGGTGCAACGGCTGTCGGCATTGCCGGGCTCGACTTCGAAGTGGTCGTCGCGCACCCGGCCGATCATGGGCTCGCCCAGATCGTAGGGCACCGCCGACAGCCCGGCGCATTCCAGGATCTTGCCGCAGTGCAGGGAAAGCCCGGGATCGAAGCCGCGCAACACGGGCAGCGCCGCGAAGATGGCGTCATCGCATGCCCGGCCCGCGATGATGACCTCCGCGCCAGCCTCCAGCGCGTGCATGAACGGCTCCATGCCCATCTGGGCCACGATGGGGCCGGCGGCATCGACGGTTGCCGCCGTGAGATTGCCGTCCGGCCCCATCGGTTCGATCGGACCCGCGCCTATCTTGCGCTTCAGGTACGACTTATCGATCTCCGCGCCGATGACCGCGAGTTTGAACGATTGCCTTTGCTCCGCGGCCACCTCGTGGACGAGCTGAATCATCTGTGCCAGCGTTGCGTTGGAGCCGTTGGTAATGGCCGATCCGATCAGCAGCGGAATGCTTGCCGCGCGCGCAGCGGCAAGCATGACGGACAGGTCGCGGCGATATGCCGACATGGGCAGGAAGGGTTTGTCGGCGCCGTGATAGTACGGGCCCATGTCGGTGGACCCGGCATCCTGGCCGATGAAATCGGGATTCGCCTGCATGGCCCGCTTGAACGAGGCCAGGTTATAGCCGCTGCCCATGGAGCCGGACGGCGCCACGCCGATGATCTGCTTCATCTGATTTTCCAAGGTAAAGATGGATTATTTCGAGGCGAGATTGACCGTCTTGGCCAAGTCGGCCCAGCGCGCGGCGTCATCGCGCATCATGGCGTTGAAGTCACGCACGGAGCCGCCCTTGATCTCCATGTTGTTGTCCGCCATAAGTTTCTGGAAATCGGGCTGGCTGAGCATGCCGCCAACCACCTCGGACAGGCGCTGGATACGGTCCTGCGGCGTGCCCTTGGGCGCCATCAGGCCGATCCATACCGAGGCCTCCACGCCGGGATACCCCAGTTCGGCGAACGTCGGCACATCGGGCAGCGCCGGCAGCCGCGTCTTGGACGCCACGGCCAGCGGATGCACCAGGCCGGATGTCGTCAGCGCCTTGGCCGAGCCGACAAAGGTGAACAGCAGCGGAACCTGGCCGCCGGCAAGATCCTGCAGCGCGGGAGCGGCACCCCGATAGGGCACATGGTTGAACTTCACGCCCATTTTCCGGGCCAGCAATTCCAGGGCCAGGTGCGAAATGCTGCCGGTACCGCTGGATGCGAACTGGATGCCGTCATGCGTCGCGCGGGTCGCGGCCACCACATCGGCGAAGGTCTTATAGGGTGACTTCCCGCTGGCATACAGCACGGCCGTCTGGTCGACCAGGTGAATGATGGGAAGCAGGTCACGCGCCGGGTCGTAGCCCATGTCCTTGTACATGAGCGGCGCGATGGTGATCTGTCCGTTGCTCGCCAACAGCAGCGTATTGCCGTCCGGCGTTGATTTGGCCACCTTGCCGGCGCCGATCAGGCCGCCCGCGCCGCCGGTGTTTTCAAGAATCATCGGTTGCCCGGTGGCTTTTTCGAACATCTGGGCAATCGGCCGGCCAACGGTATCCAGCGAGCCGCCCGCGGGATAGGGTACGACGACGGTCACGGGACGATCAGGAAAGGATCCGGCCAAGGTCAGGGCCGGCAGCGCCAGCAATGCCAACAACGCCAGCAAGCCGGCGGCCATCCAGCGGCGCGCATGCGATATAGCGAGCATCATGAATTTCCCCTTGCACTGTGGGACTGCCGAAGGGCGTCCTGCCGCCTATGCCGGCGGTTCGGAAAAATTCTAGGTAACTTGCCTGTGCGCGTCGTATTCCGATATGGAAAATTTCCATAACGTCACGTTAATCCCCGCGCCGTTATTGGCTTTCCGGGCAGAAATCCTTTCAAGGCGCGGCTATGAGCAAGGGATGGCGTACGGATTTCAGTTCGTCGATAAAGTCCTGGACGATGGCCGACAGCGGTTCGTAACGCGAATAACCCAGGCGTACCTGCAGATCGATGGTAGGCGTAACGTCACGTACCCGCAGGTCTGGCCAGGCACCACCCAATTGCGCCTGTTCATCGATCAGCGCGATGCCCAGTCCTTGCTGCACCATGGCGCAGGCGACATGGGTCTGCTTTACTTCCGCGACCCAGCGGGGCGTCAGATGCGCGCCGTCGTATAGCCGGCCGATGGCATGGGCCATCGGCGTTTCCGGGCTATTGCCGATCATCCGTTCGTTGCGCAGATCGGAGATGCGCAACCGCTTGCGGCCGGCAAGCGGATGGCCCGGCGGCATGACCGCGACGATCCGGTTGCGGAACAGGCGATGGGTTTGTATGCGCGGATGCTGCAGCGGCACGATGGCCACCACCACGTCCACCCGTTGCGTCAGCACGGCATTCGCCAGCGGCTCGGCCAGCATGCTTTCCATAGTGACCTTGACGTCCGGATGACGTTCGGCGAAGGACGCAATGGCCATCGGCATCAGCGCATAGGCCAGGCTGGGGCTGCAACCGATGCGCAGCACGCCGCCCGCCTGGTTCGCCATGTCGCCGGCCATTCCGTTGATGCGCTGCACACCCTGGTACAGCACTTCGACTTCGCTGAAAAGCTTGTGCGCCTGTTCGGTGGGATGCAGGCGGCCGCGCAGGCGCTGGAACAGCGGAAATCCCAGGCGCTGCTCGGTATATGAGATCAGCCGGCTGACGGCCGGCTGCGAGATATGAAGCAACTGCGCGGCTCCACTGACCGAGCCGGCCATCATGACCGCGCGAAAAACTTCGATCTGGCGCAAATTCATCGGGTTCAGGCAGAAGTGACAGGGCAGTCACCCGGTTCAGCCCGCGACTATCGGCTCACCCCGTATGACAGTGCGGTATAACACGCGCGGCTGGGTGGCATCCACTTCTCCTCGATAGTGCATTGTGCAACGGTTATCCCACAGCACGACGTCGCCCAGACGCCATACGTGGCCCCACGCGTACTTGGCCTGGGTCGCATGCTCCCAGAGGCGGTCGAGCAGGCGCTCGCTTTCCTCGTTGCTCATGCCCAGGATGTAGTTCGAGGGCCATTCGCGCCGGCGGCCCAGGTACAGCGCGCGGCGGCCCGTCGCGGGATGCACCCGAACCAGCGGATGCACCGGGCCGGGAACCTCCTCGGGGCAGGTCGGGAGTTTGACCGTGGGCCGCAGGATCCCGGCACTGTTGCGGCTCGCGTCATGCAACTGCTGACGGCCGGCGATGGCCTGTTTCAGATCATCGGGCAATTCCTCGTAGGCCAGGTATTGATTGTTGAACCAGGTATCGCCGCCGCCATCGACCGGCAGTCGCACCGCATACAGCATGCTGCCGGCGGGCGGCACCTCGGCATATGAGTTGTCGCTATGCCAGACCACCTCGTAGCTGCCCAGGGTGCCGTTGTCCATGACCGGGTCGCCGTTCTCGTCCAGATTGGAGATCAGCGAAATGCGCGGATCCAGGGCGATACGCGTCCCGCCCACGACGAAGCCGCCAGCCACCTGGAACTTGCGCGCCGCGGGCTCCTTGGTCTCGCCGAATATCGCGGCCGCGTCCAGGAATGTCGCGCCCGGAAGGTTCTGGCCCCGCCACAGGAGCACGCAATGATCGGCCCAGGCCTGGCGCAACAGGGCGCGCGTTTCCTCCGGTATCGGCTGCGACAGGTCCACACCGCGGATTTCGGCACCGAGCGCGGCGCCGGTGGGATGGATGGTGACGCCGTCCGCGGCATTGACGCGCGCGGTACCAGGTGCTTGCATGGATGTCTGATGATTCATGGTTGCATGTCTCGTTGAAAGATAAAGGAGCGGCCCCATCACGGCCGCCGGATATCGCTTGCGCGCTCTATATCGAACGCAGGCCGCCGCCGTCGACCGCCAGGCATTG
>DATJHN010000074.1:0-17428 GCA_035493915.1 Bordetella sp.
CTATGCATCTGCCCGTGCGGGTAGGCGACTTCACCGACTTTTATACGTCCATCCATCATGCGACGCGGGCTGCGCGTGCCATGCGTCCGGACGGTGAACTCGCGACGAATTTCAAGCACCTTCCCATCGCCTATCATGGCCGCGCCTCGTCCATTGTGGCCAGTGGAACGGATTGTGTCCGTCCGCGCGGCCAGCTTGGCGCCGATCCGCAGGGACCGGTCTACGTAGCGTCGCGGGCGCTGGATTTCGAAGCCGAAGTCGGTTGCTTCATCGGAACCGGCAATCGGCTCGGCGTGCCTGTATCGCTGGACGACGCGCAGAACCACATCTTCGGGGTGTGCCTGGTCAACGACTGGTCGGCGCGAGACATACAGCGGTGGGAGGCGCAGCCGCTAGGGCCTTTCCTGGCCAAGAGCTTCATGACCAGCATTTCGCCATGGGTTGTCACGCTGCAGGCGCTTGCTCCGTTCCGCACGGCGCTGCCCTCCCGATCCGGCAACGACCCGAAGATCAGCCCGGCGCTGACATCGTCGGCCCATACCGCGTCCGGGGCTATCGGGATAGCATTGCGCGCGTCGCTGGCCACGGCGTCCATGCGGCAACGGAACATACCGGCCGAAGTCATCTCTCGCCCCGACTTCGCCGATCAATACTGGACGCTATTCCAGATGCTGGCCCACCATACCAGCAATGGTTGCAATCTGCGGACCGGCGATCTGCTTTCCAGCGGCACGGTCTCGGGCGCGGATATTGCCGATAGCGGATGCCTGCTCGAACGCACCAGCAACGGTGTTCATCCCCTGCATCTCGCCAATGGCGAAGCCCGTACTTATCTGGAAGATGGAGACATCGTGGCGCTGCAGGGCCGATGCGAAAGAAGCGGCTACGCGGGAATCGGCTTTGGCACCTGCCAGGGAAAGATAGTTGCGCGTGCGGATTGATGCCGTCTTCGTACTATTCCAGCACCAGATTCCTTTCCTTTACCACCTTCTGCCATCTGGCCGAATCCTTGGCTATCGTCGCGGCGAACTCCTTGGGCATTTCGGCGTGGGCCTGCCCGCCCAGTCCGGCGATTCTTTCCTGGACCTCGGGGTTGGTGGTAATGCGCCGCACCTGCTCCGCCAACTCGTTGACCACCGTGTCGGGAACCCCCGCCCTGGTGAACAGTCCCCACCATCCCGGCACCGATAGGTCCGCGATGCCCAGCTCCGCCATGGAAGGCAGATCCGGTTCCGCCGAGGCGCGCTCGGCTCCTATCACCGCCAGCCCTCTTACCTTGCCGCTATCCACCAATGGCTTGGCGGTAAGCGGGTCCACGAACAGCGCTTGCACAGTTCCGCCCATCAGATCCGCCACGGCGGGCGCGGAGCCGCGATAAGGCACATGGACCATGTTGATGCCGGCGGCGGAATTCAGTACCTCGCCACTCAGGTGGGACGTACTCCCCACGCCGAATGACGCATAGGTGACCTTGCCCGGATGCTGCTTCGCGTAGGTGATGAAATCCTGCATCGTCTTGACCGGCAGTTTCGGGTCGATAACAAGGATATTTGGGGCGATCGCGACCATGGCAACCGGCTTGAAATCCTTCGCCGGGTCATAGGGCAGGCCTTTGTACACGGATTGCAGGCTGTGGGATGAATTGTCGAACAGGTACGCGCATCCATCGGCTGGGTCGCGCAGCAGCGCCTGGTAGGCAATAACGGATTTCGCACCCGGACGGTTCTCGACGATGACCGGAATCTTCAGGGCCTCGCCCAATTTGCTGCCTATCAGGCGCGCGGACACGTCAGTGCCGCCGCCGGCAGCGTAAGGCACATACAGCCTTATCGCCGTGCAGCGCAGGGTTTGTGCGGAAACCGCGGAACCGCCTGCCAGGGTGGCCAGCGCAGCGATTGCCACCGCGCAGCCATGCCGGCGCATCGATGAATTATTCATAGTGGGTCTCCTCCGATCGGATTTTCTAATGATGCTTAGACGCTTGTCTCTTGCATGACGGTCGCGGCCGTAGTGGCGACATCGGGTATGGCGAGTGCGGCGGGATCCGCCAGGAACATGCCGCGCTCGACGTGCGCCCGTATCTGGCTATCGCTCAAACCCAGTTCCGCCAGGACCTGAGCATTGTGTTCACCACGGAAAGCCGGTTCGGCAGGGTCATGGGACAAATCGTCGTCCGAGAATCGCCATGGATGGCCGTGCAGTTTGTATGTTCCGCCGCGCCGATCGGATACCGGACGCACGGCCCCCCAGTATTCACCCCATTCGGACTCGCACAGCTCCTTGGTGGATCGGACTTGTCCAATGGCGATCTTCGATTCGTCGAGCTGGGCATCGAGCGAACCCAGATCGCGGAAGGTCAGGATCCAGGTCTGCACCAGCGCGTGCAATGCCGGGTAATTCTGCCGGCGAAGTTCCGGGGTGGCGAAACGCGGGTCGCTGGCCAGGTCGGCACGGCGCATTGCGCGCAGATAGTTCGGGAAAGTAAGGCTGCCGACCAGGCTTTGCGCCGCGACGAAGCGCTCGCCCCCGGGACCCGTAAAGAACGGGCCGTCAGTGGCGCCAAGGATGCCGGGTTCCGCACCCGTGTCCACACCCGCGATGTCCAGGTGCGCGCGCTCGTTCGTGGACAACAGCACCGCGGCCATCGCCACGTCGATGTACTGGCCGCGCCCCGTCTGTTCCCGCTTCCTGAGTGCGGCGAGTACCGCTATCGCCGCCTGCAGTCCGGCATAAACGTCGGCGTGCGAAAGCGCGTCAGTCTGCTCCGTGGCCAGGTTGCCGCCGAAGTGGCGCAGTGAATTGTGGGTGAACCCCGATTCCGCCTGTACCGTCGGCGCATACGCCATCCGCGATGCCCAGGGACCACCCTGCCCGTACCCGGTGATCGATACATAGATCAGGCGTGGATTGCGCCTGCACAGCGACGCGTAATCCAGACCGAAGAACTTAAGCGTGCCGGCGCGGAAATTCTCCACGACGATATCGGCTGAATCGCACAGCCGCGCGATCAGCTCCGCGGCACCCGGCACGTTCAGGTCGACGCTGATATTGCGTTTTCCTATGTTCTGCTGGGCGTAGTAGCCGGACATGCCGTTGGCGAATGGAAAGGCGCCGCGGGAAACGTCGGGCCGCGGCGGTTCGATCTTGATAACATCCGCGCCCAGATCCGCCAGGGTGCGCCCGCAGAGCGGACCCGCCAGCACACGCGAGAAATCGATAACCTTCAGACCAGAAAGTGGACCGGACATGTTATTGCCCCTGGAATATGGCAAGGCCGGGGCCGCTGGCGCGGAAGGACTTCAAGCCTTCTTTCAAGTCGCGTGAAGCCCAGATGCCCTTTTGTTCTTCGAACATGGCCTGGTCGGCCGCGGCGACACCATCGTTCGCCGCGATCAGCGCCAGGCGCTTGGTGGCGGCATGCGCGACTGTCGGCCCATTGGCCAGTTCTTCAGCGATCGCGAGCGAGGTCTTTTCCAGTTCGTCGTCGGCAACCACCAGGTTGATCAGGCCCCAGCGTTCCAGGGTGGCGGCGTCGTAACGGCGGCCCAGCATGGACATCTCCTTGGCGCGGGCCATGCCCATCCTCTGCACCTGGCGCTGAATGCCGCCCATCAAGGGATGCAGACCCAGGGCGACCTCCACGGAACCGATCTTGGCCGATTGAGCGGCCACGATGTAATCGCAAGCAAGCGCCAACTCCAGCCCGCCACCCAGGCATACTCCGTGCACAGCCACGACTATAGGTATCGGCAACTGCTCGAAGGCGTTCAACACCTGTACGGGATCCAGGCGCGCGCGGCCTTCCCGCTCGATACGCTCGTCGAATAGATCGACATCCGCGCCGGCCGAAAAATGGCGCAGGCCGCTGCGCAGCAGTATCGCCCGCTGCCCCTGCTCCACGGCTTCGTTCAGCCTGGCCATCAGCGCACCGCTCAGTGTGGGACCGGACAGGTTGTAAGGCCGGTAATTCAAGGTCAGGACGGCCACATGGCCATGCACTTCCTTCAAAACTATCTCTTCCATGCGGCAGCTCCGGCGGCAGGCGACCAGTACGATGGCTGGCCTTTCCGTTTAAAGTTAACAGTATTAACTACGAGCCCATGATAACAGCGTTAACTTTCAGGGCAAGTAGGGGTAAATACCGAATCCGCGGGCGGAACAGCGCCAGGGCCATGGATAAAATGCAGCGCGGATCACGCTGGAAGTGCCCATGGGGCGCTCAAGATCACAGGATCCAGGAAGGAATGAACACGCGATGAAGAAAAGCAGCAGCGCCGCGCCTGCGCCCTATCACCACGGGGATTTGCGAAGCGCGTTGATCGTAGAAGCCCGACGCGAGCTGGAGCACGCCGGCGTCCACGACATGAGCCTGCGCCAGCTGGCCCGCGCCGTGGGCGTGTCGGAAGCCGCGCCTTCGAGGCACTTCGACGGCAAGAACGGCCTGCTGGCCGCGATCGCCGCCAGCGGTTTCCGCGACCTGACCGTGCTGCGCCAGCAGGCATTGGCCGGTACGGAGGGAAATCTGGCCCGCGTCTACGAAATGATGCGCATCTACGTCAAGTTCGCGCAGGACCACAAGGGGCTGTTCGATCTGATGATAGGCCCCCGCCTGGTGAAAAAGACCGATTACGCGGAACTCGCGGACGCCGCCAACGAGTCGTTCGAGTTATTCGCCTCCGCGGTACGCGACTACGCGCGCGACCACGACTGGATGGAACAGGATATGCCCTTGGTCACGCATGCCGCATGGGCGGTGGAACATGGCCTGGCCACTCTGATCATCGGCGATCGGCTCAATAGCGAGGATCGTCCGATCGACGTGGAAAAGATGATCCACTTTTCCGTGACCCTGCTGCTGAGCGGAATCGCCGCGGGACCTGGACCCACGAGCACGATCATGTCGGAACTGACGGGCAGCAAGCGGGGGAAGAGTCG
The DNA here is from genome assembly GCA_035493915.1 of Bordetella sp. Taxonomy (GTDB): domain Bacteria; phylum Pseudomonadota; class Gammaproteobacteria; order Burkholderiales; family Burkholderiaceae_B; genus Bordetella_C. The sequence continues at coordinate 4,936 of DATJHN010000074.1, forward strand.
CAAACGGGGTTGAGCGCGTGTCGCTATGCGTCGGCGGCTGGCGCCTATGGCGATGGCGGGTGTCCTCTACATCGGCGCGGGTGGCTTTACATCGGCGTGGCGTGATCCCCTGGCATAAGCAACTGCGGAACCTGCGTAAGCCGCCACGCATCGCCTGACTTCTCCAACACCCAGGTCATATCGAAACGGTTGGCTGGCCAATCGGCCGGAACACTCTTTGCCCCTATCGCGCGCGCCAGATCCGGCAACGTGTCAAAGCGCCAGCTGACCAGCACCGGCCCACGCGCGGCCGCGGATTCCAGGGCTGCGACCACCGCGTCGAACGGCGGATCCGAACCGAAATCTTCCTGGACGGCCAAGCCCAACGCGTCGGCCACGGGCCGCACCGTATCGGCCGGCCGTGTGCTGCGATGTTCCGGCGTGCTGGCCGCCGCGAAAACGAACCGTGGCGTACGGATATGTCCATCCGGCGACATACCGTCGTCGGCCATGAAATATTCAGCCAGCATCCGCGCGCGGCGCTCGCCACGCGGGCTAAGCCCGTGCCGCCCGCGCGTACCGGCGGCGTCGTCCGCATCGCGCGGCTCGCGCAGCGGCTTTTCCGCATGGCGGATGAGCATTATCGGATAAAGGGTTTGCATGGTGCCCTCCCGAACAACATTCCCCGGGGCGTTATGCGCCAATGTATTCGTATGCAAGGTGTAGGCGATTGTGCGCTTGGGCCACCTCGACGCGCAAGGCGCTCGTTATGGCGCCAGATCCAGAAAATCATCGTAGTCGGCGTAGTGGCTCAGGCAGCGCCCCACCTCTTCGGTCGAGGCGGTTGGCTTCTGCTCGTAAGCCAGATCGACGACCTCCTTAGCGCCAATGATGCGGTCCGTGACGAAAAGAGATTCGCAATTATTTTGCGGTCCTGCAATTAATCTTGCAGCTGTCAAGTTCCTGCAATATATTTTGCATAGCATTCGCCCCATTGCTCGATCGAGTATTCGCCTGGAGCCGGCATGCGCTTTGAAGAACTCGTAGCTGAAAAAAACGACACGCTCACCGGTTCCGATCGCAAGCTGGTGGATGTCCTGCTATCCGATCCGACCGCGGGCAGCTTCATGCCGGCACACAAAATCGCCGAGCGCGCGGGGGTACACCCGTCCACGGCAGGCCGCCTGGCGCGCAAGCTGGGCTTCGACTCCTATCGCGTCATGCGCGAAGCGATGGTGTTCGACCTGGATGCATCGGCGCGCGTACGCAATCGCATTGACAGCGCCACGGGAAGCACGCTGCTGGAATCGGTGATCGCCGGCGAGATCGCCGCGCTCGGCAGGCTGATGGAGCAGGTCGGCCAGGCAGAGATCGACGCGGCCACGGACTGCCTGCGCCGGGCACGCCGCATCATCGTCATCGGCGAAAGCCATGCGGGCAGTCTGGCGGAACTCTTCGCCCGCCGCCTCAAGCGTTCCGGGTATCACGCAGTGGGCCTGTCACACGCGGACTGGCAGGCAGCCGACGAACTGATCAGCCTGACGGACAAGGATCTGGTTTTCGGCATGATATTCCGCCATGAAAGCCCAGGTGTGGCGCGCGCCTTGAAACTGGCGCGCGAGACCGGCGCGGCCAACGTACTGCTGACCGATCTGACCCTGCCTGCCGCGGCGGCGCTGACCATTACCGCCAGGCGCGGCGAGCCGGGCGAGTTCCAGTCTTTGACGGTACCGATGGCCATCTGCAACACGCTGATCCTGGAGCTTACGCGTGTCGACCACGGCCGTTCGCTCGACGCCCTGGCCAAGCTCGAAAGCCTGCGACTCAGTTTTGAAAAAGCGGGAAGCACGGCACGCCGCGGCTGATGCCCTATTTCGTCCATTCACTCTTACCATGCGCGAGAAATAGCATGTTCAAACTGAACCGGTATGCCGCCAAGGCTGTCCTGTTGTGTGTGCCGGTACTCGGCATGGCGATGGCGGCCGGCGGCGCCGCGCGGGCGCAATCCACGGCGGACGCGCGCCCCAGCCTGACGGTCGCGGTCAACGAGTTGGCCCGTACGCTGGATCCCGCCGCCGGCAACGGCAACGTCGATGTCCGCATCTACTACTCCATCTTCGATACGCTGATCCGGCGCGACTTCGACCACCCCAGTGCCGACGGCGGCGCGAAACTGGAACCGGGCCTGGCGACGAGCTGGTCCTGGACCACCCCCACCACGTTCGACGTGAAATTGCGCGCCGGCGTGGTATGCCACGACGGCAACCCATTCAATGCCGACGATGTATTGGCCACGTTCTCTCCAGAACGGTTGTGGGGACCGGATGCCTATTACGCGGAAGGCCCGGCCTACTTCGGCAATTTGAAGAAAGTCGAAAAGCTGGACGACATGACGGTGCGCTTCACCACCGCCGAGCACGACGCCGCCATCGAACAGCGCCTGTCGAGTTATATGTCTTTCGTCATCTGCGACGAAGCCTGGAACAAATACAAAAAGGACGGCGTGCCCGCCAAAGTCTGGATGGACGAAGCAGCCAAGGCGCTGCGCTTCAATCCCGTCGGCACCGGCCCCTACAAGTTCGCCAGCTACCAGAAGAACGATCACGTCACGCTGCAGGCCTTCGACAAGTACTACGAGGGCAAGCCGGCCGCCAAGACCATTACGTTCAAGTCGGTGCCGGAAGTCGCGGCACGCGTCGCCGGGCTGGTTTCGGGCGAATACGACATCGCCGCCGAGATTCCGCCCGATCAATGGGAAAGCCTGGCCGCTTATAAAGACCTGACGCTGAAAACCGTGCCGCAGGAAAACAGCCACGTCGTGGTCTTTAACACCAACGATGCGCTGCTTTCCGACAAGAATCTGCGCCACGCGCTCAGCCTGGCGATAGACCGCAAGGCCTTGATCGACGCCTTGTGGAAAGGCAGGACCTACGCCCCCAACGGCTACCAGCTGCCCAGCTTCGGCAATCTGTACGACAAGGATCGCGCAGGCTACCAATACGATCCCGAGCAGGCGAAAAAACTGCTGAAGCAAAGCCGCTACAAGGGCCAGGAGATCTCATATCGCCTGATTCCCAACTACTACCTGTACAACGTCGAAGCGGCACAGATCATGCAGGAGATGTGGCGCGCGGTCGGCATCAACGTGCGCATCGATTTCGTGGACAGCTTCAAGGACGTGCGCAAGCCTGGTGTCCAGATGTATGCCTGGTCCAACACCTACCGCATCCCCGATCCCACCGGGTCGCTGCTGATCCTGTGGGGCGCCAACTCGGAAATCCAGAAAACGCAGAAGATTTACTCGCCTAATCCAGAGTTCAACACGCTGTCGCAAACGCTGTACTCCGCCACCGATCCGGCGCAGCGGCGAGCGACGTATCGCAAGGTGCTGGACATTTTCGAGGACGACATGCCGATGACCATGCTGTACAACCCGGTCACGGGCTATGCCATGAAGAAGAACGTGCAGTGGCAGCCGTACTCCCAGTACTACATGGACTTCCGTCCCGATAACTTCTCGTACGGACCGAAATAATTGAACGACGTCCTTTCCGTCCAGGGACTGCGCGTGGGTTTTCGCACATCGGCGGGCTTTGCCGACGTGCTGCACGACGTCAGCTTTGGCGTAGCCCAGGGACGAACGCTGTGCATCGTCGGCGAAAGCGGCAGCGGCAAGAGCATTACCTGCCAGGCCATACTGGGACTGCTGCCGCGCAATGGCCGCCAGACCGGCGGCCGCATCCTGTTCCAGGACCGCGATCTGGCGCTGCTGCCGGAAAGCGAACTGTGCCAGGTGCGCGGCGGCGGTATCGGCATGGTGTTCCAGGATCCGCTCGGCTCGCTCAATCCCGTGCATACCGTGGGCGGCCTGCTGGATGAAACGCTGGCCCTGCATACGCCCTTGAAGCGCGGGCAGCGCCGCGCCCGCGCGATCGAGCTGCTGGAAATGGTCGGCATTCCCGAACCGCGGCAGCGGCTGGCCTCGCATGTGCATCAGTTTTCCGGTGGAATGGCGCAGCGCGTGATGATCGCGATGGCCCTGGCCTGCAATCCCACGCTGCTTATCGCCGATGAGCCCACCACCGCGCTGGACGTAACCATTCAGGCGCAGATCCTGGAACTGCTCAATCGCCTGAAGGCCGAGCTGGGCATGGCCATTCTATTCATTACGCACGACCTGGGCGTGGTCGCCGAAATGGCGGATGACGTGGCCGTGATGCGCCATGGGCATATCGTCGAAACCGCCTCCGCCGCGCGGCTGTTCGCCGAGCCCGCGGAAGCCTATACGCGCGAACTGCTGGCCGCCATGCCGCGCCTGGATACGCGCGCGCCCGTGTACCGGCCGCGCCAGGAGTGGGCATGACAGAGCCGGCATCGCAAACACCCCTGCTGCACGTCAGCAAGCTGCGGCGCTACTTCGGCGGCGCGCGCTCGCTGTTCGGTGCTGCCCAGCCCAGCATCCGCGCCGTCGAGGACGTCTCGTTCCATGTACGGACTGGCGAAACGCTGGGCCTGGTGGGCGAAAGCGGCTGCGGAAAATCCACCACCGGCCGCATGATCGTGGGCCTGGACCGGCCCACGCAAGGATCCATCCGGTTCAAGGGCCAGGACCTGGCGTCACTGACCGACGCGCAATGGCGCGCCAAGCGGCGCGAAGTGCAGATCATTTTCCAGAATCCGCTGTCGGCCCTGGATCCCCGCCTGCCGATACGCAAGCAGATACGCGAGCCGCTGGACCTGCACGACATCGGCCCCGCCACGGACCGCGATGCCGTGGTGGACACCCTGATGGACGCGGTATCCCTGCCCGCGGCCCTGGCCGGCCGCTTTCCGCACCAGATCAGTGGCGGCCAGGCGCAGCGCGTGGTGATCGCGCGCGCGCTGGCGCTGAAACCCAGCCTGATCGTCTGCGACGAGCCGGTGTCGGCGCTGGACGTATCCGTGCAGGCAACCGTTATCGCATTGCTGGAAAAACTCCAGCACGACCATGGCATCGCCTACCTGTTCATTTCGCACGACCTGCGCGTGGTTCGCCGGCTGTCGCATCGCGTCGCGGTGATGTACCTGGGCCAGATCGTGGAAGAAGGGCAGACCGACGACCTTTACGACCGCCCGCTGCATCCCTACACCAGGGCGTTGCTATCGGCGATTCCCGATGTGTCCGCCACGCTTCGGCGTGAAGGAACGCCACGCATCGTCCTGAAAGGCGATCCGCCCAGTCCGGCGCATCCCCCCAACGGCTGCCATTTCCATACCCGCTGCCCCTACGCGCAGGCTCGTTGCATGAACGAGATGCCGGTCCTGCGCACCGTGGCCGGCGGCCATACCGTGCGCTGCCATTACGCGGAACAAATAGGCCCATAGCATGAACGATCCTCTGGTCATCGCCCACCGCGGCTATTCGGCGCGCTATACGGAAAACACCCAGTTGGCGTATCTCGGCGCCATCGACATCGGTGCGGATATCGTCGAAAGCGATGCGCGGCTATCGAGCGACGGCTTCGTCTTCGCCTGCCACGATGGCACGCTCAGCCGCATCGCCGGCGATGCGCGCGGTGTGGCCGATATGACCGCGGCCGAGCTCCAGGACGTAAGGCTGACCACCGGCGAACGCCTGTCGCCCCTGCCGCGCACCTTGACGGATATCGCCCCGCTGCGGCCGGTGCTGATCGACGTAAAGACCCCGGATCTGCCGCTGATCGAGGCGATCGCGCGCGACATACGCAACTGCGATGCCCTGGACAAGGTATGGATAGGCGTGCGCGATCTTGCCCAGATGCAACTGGCCCACGCACTGTTGCCGGCTGTCCGCCTGCTGGCTTTCCTGCCCGATTACACACGCGCCGAGGAATTCGCGCGCGCGGGCGCGCAAGCGTTCCGGGTATGGGAAGGCCACCTCGACCAGCAGGCGGCGTTGCGCGTGGTGCGGGAGAAGCCCACCTGGATCACCCTGGGCGGCAAGGGCACTTCGTTCGAAGTGGGCGATACCACGCCGGACCGCCTGGCCCGCGTCCTGGCACTGCGGCCGCGAGGCGTGTTGTTGAACGATCCCGCGTTGATGACCGGACCGGCGGCGCCGGCGCGCTCGACGGAGGCGACATGAACGGGCGTCTGCTGGCGCGCAAGCTGGCCCGCGGCCTGCTTACCATCTGGATCATCGTCACGTTTACCTTTGTGGCGCTGAACCTGTCGGGCGACCCCATCGAAGCCCTGGTAGGCGACCAGGCCTCGCCCGAGGTCGTTCAGCAATACCGCGTCAGGTTCGGCCTGGACCGGCCACTGTGGGAACAATATGTCTCCTACCTGGGCAACCTGGCGCAGGGGGATTTCGGCCTATCGCTGTCGGACCAGAAACCCGCCACGCAACTGATACAAGAAGCACTGCCTTACACGCTGCGCCTGGGACTGACGGCATTCGGTTTCGGCCTTGCGTTGGGTCTTGCGCTGGGCATTGTCGCGGCGCTGAACCGCAACCGGGCGATGGACCGCTTCGTCATGGGCTTTGCCGTCCTGGGCTTCAGCCTGCCCAATTTCTTCCTGGGAATATTGCTGATCCTGCTGTTCTCGCTGCGCCTGCGGCTGCTGCCCAGCGCCGGCGCGGATACCGCATGGCATTTGATCCTGCCGGCCATTACCCTGGGCACCCATTTCGCCGGCGTCTTCGCGCGCTTCACCCGTTCGGCGATGCTGGAAGTCCTGAACCGGCAATACATGGTGGCGGCGCGCGCCCGCGGCGTACCCCGTCTGAGCCTGGTGATCCGGCATGCGCTGCCCAACGCCGCCATTCCCATCATTACCATCGCCGGCCTGAAGCTGGGCGATCTGGTCGCGGGCTCGATCATCGTCGAAACCGTCTTCGGATGGCCCGGCATCGGCCGCCTGCTGGTGGGGTCGGTCACCTCCCGCGATTTCGCCGTGGTGCAGGCCATATTGATCCTGACCGCCGTGACCATGGTCCTTGCCAACCTGGCGGTGGACTTCGTCTACACGATACTCGACCCACGCATGCGCTCGGCGCGCAAAGAGAGTTAACACATGCTGTCCGCACTGCCGTGGCACCGGAAAAAGGCGGCGATCCCCGCCGAAAAACGCTATCCCGCGCTGGTGATCCTGGCACTGGTTTTCGTCGTGCTGCTGTTCGGCGTGTCGTGCCTGGCGGACGTGCTGGCGCCCTACGATTACCGCACCCAGGCGCTGCGCCTGCGCCTGGCGCCGCCTGTCTTCCTGGGTGGCACCAGCGCCCATATTCTGGGTACGGACGAACTGGGCCGCGACATACTCAGCCGCCTGCTGTACGCAATCCGCTTCAGCGTGCTGGTGGCCCTGGGGGGCACGGCCATCGGCGCCATCGTCGGCACGGTACTGGGATTCCTGGCCGCCCATTTCCGCGGACTGGCGGAAGAAGTCATCATGATGCTGGCCGACGTCCAGGCGTCGCTGCCCTTCATCCTGATCGCCCTTGCGCTGATAGCCGTATTCGGCGGCAGCTTCATGCTGTTCATCGGCATCATGGGCTTCTACGGCTGGGAGGTATTCGCGCGCCTGACGCGCGGCGTGGTGATTTCCGCCAACAACCAGGGCTACGCGATGGCGGTAAAGGCGCTGGGCGCACCGCCCTGGCATATCTATGCCAAGCACATCCTGCCCAACATCCTGGGCGTGCTGATCGTGCAGTTCACGCTGAACTTTCCGCAAGTCATCCTGCTGGAAACATCGCTAAGCTTCCTGGGCCTGGGGATACGCCCGCCATTGACCAGCCTGGGCCAGATGCTGGGTTCAGGCAGGGCTTTCCTGACGACGGCGTGGTGGATCGCGATATTCCCGGGTACCGTCATCTTCCTGACGACGATGTCCATTTCGATCGTCGGCGACTGGATACGCGACCGGCTGGATCCGGCGCTGCGCGATATCGACGGCCAGCGGTAAGCGCATATATCCGCGAGCCATCGACATCGCAGGCGCGAGACTCAGCACGCCAGGCCTGCTTCCCGCGCCGCCTCGCCGATCTCCGCCAGGCCCAGGGCAAGCAACCCGTCGACGAATCTTTGCTGCTCTTCCGCGGCGGGAGGCACATAAGGGCCGCGTATCATTCCACCCGGTATCTTGAATGCGGTCATCATCATCTTGATCCAGCGCGGGTGGGCGCTGCGCCACTGGCCGACGTAGCGGTTAAAGCGGGCGATATCGGCGTAGACCTGGGCGGCCTCGGCGTGGCGGCCATCGGTGAACAGGTCCATGTAGCGCCGGTGGGTCTTGGGGAGCATATTCATCTCGGCGCCGATCACCGCCGTGGCGCCCAGCAGCATGGTTTCCATGGATCCCATGAAAGGCACATTCAACTGCACTTCGCGCGTAAGCCTGTCCTGCAGCTCGACGAAGTACTCATCGGTTTGCGTAAGCAGGTTCAGCACGATGATTTGCGGATGCTTCTCGCAAAGCCGAGCCAGCATGGCCGCGGTCGGTGCCCGTCCCAGGCCGGCGTTGGGCGAAAACGCGACAGGCGCCTTGACCTTGGGCAGCAGTTCGTCGAAGAACGCGAAGAATTCCTCGGGCGTGGGCTGATAGCCGTGCCAGGCGGCGGGGCCGTACACATTGACGATCTCCACCCCCGCTTCGACCGCCAGCTGTACATGCTCGAACGTTTCGCGCACCGACATTTTCTCGGGCGGGTTGGCATGCACGGGGATGCGGCCCTTGCAGACCTCGACACCGATCCGGTATACGCGCCGCAGCTCATCGAGCGTCATGGATCCGCTTTCACCAGACCCCAGACTGGCCAGATAGACGCCGATCCGCGCATCGATAAAGCGTTGCAGGTACTGGCGGAAAGCTTCTTCGTCGAAGCTGCCGTCCGGCGCGAAGGTCGTGGCGTTTCTGCAATAGAGATTGAACGTGGTCACGGGTCGAATTCCTGAATCTGGGTCTGTCGATGAGTGGGCTGCTTACTGCAGCTGTATACCGGTCTTCTTTACCACCTCGGCCCAACGCGCCGTCTCGTCATCGAGCAGTGTCTGGAAACGCGACGGCGGACCGCCTTCGATGCTCAGGCCGAGCTGCGCCATGCGCTGCCTGACTTCGGGCATCCGCAGGACCTTGTCCGTGTCGGCGGCGATCTTTTCGATGACATCGGGGGGCGTGCCGGTGGGCACCATCAGGCCGTTCCACAAGGTGACCTGGAAGTCTGGCATGCCTGATTCCACGAACGTCGGCACATTGGGCAGCGCCGGGGAGCGTTGCGCGCCGGTCGTGGCGATAACCTTGAGCTTGCCCGCGTTGACCAGCGGAAGACACGCCGCGACACCCGCGAAGTACGTGGAGATGCGCCCGCTCATCACATCGGTCATCGCTTCCGTACCACCTTTGTACGGCACATGGACCATCTTCAGGCCCGCCATTTCAGCGAAGAGTTCGCCCGTCATGTGATCGGTGTTGCCGACGCCGCCCGAGCCGAAATCCAGCTGGCCCGGCGCGGCTTTCGCCTGCGCGATGAATTGCTGCAGCGATGTCGCCTTCGACGTGGGCGCGACGACCAGCGCGAACGGCATCGACGACACCAGCGTCACCGCCTTCAGGTCGCGCGGGTTGTAGTTGAGCCTGCGATACAGGGCTGGACTGATGGTCACGCTGTTGTTGACCAGCAGGATGGTATAGCCGTCCGGCGCCGAGCGCGCGACATAGCCGGCGGCGATATTGCCGCCCGCGCCCGCGCGGTTCTCCACCACGACGGACTGGCCCCAAAGCTCGCCCAGCTTCTGCCCGAGCAGGCGCGCGATGATGTCGACACTGGTGCCGGGGGTAAAACCGACCATCAGATTGACCGGTTTGTCGGGGAACGCGGCGGCTTGTACGCCGAACCCCAGGCCCAGGCACAGCAGGCATAACGCGGACTTGACGAGTGATCGCATGGATTCCTCTCGAACAACATCTTGGGACCGGCACCCGCCGCCGCGCGCACGGCCGCCGTCGCCCCAGGCTGAACGGCATCCGCGATTGTGACCGCGCGGGCTAAATAGCCGCTGAACATCTTAGTCCATTGAAACATCGGGATTTGCCGCTCTGGAGTGAAAAAAAAGCCCTCCGATACAGGAGGGCTCTACAAGTGCCGGCAAGGAGAATGCCGGCGGCGGCACATATTCAGTCGGCTTGCCCGGCGGGTTGCGGCGTGGCCATCGCCGCGGCCTTGTTCCGGCGGTTCTTGCGCACAAAGGACGTTACCTGCCACACCACGATCGCGCCGATCACGGCGAACAGCGTGCCGCTGATCGGACGCGATACGAAGGTGCCGAAGTCGCCGCGGCTAAGCAGCATGGCGCGGCGAAAGTTTTCCTCCAGCATTGGTCCCAGGATAAAGCCCAGCATCAACGGCGCCGCCTCCATTCCCAGGCGCAGGAAGATATAGCCGATGACACCGAAGCACGCCGTGATATACACGTCATCCAGGCTGTTGTTGATACTGAACGTACCGATGCAGCAGAAGAACAAAATCGACGGAAACAACACGGTGTAGGGAATCTTGAACACCGACAACCAGTAACGCACCAGCGGCACGTTCAGGATCAGCAGGAAGCAGTTGCCGATCCACATGCTGGCCACCAGGCCCCAGAACAGATCCGGGTGATTGGCGATCATATTGGGACCCGGCTGCACACCCTTGACGATAAAGGCCGCCAGCATCAGCGCCATTACGGCGTTCTCGGGAATGCCGATCGCCATCAGCGGAATAAAGCTGGTGCGCGCCGCCGCCTCGTCGGCCGCGGCCTGCCCTGCCACGCCTTCGATGGCACCCTGCCCGATCTCGTCGCGATGCTTGCTGAAGCGCTTGTCGGCGGCATAGGCAGCGAACTGCGCGATCGTCGGACCGCCCCCCGGCAGGATACCCAGCACCGACCCGATGATGCTGCCGCGCAGGGCGCTGGGAATAATGCGCTTGAACTCGGGCCAGGTCGGCATCAGCTTGATCTTGCCGTTGAACGGCGTAAGCGTGTTGCGCGCATCCAGGTTCTTGACGATCTCGGCGATGCCGAAGCAGCCCAGGGCGATGCTGATCAGCCCGATACCGTCCTGCAGGAAAATCAGGTCCATCGTGTAGCGCGCCATGCCGCTGTTGACGTCAGTGCCGACCACACCCAGCAGGATGCCGATCATCGCCATGGCCAGGCCATTGAGCAGACTGCCGCTGCTGACGAAGCTGACGCAGAAGAAACCCAGCAGCATCAGCGCGCAATAATCGGCGGGTCCGAATAGCATGCCGACCTCGCCCAGCGCCGGCGCCATGGTCGACAGCACGATGATGGCCACGGTGCCCCCTATGAAGCTCGACAGGCCGGCCGTGAACAGCGCCAGGCCGGTCTTGCCCTTGAGGTTCATCTGGTACCCGTCGATGCAGGCCACGATACTGCTGGCATGCGGGATCTTCATGGTAATGGCGCTGACACTATCGCCATACTGCGCGCCATAGTAGATGCCGGCCAGCATGATCAGCGCACCGCCGGCGGGGATGGAGTAGGTGATCGGCAGCAGCAGGCTGATGGTCGACAGCGGACCAAGGCCCGGCAACAGGCCGATAAGGGTACCGACCGTGCAACCCAATGCGCAATACATCAGGTTTTCCAGGGTCAGCGCTTGTTCGAAACCGAACGATAGGTTGTTTAGGATCTCGATCATAGGAGCGGCAGGTTCAGACCCAGCAGGAATTTGAAGGCGAGCGCCACCGCGATAAGTCCGGCGGAGATCTTGACGTTGCGCGCCACGGAATAGGAAGTGCCGGCCAGCGTGGAGCAGAACACCAGGAACACGATGCCGAGCAGCATGTTCAGGAAGTTCGACACGAGCACGAAGCCGATCAGGCTGGCCAGGACGATGGCGATGTTGCGGAAGCTGTAGTTCAGCGGTACCGGTTCGACGAAGTACGCGCGGATTACGGTGATGACGCCCACCAGCAGCAGGCAGCCGCAGATAAGCAGCGGGAACAGTCCGGGTCCGAAGCGGGCCAGGTTGCCCAGGGGATAGGTCGAGGCGACCCCGCCGAAAAGAGCGGCGAAGGCGATCAGGAACAGGCCCCTGACGAAATTGCGGTTGTTCATCATGGCCGGCGCGCTCCCGGCCCGGCCAGGTGTCTGTGGAATGTCATTGCTTCTCTCCTCCGAGCTCGCGTTTTTTGTCGAGGGCACCAGGCAAGCTTGCGTGATGCTGAACGCGATTGTGGAGAGCCGCACTTTCAGCTTGCTGTCGGTTTCAGCGAATTCGCGTATACACCTAGGGCGCAAAAGCAACAACTAGCTGAATGAAAGCCAACCAAAAGCTGAACGTGATATGACGAATTGCTGAACGAAACTCGGCGATACGGGCCGGCATGCCCGCCTGGACGGTGCGTCGAACGGATGAAGCGTTCCATGCGCGGGCGTGCGGCACGCGAACCTGGGTCGCCTTATTCCAGCGGGATGTCTTCCCAACGCGTGATCGGCATCAGCGCTTCGCCGACTACCGGCAGATCGCCGGCCGCGGTGTCGTAGGC